>JAFXQI010000039.1 GCA_017527155.1 Kiritimatiellia bacterium
ATGAGGGTGGCGGGGATGGACAGCGCCAGCGCGATGGGCAGGGCGCCGCGGAGGCCGCTCCAGGCCATCACCGCCTGCATGGGCGGCGGGATGGCGTCGCCGGGGCGGTTGCGTTTGCGGGCGACGAGGTTGCAGAGGGACGCGCTGCCACCGACGATCAGCACGCGCGTCGCCAGCACCAGCCCGACGGCCACCGCCAGCGGCGCGGCGACGGTCGCCAGGCGGCCCATGTCGCGGATGAGGTAGGATTCCGTCAGGCCCAGCATCAGGAAGATCACGCTGTTCGCCATGTAGGAGGCGAAGCCCCAGAAGTCGTGGAGGTAGGTGCGGGTTTCCGGCGAGAGCCATTCGCGGGTCGCCTTCACCGCCAGGCCCGCGCCGCACGCGGCCATCACGCCGGAGAGGCCGAGGTAGTTGTTGGCGAGGGTGAAGGCCGCGTAGGCGAGCACCGTCGTCAGGCCGATCTCCGCCAGCATGTCGCCGCGGGTCACGCGGATCAGCAGCATCACCGCCAGCCCCACCGCCGCCCCCACCAGGGCGCTGCCGAAGAAGATCCACAGGAAGTCCAGCGGCACGTGCGCGAGCGTGTGCAGGTTCCACGCCGCCGCCGGGTCCGGCAGCAGCAGGCTGGAGGCGACGATCGCCGAGACCAGGTCGAACATGACGATCGCCGTCGCGTCGTTGAACAGGCTCTCCGCGTCGACCAGCAGCGTCAGGCGCGGCGGGGCGCCGATTTCGTTGAAGAGCGCGATGCAGGCCACCGGGTCGGTCGTCGAGATCAGCGCGCCGAACAGCATCGCCGCGTTGAGCCCGAGCGGGGTCCAGCGGGCGAGGCCGAGCCCGACGAGCGCCGTGACGACCATGACGCCCGGTATCGCCAGCAGCAGGATCGGCAGCGCGTTGCGCAGGATGCCGCGGACGTCCAGATGCAGCGCGGCGTCGAAGATCAGCGTCGGCAGGAGGATGTAGAGCGTGAAGTTCGGCGTCAGGTGCAGCGTGTCCAGCACCGCGAGCCGCGGCATGTGCTCGCCGATTTCGTTGAGCAGCATGCCGACGACGACGAGCGCGATGGTGTAGGGCACGCGGATGCGCCGGCAGACGTTGGACAGCAGCATCGCGATCAGCACGAGCAGCGTGCCGCACGCGACCCATACGACGGAAAAATCACTCACGGGACGGCCTCCTGGGGGATTGGGGGGTGGGATGCATTGCGGAGGGCATTGTAGCGGGCGGGGGGGATTTTGCAAGGGGAGGGGCGACTTGCGACTTGGGGAGTGCCTGGGAAGCCCTCTGGGCAACCCAAGTCGCAAGTCGCAAGTCGCCAAGTCGTTTTTTGCGTGACACGCCCTTCCCCAAGGCGTAGGAGCGCTGCCGAAAGGATCCCCCCCATGACCGCAATCATCGCCCCCTACGGCGGCTACCGCAAGATGCTCTCGTTCGGCTTCACCTGCCTGGCCTACCACGCCACGGAGACGTTCTGCGCGAGGAACTTCGACTACCGGAACGATCCGCTGGGCAAGACGGTCGGCCAGATGGTCGGTGCGGCGCGGTCGGCGCGCCAGAACCTGGTCGAGGCGTCGTCGCGCGCCGGCACGTCGGCCGAGACGGAGCTGCGCCTGCTCGACGTGGCGAAGGCCAGCCTCCAGGAGCTCGCCGGCGACTACGAGGCGTATCTGCTGGGACGCCATGCGGCGCCGTGGAGCGAGACGTCGCCCGGGGCGGAGGCGTTCCGGGCGCTGCGGTTCGAGCCGTTCGTGCCGGACGGCGGGGATGCGCGGCACGCCTTCGGCGTGCATTTTCTGCGGATGAGGGAACGTTTCGCCCCGGTCCTGGAGCCGGAGGACCCGGAGGCGGCCGCGAACGGCATCCTGCTGTGCATCGACCGCGCGTCGGCCCTGCTGCGTCGCCAGATGGAGAAGACGGCGGAGACCTTCACGCAGGCCGGCGGCTTCACCGAACGCATGAGCCGCGCCCGCATCGAGGCGCGGGACGCGGAGCGCGCCCCCGCGGCGGACGGCGGGGAGAAGAACGCTCCGCCGTGTCCCAAATGCGGCGGCCCGATGCGGCGGGTCCTCGCCAAGAAGGGGCGCAACGCCGGCAAGCCCTTCTGGGGATGCCGGAATTGGCCGGAATGCGACGGGACGAGGGCGGAGTGAGGGGAGGGGACTTGGCGACTTGCGACTTGCGACTTGTGGGGTGCCTGGGGTGCCCTCCGGGCAATCCAAGTCGCAAGTCGCAAGTCGCCAAGTCCCTTCCACCCAAGCCGCTTTTCCCCTTTGCCAAGCCTTCCCCCGCGGCGTAGGATGCCGCCCATGACAACGCCACGCAAGCCCCCCCGCCTCCTCTACGCCCAAGGCGCCGACATCCCGGACATCCGCTACGCCACCGGATTCGCGGCCCCCGATCCGTTCCTCCTGCTCGTGCGGAACGGCGAAAAGCACTTCCTCGTCTCGCCCCTGGAGGCCGCCCGCGCATCGGCGGCCTGCCCGGAAGCGAAGGTCTGGACGCGCGAAGCCCTCGGCGTCGCCCCCGGCAAACCGGCGGCTCCGGCGTGGCTCGCCCGACTGGGCGTCCGCTCGGTCGAGGTTTCGCGCGACTTCCCCGTCGGTCCCGCGCGCGACCTCGAAGCGGCCGGGGTGCGCGTGCGCATCGCCCGCGGAGGGGCCTTCCCGGAGCGCGCCGCGAAGCGCGAAGACGAACTCGCGCACATCGCGGCCGCCCAACGGGCGGCGGTACGGGCCTTCCGGCTCGCCGCCGGGGCCATGCGCGACAGCACCATCGGGCGCGACGGACGCCTCTCCCTCGAAGGCAAGCTGCTGACCTCCGAACGGCTCAAGGGCATCATCGAGGACGAACTCCGCCGCGGCGGCTTCGATTGCGACGGCCTGATCGTGGCGGTCGGCCCCCAGTCGGCGCGCCCCCACGACGAAGGCCACGGCCCCGTCCGCGAAGGCCAGCCCGTGGTCATGGACATCTTCCCGCGGAGCCGCGCGACCGGCTACTGGGGCGATTTCACGCGCACCGTCGTCCGCGGCCGCATCCCGGACTGGCTGGAACGCATGCACGCGACCGTGGAAAGCGCCCAGCGGCTCGCGCTCTCCCTGATCCGTCCCGGCGCGAAGGGCTCCGACCTGCAACGCGCCGTCGAACGCCACTTCGCCGACGCCGGCTACGACACGCACCTCGAACCGCCCGGGGAAGAGCGCGGATTCATCCACTCCCTCGGCCACGGCGTCGGGCTGGAAATCCACGAAGAGCCCCGCCTCTCCCGCAAGGGCGGCGTCCTGCAGGAGGGCCACGTGGTGACGGTCGAACCCGGCCTCTACACTCCCCGCCTCGGCGGCGTCCGCATCGAAGACACCGTCGTCGTCACCCCCGACGGCTGCCGCCTCTTCTGCGACTGCCCCCGCGGCCTTCGCGGGTGACGCCCCTTCCCCGCAAGAAGTTTGCAATCCCCCCGCGCCGCGGGTAAGCTCGCTTGCGTGCTGTTCAACTCCTACACGTTCCTCTTCTTCCTCCTCCCGCTGATTCTCGGCGGCTACTACCTGCTGGTCCCCCGCCGTTGGCGGTCCGCCTGGCTGGTGCTGTGCAGCTACGTGTTCTACGGCTGGTGGGACTGGCGCTTCTGCGGCCTCCTCCTCCTGACGACCACCATCGACTACATCGCCGGCGGCCACGTCGCCGCCTCCGCTTTCCCCGCCTCGCGCCGCCGCTGGCTGGCGCTCTCCGTGTGCTGCGACCTCGGCATCCTCGGCTTCTTCAAGTACTTCGACCTCGGCGCGGAAACCGCCAACGCCCTCGCCCGAACCCTCTTCGGCCCCGGCGCCCCGGCGCTGCCGCTCCTGCACCTGGTCCTGCCGGTCGGCATCTCCTTCTACACCTTCCAGTCGATGAGCTACACCATCGACATCTACCGCGGCCAGGCCCGCCCCGCCCGCTCCTTCCTCGACTTCGCCTGCTACGTCTCGCTCTTCCCGCAACTGGTCGCCGGCCCCATCGTCCGCTACCGCGACATGGACGACCAGCTCCGCGCCCGCACCCACACCGCGGCCAAGGCGGGCGCCGGCATCGCGCTCTTCGTGCTCGGCCTCTCCAAGAAAGTCCTCGTCGCCGACGCCGTGGCCCCGCTGGCCGACGCCGCCTTCACCCAGACCACCCCCGGCCTTGCCGCCGCCTGGCCCGGCCTCCTCGCCTACACCCTGCAAATCTACTTCGACTTCAGCGGCTACTCCGACATGGCCGTCGGCCTCGGGCTCCTCCTCGGTTTCCGCTTCCCGCAGAACTTCGACTCCCCCTACAAGGCCGTCTCCATCACCGACTTCTGGCGCCGCTGGCACATCTCCCTATCCACCTGGCTGCGCGACTACCTCTACATCCCGCTCGGCGGCAACCGCCGCGGCCCCGCCCGCACCTACTTCAACCTCTGGCTGACCATGCTCCTCGGCGGCCTCTGGCACGGCGCCGACTGGACGTTCCTCGCCTGGGGCGCCTGGCACGGCGCCTGGCTGGCCCTCGAACGCATGCGCGGCAAGCGCTCCCTCGCCACCGCCCTGCCGGTTCCCGTCCAGACCGCGTGGACCTTCCTCCTCGTGGCGCTCGGATGGGTCTTCTTCCGCGCGCCCACCTTCGCCGCCGCCCTCCGCTACTTCGCGGGCCTCGCCGGATGCAACGGCGCCGGCGCCCTCCCCGCCCCCACCGAGACGACCGCCCTCCCGTGGATGGCCCTCGCCTTCGCCGCCGTCCTCGCCTTCCGCGCCCCGAACACCTGGCAACTGGCCCTTCGCCCCACCTGGCGCCTCGCCGCCGCGCTCGGATGCCTCTTCGCCCTCTGCGTCGCCACCATCCTCGTCAACTCCAGCTCCCCCTTCCTCTACTTCCAGTTCTGACCCCATGAACGCCCCCCCCCGCCAACCCACCCTCCTCGAAACCTTCGGCCAATCCCCCCCGAAGCCCCTCCGCTGCTGGGTTTGCCTCTTCGCCGCCGTCTGGCTCCTCTGGATTGCCGCCGACTGGACCTGCCGATGCGCCCTCTTCCACTGGCACCGCACCTGGCTCCCCCCCAAGCCCGCCGCCGCGACGACGACCTCCACCCCCCCACCCTCCCCCACCCTCCGCCACATCCCCGCCCAACACGGCGCCGGCCTCACCTCCATGATTCCCGTCCCCTGGATCCGCAAACAATACGAAGAATACCACCCCCCCCGCGACGAATGGGTGGACCCCGACGGCTACCCCAACGCTCCCCTCGCCGAAGGCGAAACCTGGCAAGCCGCCGTCGTCGGCGACAGCTTCATGCTCTCCCTCGGCCAGAAACCCTTCGCCGAAGTCCTCGGCGAAATCGGCGGAATCCGCGTCCTCACCCGCGCCCGCGGCGCCGCCGGCCCCTTCCTGGAACTGAAAAAATACGTCGCCAATCCCCCCGTCTCGCCGCCCCCCCCCATCCTGATCTGGAACCTCACCGCCCGCGAACTCAACGCCGCCTTCTTCCGGCGCCAACCCGTCGATTTCTGGTTTGCCTCACATCCATCTCCCCCCTCCGCCCCCCTCCCCTCCGCCGTCCGTTCCATCGACTGGACCCGTCTCCGTCCGGACACCCTGACCTCCACCCTGCCCCAGACCTCCCTCACCGCCTACTTCGCCCGCAAAGCCTGGACCGCCACTCGCCTGCTCCTCTTCCGCACGTGGCCCCACGACGTCCTCGGCGCCGACGCCCCCCAATACGGCCCCATCCTCTTCTACCGCGAAAACCTCCGCTACTTCGCCCAAAGCAACCCCGCCGACGCCAAGCCCATCGCCTCCGTCGTCGCCCGCGTCTCCGAGCGCCTCCGCGAACGCGGCATCACCCTCATCGTCCTCCTCGTCCCCGAAAAGGAACAACTCCACCTCGACGCCCTCCCCCCCGACCTCTGCCGCGCCATCACCCCCAGCCTAGACCTCCTCGCCGCCCTCGCCGCCGACCTCCGCGCCCGCGGCATCCCCACCGTCACCCCCCTCCCCTCCTTCCAGACCGCCACCGCCTCCGGCACCCGCCTCTACTGGCGCGACGACACCCACTGGAACGACATCGGCATCCACATCGCCGCAGAAATTGCATGGCGAGAAATCGCGCTCTTGATTCCTCCGCGCCCCACGGCCCCCTGGTGAAGCCCACCCTTCCTACCGACCGACTCCGTTTTGATGCTGCACGACCGCACCCGGAACAGTCTCGGCATCGCCTGCGCCAGAGTTCGGAAGAAGACTATCACGCCACAGGGGACGCCTGACAACAGGCTCGGCTTTCGGCAATCCATCCCGATTGACGGGCAGTAGCGCCAGCAAGGAAGAGACACTGGCTGCCAGAATCAGCATCGGCGGATTCCACATGCTGGGACAGAACGATCCGCCGACGATTAGGCACACCCCCTGCAACTGGAAGGTCCATCCCAAGTCCGCCAGCGCTGGCCACTTGTCCCGTGCCCGGGCGCGGACGATTCCACCGCCAACCAGCAGGATGCCCCAGCAGGCCACGTACAGCGACATGCCAATCAGTCCCATCTGCTTGCCGACCATCAGGATTTCGCAGTGCACCTGCCCGCGGGCCATGCTCCAGCGGCCGAAGCGCGATTCGTCCGGGTTGACTCCCACCCCGAACAACAGGTGTTCCTTGATCAAACCCCAAGTGTGCTTGTTCTTCTCGCTACGCTCGTCAGCACTTTGTTCGTCCTGGGTCATGGGGCCTTCGCGTTCCTCGGCCTGCCCCAATCCGAGGAAGCCTTTGACGGACTGGGGGATGGTCTTGAACCGCTGGATGTTCCGCTCACCGCTCATGGGGAGGAGAACAGCGACAGCGAGGACAAACAGTGCAAGGTTCTTGAGATTGTGTCGCCCGGAGTGACGAAGGAGGAAAAGGGCAAGGATGCACAACGTGAACAGTCCCGTCCGACTGCCAGTCTTGAACACGATGTACATGTCGGCCAAGGCTCCCGCCAGGAAAGCCCACCGCTCCCAGCGGCGATGGCAGTGGCGGGACATCCAAAGATAGACCGGCAGGAACACGCAAAGGAAATAGGCAAAGCTGTTGGGGTTTTCAATCATGCCAACCGCCGCCCCCATCAGGCGGTCCCCAGAGTAGGTGGCCCCGGCGGAAGCCAGGCGCATGCCGGCCTTGATCCACCACAGCGTGGATACCAACACCACCAGTTGCGTCGCCATCACGCGCTGGACGCTCGTCATCATCGCTTCCAGAAGGATGCACAGGGTAGCGTTCTTGACAATGATGTCGATATAGGCATTCCACGCAGAGCTGACCTGATATTCGCCAATGTACTGCGACAGCATCGCGAAAACCAGCAGCAACACCGACACGATGGTCGCCGGTCCGAAGCGGATGATGGGCCGCCGGTCCTGCACGCACGCCATGATGTGCAATCCCACCGCCCCCATGAAGGACAAGTCCGCGATGTGCAGCGGCCAAAGGAACGTGAACCGGTTCTGCGGCTGGACGAACAGGACGACGATGTACACCAGCAGCATCCGGAACGCCGCGAGGCTCAGGAAGCTGCTCGCGGGGGCTTCCGGCATCGCAACCGCCGGAACCACCGCCGTGTCCGCGCGTGCCATCGCGAGTTCCTCACGCCGGCGTGAACGGCGTCAGCAGCGACTCCTGGTACAGCCGCCGCACCATCTCCACGTCCAGGCCGTGGCCGGACTTGTAGGAGACGATCTTGCCGACGAAGAGCCCGTCGTCGATGAGCGCGATGGCCGCCAGCAGGTCCAGGCAGGCCCGGTGCCAGGCGGCTTCCAGCGACTTGCCGTCGTGTTCGAGCAGCGCGCGGTTCCAGTAGCGGAAGCGTCCCGCGACGAGCAGGTTCTCGAACGTGTACCCCAGGTTCCGCACGTCGGCGAACATCCATCCGAGCGTCCGGCAGAACAGCACCGTCCCGGCCGACGCGTTGGTCCGCGCCGTCGCCCCGTAGGCGAACGTCGCCGGGTCCACGGCGAACCGGATCCGCTGCTGCCCGATGGCCGTGCGGAACGCGAGCGCGACGTCCAGCTCCAGCGACGGATTCCCCGCCTCCGCCGGCACCAGCGTCAGGAACCCGCCGTGCCCGTTGGAAACCGTGACCTTCTCCCGCACCGTCACGTACGGCACCGGCCGCCCCGCCCGCCGCCGCCCCGCGCTGTCGAGCGCCTCGACGAGCTCCTTGCTGCCGCGGTCGAAGAGCGGCGGATCGCCCGAATCGATGCGGATGCGCAGGTTGTCGATGCCGAGCCCCATGCGCAGGGCGATCATGTGTTCGGCCATGCGGATGTAGTTGTGGGGCGACCCGCTGCGCAGCACGATGTTGCTGACGATGCTGCCGGTCGTCCACACGTTGCGGATGGAACACCGCACGGGCAGGCTGTCGGGCAAATCCGTCCGCTCGAACCACCACCCCTCCGCGTCGGTGGGGCAGAACGTGAGCGTGCGGATGCTCTTGCCGAAGAATGTCCCCCGCCCGCGCACCGTGACGGGCCGTTCGATGGTGGTCTGCTCGCGCCGCACGGCGTACGGCTTGGCCTCGGCCATGCGGTCCCAGTCCACGGGCTGGTCGCGCCACGCCGCCGCGGCGCGCTCGAGGGGAGCCGCCGGTCCGCTGATCACCCGTCCGATCGGATTGCTGTCGTCGTTCATCACATTCCGCCTTTCATCCCCCAACCGATACCACAATCCCGCCCCCTCGCCAACCGTTTACCGCCCGCCCCTCATGGCGGGTCCTGCCCGTGGCTGCTCCGCCGGCCACCCTCCGTCACTCCCCGACCACCACAAACCCCAGCTCCCGCGCCAGCCGCTCCGCGCGCGCCAGCTTTTCTTCCCCCGCACCCCGCGCCTTCGCGGTGGCCTCCGACCACACGCAGGGACGGCCGCCAGCCAGCAACCGCGCGCGCCGCAAGGCGGGCTCGTCCACCGCGCCCGACATCACGGCATCGGCGGCGTGGGTGGTGAAGGGCGCATACGGCCCGTCGTCCAGCACGCACAGGCGACCGCCGGCGCCCCGTACCGCGCAGGCCATCGCCAGCAACCATTCGGCTTCCGCGTGGGCCAACGCCACGGCGGGGCGCCACGTGGCCGCCTCCCACACCGCCGGATAGTCGCACATCTCAAGCGCGCGCGCTTGCCAATCCAGACCGTCCCCCGCGACTTCCACGCAGACCCACGTGCCCGTCGTGCAGGCCGACAGGAACCGTTCCCGCGCCCACTGTCCGCGGTTCACGCCCGCCGAAAACGGCATGCGCAGGTCGGGGTCCAGGTTCACCGGACACCGGGCGCGGCCATCCGGGCGCAGCGTCACGGATGGACGCCCCTCGGAGTCCCGCGCGGCGCACGAGCGGGCCGTGGCGCGGGCCTTGGCGACGGCCCGGCCTTCGGGGGCGAGGCCGCTCGAGAGGACTTCGAGGCAGCCCCAGGCATCGTCGGGGTCGGTGAAAGCGTCGGCCGCGCCCCACGTCTCGCGGCCGGGACATTCCACGGCCGCCTGCATCTGCTCCACATCGCCGCCGGAAAGCGTCCCTCCGCCCGTAACCGGGCGCACCCAGCGCTCCGCCGCCGCTCGTTCCAGCGCCGCGGCGTCGCCACTGGCGTCCTTCCACGTTTCGAGCGTGACCGAGAAGGCGGCCCGGCGCGGAAAATTGGCCGTGGACGGCGTCGCCGCCAAATCGAACTCCAGCGCCATCCCGTCCTCCGCCGCGTCCAGCACCGCGCGCATGCGCCGCGGCTCCGACAAATCCGCCAGCAACGCCACCGCCGCCCCGTCGTCCCGCCGCACCGCGACTCCGGCCGCCTGCTCGGCGCCGCCGTTCCAGCCCGCGACGGGAACCGCCCCCGCCGCATCCGCGACCCCCGCGCGGAGCCGGAAGAACCGCTCCTCCTTCTCCATCAGCAGCACCCGCCCCTGGACCACCCACCGACCGTCCCCCATCTTCTCCGTCGCGACCAGCCAGTCGATCTTGCCGCCGTCCAGCGTCCCCGCGTACGCCCGCGCCGATCCGCGGAACCACGAATACACCCCGCCCTCCTGCGCCATGCGCTCCGGCACCAGACGCCACCGCGCGCCGCTCTGCGCGTCCTCCAAGGTGAAGACGAGCTTGAGGTCGCCGCCCTTTGCGTCCTTCATCCGCGCGAACTCCCCCGCCTTGCCTGCGGACGACCCGATGAGCGACCAGCTTCTACCCTTGATCGCCGCGTCGAACCGCCCCGTCAGCGACCGCACGATGCAGTCCCCGAACGGATTGTTCTTTCCCGGCAGCTCCGCCGCCCCCGCCGGCAGCGGCCGCCCGTCCGCCACGGCAAAAACCTCCCCGTCCGCCTCCACGCTTTCCGCCCCCGCCGGTACCCGCCCGATCCATGCCGTCTTCCCGTCCTCCCCCGCCACCGCCCCCCATCCCTCGCTCCCCAGGTACAGTTGCGGCCCCGCCGCCGCGACCGCCGCCCACGCCAGGCAGGCCGCCGCCACGCCCCGGCCGAAACTCATTCCACGCCCCCGCCGCCCCCCGCGCGCGGACGCTTCTTCGCGCCGCCGCGCACCCCGCCGTGGCCGAACCCCTTCATGCCGCGGAGCTTGTCGCGCAGCTGCGCCGCCCGCTCGTAGTTCTCGAGCTCGATGGCGCGCGCGAGCTCCCGCTGGAGCGTCTCCGTCTCGGTCATGGGGCGGCGCTTCTCGACCTCGGCGAGCAGCTCGCGCACCGATATCAGCTCGCCCGGCGTGGAGACCTCGGAGCCGTCCTCGTTGACGTCGTCGTAGTTCTCCTTGTAGAAGCCCTCGATTTCGTCGACGGCCTCCTGCGCCTGCTTGGCGGCCTCGGCGTAATTGCCCTCGCCCATGGCGATTTCGGCGAGCGCCCGCGCGTTCATCATGCGCATGTAGGGGAACATCTGCGAGAAATGCCACGCCGTCTCGTCATCCGCGGCGTACTCCGACGCGAGGTCGATCAGGTCGAGCGCGTGGTCGCTGTCGTCGCGCACCCGCACCCATTCCCCGAGCGCGTGGCAGGCCATGATGCGGTAATAGAACTGCATGGCCTCCTGCTGGAGCTGGGAGCAGGCGTCGGAGTCGAGGGGCTCGGCGAGGACACCGTGGGTGCGCTTGCGCTCCTCGGCGAGGTAGTACTCGAGCAGCGACGGGTACTGGTGCGGGCGGGTGCCATCGGGGCGCCCGTCGGGTTCCATCTGGAACACGCCGAGATCGAGGCGCAACTGCAGCTTGCGGCGCCCGTCGGCGCCCTCGATCCAGCGCGCCCGCGTCTCGTTGGGATCGTACTCCCACCCGCCGGCGATTTCCTGAATGTCCTGTCCCATCGTTGGTTCTCCAGAAGTGAAAGTCCCGACTCTACCCCATTCCCGCCCCCCGTGCAAGCCGCCCGCGAACCCGCATTTGAAATTACGGGAATTATTGAGGTTTCCCCCTGGTTCCCGTCAACCTTCCCCCCATGAACGCCGCCCCTGTTTCCGGCCCTTGCCACCCGTCCCGCCCTGTGGCACACTCCCCGACCGATGCCCCGCCGCCGTCCAGATTTTTTCCAACCATTGGAAACTTTTTTTCCAATCATTGGAAAACTCGCCGAAATTTTTTCCAATCATTGGAAAATTTTCCCGTTTTTTCCAACCATTGGAAAAAAGTTTTCCAACCATTGGAAACTTTTTTTCCAATCATTGGAAAACTTTTCCCGCGCCGCGGGCGCGCACCGCACTCTTTTCGCTTTTCTCTTTTCCCTTTTCACTCTCTCGCTGGCCGTCTTCTCCGCGACCGCCGGCGAATACGTCCCCCTCTCCCCCACCTCCGCCGTCGTCCACCTGACGCTCTACGACCTCCCCGACCCCGCGCGCACCGATCCCGCGACGCGCGCGGAGCTCGCCGTGCAGCGCGCGTTCCTCGCCGAAGCCCCCGCGCGGCTCGCCGAACGCTGGCGGGCGCGCGGCGAGACGCCCCCCGGCGACCTCCAGATCCGCCTCCACCGCTTCTCCGGCATACAGGTCGAGGGCGTCGAATCGACGCTCCTCGCCATCGCGGGCAACGTCGCGCCGGACATCCTGCAAGTCAACTTCCGGCAGAGCGAGACGTACATCCGCCAGGGGTTCCTGTCCCCCCTCGACGACCCCGCCGACGGGTGGTTTTCCGCCCTCCCCCCCGCCGACCGCGCCCGCGCGCTGCCCGGCGCCATCGAGCCGGTCGCGCGCCGCGCCGGGCCCGACGGCGCGTCCCGCCTCTGGATGCTCCCCGGCGGTCCGCTGCTCGGGCGCGTGGTGCTGTACCGGCGCGACCTCTTCGAGGCGGCGGACCTGCCCCCGCCCTCGCCGGACTGGACGTGGGACGACTTCCTGGCCGCCTGCCGCGCCATCGCCGACCCCGCCGCCGGGGTGTACGCGCTCGGACTCTCGCGCGGCAAGCACGAGTCCTACCTCTGGATGCCGTTCCTGTGGGGCGCCGGCGGCGAAATCCTCGCCCGCCCCGACCCGGCCGGACCCTGGCGGGCCGTCTTCGACAGCGACGCCGGCGCGCGCGCCCTCGACTTCTACATCCGCCTCACCTCGGAGCCCTGGCGCGACGCCGCGGGCCGCCTCCAGCGCGGCTACGCGGTCAAGGACGCCGCGCTGGTGCGCCTCAAGTGGCAGCGCGGGCAGCTGGGCATGATCTTCTCCTACCTCGACGACGCGCTCTTCGCCTCCCTCAACCCCGACCTCACGGGCATGGCGCCGCTGCCCGTCGGCCCCGCCGGGCGCGGAACCGAAATCAACTGCCGGATGCTCGGCATCTTCGCGGGGGTCAAGGACCCGCACGTGCGCGACGCCGCGTGGGAGTACATCCGGTTCCAGACCTCGGCCGAAGCCGACGCCCTGCGCGTACGGGCCCTGGTCGAGAGCGGCTACGGCCGCTTCGTCTCCGCCGAACGCCTGGCGGCGGCGGGCGTCGCGCATCTCGCGGGGACGGTGCCCGACGAGTGGTTCGAGTGCCAGCGCATCGCGCTGCGCGACGGCCGCCCCGAGCCCTACGGCCGGAACGCCAACGCCCTCTACGACCTCCTCACGCCCCCCATCCGCCGCGCCGAGGAACTCTACCGCACCGGCGCCCTCTCCGACAACCCGCCCCGCCGCCTCGCCCAGCTCCGCGCCCTTCTCGCCGAAGCCCGCACCAAGGCCGAGACCGACCTCCTGGGCCAGGTCCCCCCCGACCAGATGCGCCGCCGCCGCACCGCCGCCGCCGTCCTCCTCGCCCTCGTCGCCGCGGCCGTCCTCCTCGCCCTGCGCCTCATGTCCCGCTGGTTCCGCGCGCCCTCCGCGGCGCCCGCCGCCGACGCCGGGGCCGGGCGCCGCCCCCGCCGCCGCATCCTGGTGCCGCTCCTCCTCATCGCCCCGGCGGCCCTGACCATCCTCGTCTGGGCCTACATCCCCCTCGTCCGCGGCTCCGCGATGGCGTTCTACGACTACCACCTGTACGGCCCCTCCGCGTGGGTCGGCCTCGACAACTTCGCGAACCTCCTCTGGGACGCCGACTGGTGGCGCGCCCTCCTCGCCTCCGCCCGCTACGCCGCGCTCGTCATCGGCCTGACCTTCCTGCCGCCCGTGGGCCTGGCCATCCTCCTCCAGGAAGTCCCGCGCGGCAAAATCCTCTTCCGCGTCATCTACTACCTCCCCGCGGCCATCAGCGGACTCGTCGTCATCCTCCTCTGGAAAACCTTCTACGCCCCCGACCCCACCGGCCTGGCCAACCGCCTCGTACTCGCCGTTCCCGCCTGGGGATGGATCCTCCTCGCCCTGATCCCCCTCCTCCTCGCCCTCCACATCGCCCGCCGCCTCCTCCGCCACGCCCGCCGCCTGCCCGCCCTTTTCACCCTCCTCTATGGCCTCCTCCTCGCCGCCGGTGCCCTCTCCCCCCTCCGCGACATCGCCCCGTCGGCCCCCGCCGGCTTTCTCCCCTTCCTGGCTGCGCGCCTCCCCGAACCCGTCCGCTGGCTCGACGACTCCCGCACCGCCCTCTTCTCCTGCGTCCTCCCCCTCCTCTGGGCCGGGATGGGACCCGGATGCCTCATCTACCTGGCGGCCTTGAAAGGCATTCCCGAAGAACTCTACGAAGCCGCCGACATCGACGGCGCCACCTTCACCGACAAGATCCTCTTCATCGTCATCCCCGTCCTGCGCCCGCTGCTCGTCATCAACTTCGTGGGGGTCTTCATCGCCGCGTGGCAGGCCGAAGCGAACATCCTGGCGATGACGGCCGGCGCCGCCGGCACCGAAGTCGCGGGCCTGCGCATCTTCTA
This sequence comes from Kiritimatiellia bacterium, assembly GCA_017527155.1. GTDB lineage: Bacteria > Verrucomicrobiota > Kiritimatiellia > CAIQIC01 > Lenti-01 > CACXEY01. The sequence continues at coordinate 14,272 of JAFXQI010000039.1, forward strand.
CCAGGCCTTCCTCTTCCTGCGCCCCGGCCCCGCGACGGCGGCCGCCTGGATGCTGGCCACCCTCCTCATCGGCTTCACCCTCCTCCAACTCCGCATCCTCTCCCGCGTCGAATTCCGCGCCAACCGCACCGAGGACTGACCCCGGGCGCCCTCGCGCGGGGGTCCGGACCGCAGGGAAGGACGCGCCTGCTTTTGCAAACAGGAAAATTCCTTGACTTTCCTCCATTTCGCCCCCATGCCCCGCGCCATGAACAACGAGGTCCAATACGTCCTCCGCGAAGCGGCCGGGATCGCCGGCGACGTGGCGCGCTTCTACATCGGTTCCCTGGCGCTGCCCGTGCTCGCGCCGGTGGCCGCCGCGGGGGTGGCGGCGCTGTCGGCGGCGGCGCTGGGGCGCTGGATCGCGAAGCGCACGGGTGGGGCGGTCCTGGCGGAGCTGCGGCGGCGGGCACGGTTGCGGGTGCCGGGGCCGGGTTCCCGGAGCTGAAAGCGGGGGGCAGACCGTAGGCCGCCGGACGCAAAACGCCCGCCCCGGGGAGGGGCGGGCGGTGGCCGCGGGGCTGGCGGGGGGCCGTCAGACCTGGATGGCGTCGCGCATGGACTGGGTCTCGGCGGAGATGACGGCCTGCATCAGCTGGAGGACCGACTGGACGAGGTCGCCGGCCTGGTTGAAGAGATCCTTCGCCTGCTCGAGTTCCTGCTCCATCTGCGTCTGGTAGGCGTTTTGCTCGGTGACCTTGGCCTGCATCATGGAGGTGGCGCCCTGGATGACGCCCTGCAGGGCGTTGCCGAGGGCGTTGATCACCGTGTGGTAGGCCTCGTGGCGCTGGATGACGTTGCCGGCCTTGAGGTAGGAGGTGTCGCCTTTCAGGCGGGCCTGGGCGTCGAGCCAGCGGGTGTCGGCCTGGGAGGTGAGGGCCTGGCGCTCGGCGGCGGTGGTGGTGTCGATGCGCTCGTTGATGGCGTGCGCGCGGGCGAACCGGAGTTCCTTGCCGGCGGTTTCGAGGCGCTCGTCGAGTGCCTTGATTTCGGCCTTGGTGGCGTCCGGCCCGACGGCGGCGCGTTCGCGGACGGCGGTGTCGTAGGCGTCTTCGTAGGTCTTGACCGTCGCATCCAGCTGGTTGTTGGCCTGGGCCTTGAAGGTGTTCACTTTGGCTGTGTCGTCCTGGACGGTCTGCTGGAACTGGTTGGCGGCGTTCGTCCGCGCGGTGTTGAACTCTTCGGTGACCTGTTGCTCGGTGACGTTCTTGAACTTGTTCTCGAGGGTGGCGAGGCGGTTGGCCGGCCCTTCGTTGAGAGGCTTCGGGCCGTTCTGGAGCTGCTGCATCTCGCGGAACTCGTTCAGGCGGGTTTGCGCCGTCCGGAGGGCGTCCCCCTGTTGTCCCTGCGGGATGTCGGCTTCCTGGAGCGGCGCGTTGAGGTTCTGGAGGCGCTGCAGCTTGGCGGTGTCCTGGCCCAGGAGGATCTCGTGGGCCTGCATCTTTCCCTTCGCGATGGTGGCGGAGTCGAAGGAATCCTGGATGCGCTGGGCGGTCGCGTCGTCGATGTTGGCGCGCGCCGAGGCCAGCTGCTGCTGGGCGCCCTGGGCGGATTCGCCGGCCTTGAGCATGATCTGGTTCTGGCGGGCGGAGCCGACGCCGGAGGTCTCGAGGGAGGCCATCTGGGTCTTGAAGGCGGAGGCCTGCTTGCCGAGCGAGTAGGCCATCGCGCCGACCTGGACGGCGCAGCAGGCGATGGACCCGACGATGCCGACCCAGGCGATCCTGCGCTGCTGCTCGGCCTGGTTGAGGATGGAGGTCTGGATCTGCTGGGACTGGGCGGCGCGCAGGTCGCGGGCGGAGTCGCGCTGTTTCTGGGCGACTTCGACCAGGAGGGCCATGAGCTTGTACAGGTCGAACATGATGTTCTTGGAGGTGGAGAGCGCGGAGATGGAGTCGGAGACCCCGGCCGCCTTCAGGGCATCGGTGAGGGCGGTGCGGAAGGCTTCGATCTGCTTGGCGTCGAGCCCGAATCCGGGGTCGGCGGCCAGTTTGGCGCAGAGGGAATCGATCGCGGCCTGGTCGACGGTGCCGGGCAGTTCGAGGTCGTCGGGGATGTTGACGGTGATGGTGCTCTGGGTGCCGTCGGCGGCCGTGGTGTTGAAGGTCAGGACGGGTTTGTCCCCGGCGGCGGTGGCCTTGGTGAGGGTTCCGACCTGCTGGAGGAGGGACTCCCAGTTGACGGTGGGGTTTCCGTTGACTTGGAGGGACATGGCTTGGGTTCCTTTCGGGTTGGGGTGGGGATCAGGCCATCTGGCCGATCTGGCGGGCGATTTCATCGCCGGTGTCGGTGGAGGAGGAGAGCAGGTCGGCGAGCTGGCCGATGAAGTTCTGGATCATCTCGAGGATCTGCTGGAGTTCTTCTTCGCTCTCTTCGAGCTTCTGGCGGAGGGCGGCGATGAACTTTTCGGTTTCCTTGACGTCGGCCTCGGACATGCCGGAGCGGTAGCTGTCGACGGCGCCGACGGCGCCGGAGACGAGCGCGACGCCGCCCATGACGCCGTTGGTCATGGAGACGATCGGACGGATGACTTCCATGGCCGCCTTGACGGCCTGGCTGACGTTGCCGGCCACGCTGCCGATGTTGCCCGCGACGATGCAGGCGACGGCGATGGCGACGGTGACGGCGACCTGGGCGACGATCTTGGCGGCTTCCTTGGACATGCCGAGCTTTTCGAGGCCTTCGGCGAGCTTGTCGGTGAGTTTTTCCATCACGCCGGTTTCGTTGAGGACCTGGCAGGTGACGGCGATGCCGGCGGCGACGACGGCGCCGGTGGCGAGACCGCCGGTGGCGACGCAGGCGACGACGGCGGCGATGACGGCGAGGGCGGTCATCAGCCAGCCGAAGATCTTGTTGCGGGTCTGGGACTCGTAGGCCTTCTTCATGTCGTCGAGGGACTTCTGGATCTTCTTGGCGCGGCCGTCGTGTTCGCTCTTGAGGGAGTTCTTGAGGGTCTCGATGCGCTCCTGGGCCAGCTGGGCCTGCCGTTCGTCGTTGTCGAGCTGCAGGAAGGCGATGAGGCGTTCGAGGTTGGCCTCGGCGGCGGCCTGGTCGTCGGGATTGTCGAGGACGGGCACGCCGGTGGCGCCGGTGGGGGTGCCGGTGGAGTCGGTGCGGACGGCGTTCTGGATCTTGACGCCGGCGTTGCCGAGGAGGCTCATGGCCTGGTTGACGATCTCGGAGGCCTTCGAGGAGAGGCCGAGGCCCTTGTTGAGGGTGCCGGCGTTGTCCGGCAGCTGGACCTGGCGGTTCGGCTGGGAGTTGATGGCGAGGTTGGACATGGCTTGTTTCCTTTCGGGGTTTCCCGGGGTTTCCCGGTTTTTCTTTTTCTGCCCGGTTTACACGGAACGGCGGGGGAGGTTACGCCTCAGGCGGTTTTTTCTTCGGTGAAGGCGTCTTCGCCGATCTGCTTGCGGAGGGCGGCGGCCTTGGCGCGGTATTCGCGGCCGGTGTCGGTGTCCGTGGGGCAGTACTGCTCGAGGGCCATCAGGGCGGAGGCGGCGTTCTGCCGGTCGCCGAGGGCGAGGAAGCATTCGGCGGCGTGGAGCTGGGGCTTGGGGTTCTCGAGGTCGAGGAAGGAGGCGTAGCCGTAGCTGGCGATGGCGCCCTGGTAGTCCTTGGCGACCTGCTGGACGGCGCCGAGGGCGAGCCAGTACTTGGGGTTGAGGTGGTCGAAGAGCACCAGGAACTGGAAGAGCTTGGACGCGTCCTCGTAGCGGCCGGTGCGGTACTGGGTGAAGCCGAGGGAATAGACGGCTTCGAGCTCCTCGTGGCTGATGCCCTTGAGTTCGCCGAGGGTCGTGTAGTCGTTCACGAAGCGGCGGGCGGCTTCGGTGATCTGTTCGGTGGTGATGGCGGGAGCGGTCATGGTTTTGGTTTCCTTTCGGGTTGCTTTTTTAAATCGTCGGATCGTCGGGTGGGTTGTCCGTTGGCTGGACAGACGGGCGGATGGTTGGGTGGTTTGCCCATCCAACCATCGCACCGTCAAACCATCGGACCATCGGACGGATTCCGTCTCAAACCGGTTCCTCCCGGTTTTCGTCGATGGTCTGGAGGATGGCGGCGTCCATGCGGTCCATCGCCTCGCGGATGAGGTTGGCGGGGTCGTTGGCGATGGCCTTCAGCTCGGCCTTGGCCTCCTCGGCGGCGGAGGTGGTGCGCTCGACGGGCTCGATGGTGTTTTCGGTCGAGAAGGCCGCGAGCAGGTTCGTGATGGTCTGCGAATCGAGCTTGCCGGCGAGCGCCTTGTTGGCGGCTTCCAGGGACGCGATTTTGTCTTTCAGCTCGTCCACCGCCGCGTGCAGCGTGTCGAGCTTCGCCTCCTGCGCCGCCGCCTGCGATATCGCCGCATCGAGATCCTTGTCGAGCTTCCCCTTCTCCTCCTCCAGCAGGGCCACCGTCGCCTCCTCCTTCGCCAGCTCCGCCTTCAGGTCCTCGTTGTCGGCATCCCGGGCGAGCTGCTCCTTCAGCTTGGCGACCGCTTCCCGGTGCGCCTTGCCTTCGGCGACCGCCCGGTCGACCGCGTGCTGCACTTCGTCGATTTTCGCCTGCATGACCACCATCTGCGCGTCCGCATGGGCCAGGTCGGCCTGCGCCTTCTGGTAATCCGGCATCAGCTTGGCGATGGCGTCGTTGTTGGCGGCGATTTCCTCCAGGACCTGCGTCTGCTGGTCCGAGAGCGCCCCGTAGCGCGCCGTGTAGGCATTCAGGAGGGCGGAGAGGCGCTGCCTCGCCAGCGACGCCTGGCGGTCGTCGTTCTCGTTCTTGAGCTTCGCCACGAGCTTTTCGAGATCGCTGGAGGGGGCCTGGGTCACGGAGACCGACGGACCGCCCAGCAGCGGCGCCACCTGCTTGCCGGCGGCGGCGGTTTTCGCTCCATCCGCTTGCCCGGACAGGGTGGCGATGGTGGGGTCGAGGTTCGGATTGACGTTGTGGATGTTGTTCATGGTTGGATCTCCTGTCGCCATGTATACCCGTCAGATCTGGAAAGGTTTCATCATCATCCCGAATTTTCTCTGCCGTTCGGCCAGTTCGTCGTTCCCGGCGGTCCGGGGTGGCGGGGGCGGAGGGGAATCCGTGTAGGCGGGCGGGGCGGGCGCGAAAACCTCTTCCACCTCTTCCAGCGGATCCATCCCGAGCCGGACCAGCTCCCGGTTGACCGCTTCCCGCTGCTCCCCCGTGAAGCGGAATCCCATCACCTGCTCGCGGGTCAGTCCCTGTTTCGCGAGCAGGCGGTCGGTTTCGGCGATGCGCAACTTCGCGGCCTCCACGAGCCTCTCCGAATCCGCGATGGTCTTGCGGATGCGTGCCAGATAGGCATCCGTGTCTTGCTTGGCTTGTTCCCAGTCGCTCATGCCTTTGCCTCCTGTCCCGCCAGTCCGGCGGAACGCTTCCGGACTCTACCGTCCCGCCGCCCCGCCCGTCAACCTCCGTTTTGCCCCGTCTGCCCGCCCGAATACGGCGGAAATGCGGGCAATCGGCTTGCAGGCCGGGAACCGGACGCCCCCCGCATCGCGCATCCGGAACCGGATCCGCCGCGCGTGCACCGTGCGTCCCAACGAAAAAGGCCCGCCAAGCGGGCCGGAAAGGGAGTCGGGGCGACTGGATTTGAACCAGCGACTTCTTGGTCCCGAACCAAGCGCTCTACCAGGCTGAGCCACGCCCCGGACCGCGCCAATGCGCGATTTCCCGGACACTATAACCATCTTTCCCCGCCGTGCAAGCGAATTTTCGGAACGCGCCAAGCCGCCGGACCGCGCCCCCCACCCTTCCCTGGCCCGCCCGCTCCGCGGCCCACCGCATCTTGTCACTTTTCACTATCCACTTTTCCCGGCTCCCGCTACACTTCCGCGCAAATTGTCCCTTTCCATGTCCCTCCTCTCCAAAGTCGGCCGCAAAAGCCTCCGCACCCGCCTTCTGCTGGCGCTCCTCTACGCGCTTCTCCTCGCGGGCGCCGTCGCCATGCTCTACCCCCTCGGCCTCATGCTCGCCGGCTCCACCCAGTCCGTCGCCGACCTCCACGAGAACCGCCTCGTCCCGCGCTTCCTGGTCTCCGACGAAGCCCTCTGGCAAAAACACCTCGAAGCCCTCTTCAACGAATCCCTCGACGCCCTGAACATCGCCTTCCGCACCGACTACCCCGCCTTCAACGCCATTCCCCTCCCCCCTCCCGGCGCCGCCCCCCACGCCGAATGGCTCCCCGCCTACCGCCGCTTCCTGGCCGACACTCCCCTTCCGCCCACCTCCATCACCCTCGGCCACTACTGGGCCCCGCAGGCGGGCGCCTTCCCCGCGGCCCTGCGCGCCTTCCGCCGCCACCTCCGCGCCGAATACGGCACCCTCGACGCCCTGAACGCCGCCCTCCGCACCGATTTCGACGCCTGGTACAACGTCTTCGTCCAGCCGCCCGCCTACCTCTTTCCCCACGCCCTTCCCCACGCCACCCCCCTCGCCGACGCCCTCGACGCCTACAAACCACTCGCCCCCGACTGGCAGAAAACCCTCCTCTCCCCCGAAGGCTTTTACATCAAACTCTACCTCAAACCCCGCTACGGCCGCGACATCGCCACCTACAACGCCGCCCACCATACCACCCACCCCTCCTGGGACACCGTCACCCTCCCCCCCACCTGCCCCGACCCCGCCGCCTCCCCCGAAGAAGCCGCCGACTGGCAAGACTTCACCACCCGCGCCCTCAACCCCCTCTGGCTCACCGGGGGCGCGGGCGTCCCGCCCGCGACCTCCTCCAATCAACCCACCGCAAACTCGTCACTCGTCACTCGTCACTCGTCACTCACAACCCCCGACCTCCAATTCCGCGCTTGGCTTTTGCTCCACCCCAACGCCCCCCCCTCCGCCATCGCCACCGCCCCCCTCCCGCAATTCGCGCACCACGCCGACCTCTTCCGTCAACACATCCCCGAACTCCGCCGCGAATTCCTCCTGCGCAACTACCGCACCGTCCTCGACTACCTCCTCTTCCACGGCCGCGGCATCCTCAACACCGTCATTTACTGCATCCTGGCCGTCCTCGTCGCCCTCCTGGTGAACCCCCTCGCCGCCTACGCCATCTCCCGCGGCAACCTCCGCCACTCCACCCAGATCCTCTTCTTCCTGATGCTGACCATGGCCTTCCCCCACATGGTCACCCAGATTCCGGTCTTCCTCCTCCTCCGCGAATTCGGCCTGCTGAACACCTTCGCCGCGCTGATCCTCCCCGGCGCCGCGAGCGGCTATTCCATCTTCCTCCTGAAAGGCTTCTTCGACTCCCTTCCCCGCGACCTCTACGAATCCGCGCAGCTCGACGGCGCCGGCGAATGGACCCTCTTCTGGCACATCACGATGCGCCTATCGACGCCGATCCTCTCCGTCATCGCCCTGCAGGCCTTCACCCTGGCCTACGCCAACTTCATGTACGCCCTGCTCATCTGCCAATCCCCGAAGATGTGGACCCTGATGGTCTGGCTCTACCAGCTCCAGCAGCGCACCGGCCCCGGCGTCGTCCAGGCGTCCCTCATCCTCGCCGCCCTGCCCACCCTCCTCGTCTTCCTCGCCTGCCAACGCGTCCTCCTCCGCGGCATCGTCGTCCCCATCGAAAAGTGACCCGCCCCCCACCCCCGCCCCCCCCTACTCCCAGCCCCTCGCCCCCCGCGCCCCCTGTCCCTTCCGCTTTTGAACCCAGGAAAATCACTTGACTTCTCCACTCTTTTCCCCCACACTCCGCCCCCATGAACAACACCGTGAAATACGCCCTCCGCGAAGCCGCCGGCATCGCCGGCGACACCGCCCGCTTCTACGCCGGCGCCTTCGCCCTGCCCGTGGTTCTCCCCGTCGCCGCCGCGGGCATCGCCGCCCTCTCCGCCGCGGCGCTTGGAAGCTGGATCGCCGGGACCACCGGCCGCGCCATCCTCTCCGAACTGCGCCGCCGGGCCCGCCTGCGCGCCCCGCGTCCGCCCGCCCCTTCCCTGCGCGGAACCCCGACGCCCCAAGAGCTTGCCGCCGACGCGGCGCTGCAACCCCGCACGCTGGCGGTGCGCCTGCGCCTCGGCTCCCGCCTGGCCGACCTCGCGCCGACCCTCGACAGCGGCAACCAGTACGACATCTCGCCCACCGGCGCCCAACGCATCCGGGGCCGCGGCCGCGGCGTGCGCGGCTGGCTGGAGGACAACCGCGTCAAGGTGAACTACTCGACCCTCATGCGCTACAAACGCCTTGCCGTCCGCCTCCGGGCCCTGCTCGGACTGGACGAACGCCTTCCGCTGGAATGGCTCCTGCCCGGCGCAACGCCATCCGCCGGAATTCCCCGGGACCTGCAAACCCAGTACGCCACGGCCAAGCGCAGGCTGGCGCGCCTGTTGCGCGACCACTGGAATTTCAGCCGTCTGCAAACGCACGTGGACGACGCCCTCGGCATCCGCCGCCTTCCCCGCTCGGGGGCGCGCCCCCTCGACGACACCCTTGCGGAAAACACCAAGCGCGAGCTGGCCCGTTTCCTCCAGGCGCGCGATCTCTCCCCCCGGCTGGAAGCGCTGCGCCGGGAAGCCATCGCCGGCTTCCTGCAGGATCAGGGCAGCGATATCCCGAAATTCCCGAACTGCGCCGCCAGGAACAGCCCGTAGAGCGCGATGATCGCCACCGCCTCCGAGCGCACGAACTTTCCGTCCGTCGTCACGAACATCTGCATCAGCGCCCCCGCCAGCACCAGCAGCGGCAGGTCGCGCGAAACGATCATCGGCGCGACCGGCAGCGGCGCCACCAGGCACAGCGCGCCCATCACCGCGAGGCCCGTGAAGATGTTCGACGAGTAGATTTCCCCCAGCGTCACGTCCTCCTGCCCCTTCAGCACCGCGCCCAGCGCGATGGCCAGCTCCGGCAGCGACGTACCGAACGAGAACAGCGTCACGCCCATCAGCGTCTCGTTCATCCCCATCTTCGCCGCCAGCTTTCCGCCGTTCGCCACGATCAGCTCCGCCCCGTACACCACCATCCCCACGCCGGCGATGAACAGCACCCCGTCCAGGAACGAGAACCGCGCCGCCGTTTCCTCCCCCGCCCCGCTCCGCTGCCGCTTCGCTTCCGCGAGATTCCCCAGGAAATACGGCACGTACGCTCCCACCAGCACCAGTCCGTCCAGGCGGCCCAGCCTCCCGTCCAGCGCCAGCACCAGCATGAGCGCCGCCGACAAAATCATCCATCCCGACTCCCGTTCGCGGATCGACGGCCCCACCGTGATCGGCCGCCACAGCGCGCACAGCCCCGCCACGAACGTGAGCGTCACGAAATTCGACCCCACGATGTTCGACACCGCCGCGCCCGCCTGTCCCCGCAGCGACGCCAGCAGCGACACGCAGAACTCCGGCAGCGACGTCATCACCGCCAGCAGCAGCGCCGTCACCAGCAGCGGCGACACCCGGAGCGCGCCGGCGAGCCGCGGCACCCGCCGCAGCACCGTCTCCGTGCCGCCCCAGAGCAGCCCGATTCCCGCGCAAAACAAAACCACCGACAAAACCGTATCCATCTGGAAGTCCTTTCTTTCCCCACCCTACCCCCTCCCATCCGAAACTTCAATCCTCCGCTATCGGCTTGCCACCCGCCCGTCCCCGGCGCATAGTGGGGCGCATGGACACACCAACGATCATGCAAACCGCCCTTCCTGTCCTCGCCGGCTACCTGGCGGGCTCCATTCCCTTCGGCCTGCTCATCGCGAAAGCCCGCGGCGTGGACCTCCGCAACAGCGGCTCCGGCAACATCGGGGCCACGAACGTCTTCCGCTGCGTCGGCAAGGGCTGGGGCGTCCTCGCGCTGCTCCTCGACGCCGTCAAGGGCTTCCTCCCCGCCTACGCCTTTCCCCTCTGGCTCCCGCGTTTCACCGGCGCGCCCGCCCCCGTCTGGATGGGGGTCGCCTGCGGCCTCGCCGCCGTGGCCGGCCACAACTGGCCCGCATGGCTGGGGTTCAAGGGCGGCAAAGGCGTCGCCACGAGCGCCGGCATGGCGCTGGGCATCGCGCCGGGGGCCGTCGGCATCGGATTCGCCGCCTTCGCCCTGGTCGTGGTGGCGACCCGCTGGGTCTCCCTGGCCTCCATGCTCGGGTGCGCGGCCGCGACCGGCGCCGCCGTCTGGCTCTACGGCGGGACCGACCGCGCCTGGCTCGTCTGGGTGCTCGGCGCGATGACCCTGCTCGTCGTCTGGCGCCACCGTGCCAACATCGGGCGCCTTCTCGCCGGTACCGAACCCCGCATCGTCGGCGGCGGGAAGTAGCGCCGCCGCCCATCCGTCTTCCCTCCCTCCCGCCCTGCCTCCACCCATTTGGAAACAGGAAAAATACTCGACTTTCCCCCATTTCCGCCCCCTTCCCCCGCCCATGAACGTCGCCCCGCCCGTCCGCCCTTCCGCCCCCCGCAAGTTTAGGGTTGCGCCCCCCCCTCCGATGCGTCAACATTCCCCCCCATGAACACACCGCCTCCCGACAACGTCATTCCGCCCGCCCCCTTCCCGCCCGAACGCGCCTGGCGCTGGGGCCATCTCTGGCTGTTCGTCGCGGTGGCGGCGGCATGGTTGCTGCTGTCCTTCTTCAACCTGTGGATGGGCGAACTGAACCAGGACGAAGGCTGGTACCTCTACGCGGCCCGCCAGCTCGCCGCCGGCCGCCTCCCCTACCGCGACTTCGCCTTCACGCAGCCGCCCCTCCTTCCCCTCGCCTACGCCGCGTTCGGCCACTGGACCGACGCCCAGGGCATCCTCGGCGGCCGCATCCTGACGTGGCTGTTCGGGACCCTCGGGATGCTGGCGGCGCTCTTCGCGGCGATGCGGGCGGGCCCGCGCACGGCGCAGCGGCTGACCGGCGGACTCTGCTTCGTGCTGGTGGCGCTGAACGCGTTCCAGTCCTACTTCACGGTGGTCGTCAAGACCTACGCCCTGTCGAGCCTCTTCCTCTGCAGCGGGCTGCTGGCGCTGTCCTTCGTGGGCGAACGCCGCGGCGGCCGGGCGGCGCTCCTCGCGGGACTCCTCCTCGCGGGCGCGACGGCGGTGCGCATCTCCCTCGGCGCCGCGCTGGCGCTGGGCGGCATCTACCTCCTCCTCGTCCGCGGCCGCGTCCGCCCCTGGGCCTGGCTCGACTACGCGCTCGGCGCCGCCGCGGGCCTCGTCGCGCTTCTGGGCCCCTTCTGGCTGATGGGGGGCGACGGCTTCCGCTTCGGCGTCTTCGAGTACCACACCCTGCGCGAGACCGGAACCGCCTTCACCCAGTTCGCCTACAAGGCCGGCTGCCTCTCCCGCCTCTGCCAGGACTACTTCCCCGCGGCCGCCGGCGCCCTCGCGCTCCTCGTGGCGGCGGCCCTGCACGCCCGCCGGCACGGCGCCCCCGCCGCCGAATCCCTTCCCGTGCTGGCCGATCCGCCCATCGCGACCCTCCCCCCCGGCTACACCCCCTTCCTCTGGACCACCGCCGCCGTCCTCGGCCTCGTGCACCTTGCCGCGCCCTTCCCCTACGACGACTACTTCGTCCCCGTCTACCCCGTCTTCTGCGCCGCCTTTTCCGCGACGGCCGTACGCTGGTGGCACCGCACCGAACAGCGCCGCTTCGCCACCGCATCCCCCGGACTCCGCAGCGCCCGGCGCCTCGCGCTTCTCGTCTTCGCGGCGCTGCTCTGCGGCCTGCACGTCATCGCCTCCCCGCGCCTCCAGGACTCCTTCCTGGCCGGACGCGACCGCATCTGGTGGAACCTCCGCGAGCAGAGCCCCATCGCCCAGCTGCGCGAAGCCGCCCAGTGGGTCCGTGAACTCACCGCCGCCGACGCCGGCACCGAGCTGCTGACCCAGGACACGTACCTGGCCGTCGAAGCCAACCTCCCCGTCCCGCACGGCCTCGAGATGGGCCCCTTCAGCTACTATCCCGACTGGCCGCGCGACAAGGCCGCCCGCCTGGGCGTCGTCAACCGCGACATGCTCTGCGAGCTGCTCGCCGCCGACACCAACGCCCCCATCGCGGCGCTGAGCGGCTACTCCCTGGCCATCCGCTCCCCCGAAGTCCTGCCCGTCACCACCGACGACGCCCTCCTCTTCCAATCCCTCCTCGCCAAGCACTTCGACCTCGTCGAAACCGTCCCCTCCTTCGGCCAGGCCGCCACCCCCCTCGCCATCCACCGCCGCATCAACCCCGCCCTCGACGAAGACGCCCCCAAGCCCGCCCCCGCCGAAGAAGAAGAAGCCGCCGAAGAAGAGCCCCCAAAAAAGCCCTCCAGGGAAAAAGGCAAAAAAGCCGACCAGGAGGCCCCGGCCCCCTCCGAGCCCCCGGAGGCTCCGGAAACTCCGGAAGCTCCGGACCTTCCGGCCCCTCCCGAGCCCCCCGCCCCCCCCGCCCCCTGAGCCTCCGCACGCCCCCCATGCGCCTGAGCATCGTCATTCCCGCCTACAACGAAGCCACCCGCATCGGCCGGATGCTCGACGCCTACCTCCCCTATTTCGAGAAAACCTATCCCGCCGACCACGAACTCATCGTCTCCGTCAACGGCTCCACCGACGACACGGAGTCCGTCGTCCGCTCCCGCATGGCCGCGCACCCCACGCTCCGCATCCACGTCGATCCGGCCCCCATCGGCAAAGGCGGCGCCATCATCGCGGCCGGACGCCTCGCCCGCGGCGACCTCGTCGGCTTCGTCGACGCCGACGGCGCGACCCCGCCCGAAGCCTTCGACGACCTCGTCCACCGCATCGGCGACGCCGGGCTCGTCATCGCCTCCCGCGCCCTGCCCGAATCCATCGTCGATCCCCGGCCCGGCCTCCGCCGGCGCATCGCCAGCCGCATCTTCAACGCGATGGTGCGGACCCTCTTCAGGCTGCACATCACCGATACCCAATGCGGCGCCAAACTCATGACCGCCGCCGCCTGGCACGCCGTCGTCCCCACCATCGGCATCACCCGCTGGGCCTTCGACGTCGACCTCCTCTTCAAGACCCGCCGCGCCAAATATCCCATCCGCGAAATCCCGACCGTCTGGCGCGACGTCACCGGTTCCAAGATCGAACTCGCCCGCGCCTCCTTCCAGATGGCCCTGGCCATCGTCCGCCTGCGGCTCCTCTACTCCCCCTTCCGCTTCGTCGTCCGCCTCTACGACCGCCTCCTCGGCCGCATCATTCCCCTCGACCCCTACGGCGGCTGACCCATGGCGCGCCCCGACGACTCCGGCCTTCTCCGCCACGGCGCCCTGATGGTGGTCGGCACCTTTGCCGGCGCCGTCTGCAACGCCGGATTCCACATGGTGGCCGGCCGCCTCCTCCCCGAGACCGCCTACGGCGCCCTCGTCGCCATGCTCGGCATCATCCTCGCCTTCTCCCAGCCCGCCCTCGCCCTCCAGAACACCCTTGCCCACCGCATCGCCCTCCTCCGCCGAACCGGAAACGCCGCCGCCGCGGCCGCCTGCTTCCGCCGCTGGCTCCCCTGGCCCGTCTTCCTCCTCATCCCCCTCGTACCCGCCGCCGCCTGGCTGTTCCGCGCCCCCCTCGGCGCCTTCTGGCACGTCGACCCGGCCCTGCCCGTACTCGCCCTCGCCCTCCTCGTCCCGACCCTCGGCATGAGCCTCTTCAGCGGCCTCTGGCAGGGGATGCAGGCCTTCGCGTGGCTCGCCTTCGCCCCCCAGGCCTGGGGCGTCGTCCGCCTCGCCCTCGGAACCGCCCTCATGCTCCTGGGCCTGCGCACCGCCGCCGCCCCCCTCCTCGCCCAGGGCGCCGGCGTCCTCCTCGTCCTGGCCCTCGGCTTCCTCTACCTCTCCCGTCTGGGAGCGCGGGCGGCCCGCCCGCCCATTCCGGTCACGGCATCCACCGCATCCCCCGTCCCCGTCCCGCCCGCGCCCGCCCCCGGGGGCGCCTCCTCCCTCCGCTACCTCCTCTTCTCCTGCCTCTCCCTGATCGGCTACGGCCTTCTCATGAACTTCGACACCGCCCTTGCCAAGCACCTCTTCCCCGCCGACACCGCCGGTCTCTTTGCCAAAGCCGCGACCATCGCCCGCACGGCCGTCTTCCTGCCCGTCCCCATCGCCGCGGCCCTCTTCCCGAAGGTAGCGACCGACGGCACCCTCCCGCCCGACACCGCCCGCCTTCTCCGCCGCGCCCTTCTCTACGCCGGACTCCTCGTCACCGCCGCCGCCGCCGCGTGCCTCCTCTTCCCCCGGCTTCCGTGGTACATCCTCTACGGCCCCTGCCCTGCCGACGCCGCCCCCCTGGCCCGTTCCCTCGTCCGTACCCTGACCCTGGCCATGAGCCCCCTCGCCCTCGTCTACCTCCTTCTCAACTTCGAGATGGCCCAGAACCGCTTCCGCCGCCCCCTTCTCCTCCTCCCCTGCGCCGCCCTCTACCTCCTCCTCTCCTTCCTCCTCCGCTCCCGCCTCGGCCCCCACGCCATCCCCGCCTCCCTCCTCGCCGTCTCCCTCCTCGCCCTCCTCCTCCTCTCCCCCCGAACCCGGTCCCCGATGCCCGGAAAACGTTTCCAATGATTGGAAAAAAAGTTTCCAATGGTTGGAAAATCCGCCCCGGTTTTTCCAATGATTGGAAAAAAAGTTTCCAATGGTTGGAAAAATCGACGCATTTTTTCCAATGATTGGAAAAATTTTTCGTCCTTTTTCCAATGATTGGAAAAAATGTTTCCAATCATTGGAAAACTTCCGCGCCGCCCCCGCCCCCCCGGACCGGCTCAGGGGTAGCAGCCCGGACGGTCCAGCGCCGTGTCCTCGGGGAAACCGCAGAGGATGTTCATGTTCTGCAGCGCGTTCCCCGCCTGGCCCTTCACCAGGTTGTCGATGTGCGAGACGACGCGCAGGCGGCGCGTCCGCTCGTCCACCGTCACCGTCAGGTTGCAGTAGTTGGTGCCGCGGACGTGGACCGTGCCGATCGCCGCGTTCTCGTCGTAGAGGCGGACGAAGCGGTTGTTTTTGTGGAACTCCGCGTAGGCTTCGCGCACCTGCGCCGGGGTCACGCCGTCGCGGAGCGTCCCGTAGAGGCAGCTCATGATGCCGCGGCAGAGCGGCACCACCTGCGCGGTGAACGTCACCCGCATCTCCTCGCCCGCCAGCTTGCCCAGCAGGCGCTCGACTTCCATCACGTGCTGGTGGCCCTTCAGGCGGTAGGCGCCCATGTTCTCGTAGCGGGCCGGGAAGTGGTGCCCCGCGCTCGGCTTCTTGCCCGCGCCGCTGATGCCGGTCTTGCAGTCGCAGATGACGCTCGCCGGATCGACCAGCTTCGCCGCCGCCGCCGGCGCCAGCCCCAGCAGGCAACTCATCGCGAAGCAGCCGGGATTGCCGACGAGACGCTGGTTCTCGCGGTAGGCCGCGCGGTTGAGCTCGGGCAGGCCGTACACCGTCTCGGCGAGCAGCTCCGGCGCCTTGTGGACGGGGTCCTTGCCGATGCGGCGCGCGTATTCGGCGTAGTCCTCCGCGTTGTCGAAGCGGAAGTCGCCGCTGTAGTCGATGACCTTCGCGCCTTTCGCCAGCTCGGCCGGCGCCTGCCGCTGGCCCACGCCGTCCGGGGTCGAGAAGAACACGACGTCCGCCGGCTCCTGCGCCGCCGGGTCGTCCGGCGCGAGGATGGGCAAATCGCAGAAGCCCTGCAAATGCGGATACAGCTGGCTCATCGGCATGCCGGTCTCCGTCGCCGCGACGAGCGTCCGGATCTTCACCCCCGGATGCCGCAGCAGCAGCTCCACGATCCCGACCCCGCCGTACCCCCCGCATCCGATGACCTTGACGTTCAACATGACATGCCTCTTCCTGGTTGCAATTCGCGGCCAATCTACCACCGCCCCCCCGAAAGACAAGGCGGAAGCATTCCCCGGGCGGAGCTCGATGCGTTTTGGGCTTTCCACGGAGGGGCGGCGGAAGGTAGGATGGAAACGCAAAACGGAAAAGCAACGGCCATGAAGCACCGCCATCTCCAGGAAGGTCCCGAACTCAGTTCCGCCGCCATCGACGACATCATCGAGCGCGGCGGCTGGGAGGATTGGCTCGCGCTGCGCGACCGTGCCGACACCGACCGGCCCACCGCCGAACGGGTGTTGCGCGTCTGCGAGGCCCGTGGCGCGGACCCCTGCGCCCAGCGCCACCATCTGTGGAGGATGTATGCCCGGCAAACCCTTGCCTGAGTGGGACCGGGTGCTGTCCGCCGCGGCCCGCTTGCAGGGCATCCTCCCGGGCGCGGTGCTGGTCGGCGGGACGGCGGCCGCCGTCCACGCCGGACACCGCTTGTCCGTCGACGCCGACCACGTCGTCGCCGACCTGCGCGATCGGTTCGACGACGTGCTCGCCCAGCTCGAATCCGTGGCCGGCTGGCAGACGGCCCGCGTACGCCGCCCCGTCCTGGTGCTGGGTTCGCTCGACGGAATCGAAACCGGCATCCGCCAGCTCATCCGTTCGGCCCCGCTGGAAACCGAAACCGTGCCTGCGCCGGACGGTGGCACGGTGGTGGTCCCCACGCGGGCGGAAATGCTCCGCATCAAGGCCATCCTCATCCTCAAGCGGAACGCAACGCGGGATTACCTCGACTTCGCCGCCCTCGCCCGCTCGCTCGGGGACGGCGGAACGGCCGCCGCACTGGCGCCGCTCGACGCGCTCTATCCCCAACCCAACGGCGCCTCCCCGTTCCAGCAACTCCTCGTCCAGCTCGCCAGTCCGATGCCGTTCGACCTGGACGGCACGGATCTGGACGAATACAAACGCCTGGTTCCCGAATGGCGCGACTGGGAAAAAGTCCGGGCGTTTTGCGGGAATCTGGCCACCGGCCTGCTCCGCAACGGAAACCACTGAGCCGTCGTTTTTCCCCCGCCCCCGGGGCCGGTCAGTCCAGCTCGTGGTTGAGGAGGCCGGTGCGGAGCTTGGGCTCGAACCAGGTGCTCTTCGGAGGCATGATCTGGCCGGCGTCGGCGATGGCCATCAGCTGGTCGAGGGTCGTCGGGTACATGGAGAACGCGACGGCGTAGCCTTTTTCGTCCACCAGGCGCACGAGTTCGCCGGTGCCGCGGATGCCGCCGATGAACTTGATGCGCGGGTTCGTGCGCGGGTCGTCGATGCCCAGCAGCGGCGCGAGGACGCGTTCCTGCAACGTCGAGACGTCGAGGCGGTGCACCGGGTCGGCGGCGGGGTCCTCGGGCCAGGAGAGGCCGTACCATTTTCCGCCGAGGTACATGCTGACGCGGCGCGGCTCGGACGGGGAGGGATCGGCGCCTTCGGTCACGTCGAAGCGCTTGCGGATTTCCGCGAGGAAGGCGTCCGGCGAGAGGCCGTTGAGGTCCTTGACGGCGCGGTTGTAGGGGAGGATCTTCAGCTGGCTGGAGGGGAAGATCACCGCCAGGAACCAGTTGTATTCCTCGTCGCCCGTGTGGTTCGGATTGGCGGCGCGCCGCTCGGTCCCGACGCGCACGGCGGAGGCGCTGCGGTGGTGGCCGTCGGCGATGTAGGCCGATTCCACGCCCGCGAAGAGTTCCGCCACCTCGGCCGTCTTCTCGACGGGCCACACGCGGTGGCGCACGTCCAGCTCGTCCACGAAGTCGTACATCGGCGCCCCCTTGGCGATCTCCGCGAAGAGGGCGTCGATGGCCGGCACGTCGCGGTAGGCGATGAAGACGGGGCCGATGTTGGCGTTGAGCGCGGCGGTGTGGCGCGTGCGGTCGTCTTCCTTGTCCTTGCGGGTGAGCTCGTGCTTCTTGATGACGTTGTGGACGTAGTCGTCGATGTGGCAGCAGGCGACGAGGCCGGTCTGGGTGTGGTCGCCCATCGTCTGGGAGTAGAGGTACATGAGGGGGCGGTCCTCGCGCACCAGCCAGCCGTTGTCCGCGAAGGCCTTGAGGTTGGCGGCGGCCTTGTCGTAGACGGCGGCGGAATAGGGGTCGGTGCCGGCGGGCAGGTCGATCTCGGAGTGGTTGACGTGGAGGAAGGACATCGGATTGTCCTTCGCCAGCTCCGCGGCCTCGGCGGTGTCGAGGGTGTCGTAGGGGGCGGAGGCCACCTTGGCGGCCAGATCAGGACGGGGGCGGAGGGCCCGGTAGGCGTGGATGCGCATGGAAAACCTCTTTCTGTGGGATGGGGTTCGGTTTCAGTCTGCGCCCATGCTACCCTCCCGCCGCCGCCGAATCAAGGTGCAATGCACCACCCCGCCGCCCCCCTCCGCCCCCTCGCCGCCCATGTCATTTGGAAACAGGAAAATCCTTGGATTTTCCGCCCGTTTCCCTCCATCCTCCCACCATGGAAAACAAACCGTTCCGGCCCGGTCTTCCCCCCTCCCCCGCCTCCGCCGGTCCCCCTTTTGCTTGCGCGCGCGCCCCCGTTGGGCTACAACCCTTCCCCGCAATCAGGAGCTTCAGATGAACGACAAACCTTTCTACGTCACCACCCCCATCTACTACGTCAACGACAAGCCGCACATCGGCCACGCCTACACGACCGTCCTCGCCGACGTCCTCGCGCGCATCCACAGGCTGTTCGGCCGCCCCACCTACTTCCTCACCGGCACCGACGAGCACGGCCAGAAGGTCCAGGAGGCCGCCGCCCGCCTCGGCGTCACCCCCCAGCAGCACGCCGACGCGACGGTCGTGCGCTTCCAGGAAGCCTGGCAGAAGCTCGAGATCACCAACGACGACTTCATCCGCACCACCCAGGAGCGCCACAAGGCCATCGTGCAGGAAATGCTCCAGGACCTCTTCGACCGCGGCGAAATCTACCGCGCCGAGTACGACGGCTGGTACTGCGTCGGCGACGAGCGCTTCTTCACCGAAAAGGACCTCGCCGACGGCAAGTGCCCCGTCTGCGGCCGCGAAGTCCAGCGCGTGCGCGAGGCCAACTACTTCTTCCGCATGTCCAAGTACCAGGACTGGCTCGTGGACTACATCCAGACCCATCCCGAATTCATCCAGCCCGATTTCCGCCGCAACGAAACCCTTGGCTTCCTCCGCAAGCCCCTCCAGGACCTGTGCATCTCGCGCCCGAAGAGCCGCCTCTCGTGGGGCATCGAGCTGCCGTTCGACAGGGACTACGTGACGTACGTCTGGTTCGACGCCCTCGTCAACTACGTCAGCGCCATCGGCTACCGCCGCGACGACGCCCGCTTCGCCAAGTGGTGGCCCGCCGTCCACCTCATCGGCAAGGACATCCTCACGACCCACAGCGTCTACTGGCCCTGCATGCTCAAGGCGGCGGGGGTGGAGATGCCGCGCACGATCTTCGCTCACGGCTGGTGGCTCTCGGGGACCGCCAAGATGAGCAAATCCCTCGGCAACGTCGTCAACCCGATGGACATGATGGAGCGCTACGGCGTCGAGCCCTTCCGCTACTTCCTGCTCGCCGAGATGGTGATGGGCCAGGACGCGGCCTTCACCGAGGACGTCTTCGTCCGCCGCTACAACGCCGACCTCGCCAACGACCTGGGCAACTGCCTCTCGCGCGTCGCGAGCATGGTCGGCAAGTACTGCGCCGGCCGTCTCCCCGCGCCCGAACCCGGCGCCTTCGGGCCCGGCGCGCCCGCCGCCGAACTCCTCGCCCGCGCCACCGCCGCGGCGGCGGCCCTGCGCGACAGCGCCGACCGCTACGACCTCTCCTCCGGCATCGCGCAGGTCATGGACGCCGTGCGCGCCATCAACCGCTTCCTCGAGGCGCGCCAGCCCTGGACCCAAGCCAAGGCCGCCGACCCGGCCCCCCTCGGCACCACCCTCTACGCCGCCGCCGACGCCCTGCGCGTATGCTCCGGCCTCCTCATGCCGCTCATGCCGCAGAAGATGACCGCCCTGCGCATCGCCCTCGGCATGGACCCCGCCGCCGCGGCCGCCGTGGACCCCGAAGGCCTCTTCGCGCCCGCCCGCCTCGCCCCCGGCGCCCAAGTGACGCCTCCCGGCGCCCTCTTCCCCCGCATCGAGCCCCCCAAGCCCGCCGAAGAGCCCAAGCCCGCCGCCGCCCCCGCCCCCGCCAAGCCCGCCGCCAAAGCCAAGCCCGCCGCCCCCGCCGAGCCCCTCCCCGAAGGCATCATCTCCTACGACGACTTCGCCAAGGTCCACCTCCGCACCGCCAAGATCATGACCGCCGAACCCATCGACGGCGCCGTCAAGCTCCTCAAACTCGGCGTCTGGATGGGCACCGAGCGCCGCCAGATCGTCGCCGGCATCGCCCTCCACTACAAACCCGCCGACCTCATCGGCAAGACCGTCGTCGTCGTCGAAAACCTCGCCCCCGTAAAACTCCGCGGCGTCGAGAGCCAGGGCATGCTCCTCGCCGCCAGCCGCGGCGAAACCCTCCGCCTCGTCACCATCGACGGCGACCTCTCCAGCGGCGCCGTGGTCAAGTGAGCCGATCCACCGCAACTTTTCACTTTTCTCTTTTCACTTTTCACTTCCCATGAAAACCCACACCACCCCCCTCACCGTCCGCCCCTACGAGTGCGACCCCTACGGCCACGTCAACCACGCCAACTACCTCCACTACCTCGAAGTCGCGCGCCTCGACTACATGCGCGCCGTCGGCTTCGACTACCACGGCCTTCTCGCGGCGGGCTACATCATGCCCATCACCCACATCGACATCGCCTACCGCGCCGCCGCCCTCTCCGAAGACGAACTCACCATCGAATCCACCCCCGTCACCGTCCGCCGCGTCACCGGCTCCATGAAGCAGACCATCCGCCGCGGCGACACCGTCGTCGTCGAAGCCCTCGTCGAGTGGTGCATCGTCGACCGCGCCGGCCGCCCCGCCCGCCCCCCCGAAGCCTACGACCTCCGGAGCGCCGTCGAATGACCCCCCGCCCCCCCAAGCCCTCGTCCCGTCCGTCCCCGTCGTCCCGGTCGTCCCGTCCCCCCTCCTCCCCCTCCAAGCCCTCGTCGCCTCGTCGCCTCGTCGCTTCGTCTCCCTCTTTCTCCCCCCTCCAAGCCTCCAAGTCCTCCCTCCGCGCCCGCGTCCGCGCCCTCCCCGGCGCCACCGACGCCGAATCCCTGGCCAACCAGCGCGCCCTCCTTGCGAGCGACCTCTGGGCGGCGGCCTTCAACATCGCCCTCTACCGCTCCCTTCCCGGCGAACCCGCCACCGACCTCCTCTTCGCCGACGCCGCCCGCCTCGGCATGGACATCCAATATCCCGCCGCCCGTCCCGGCGGCAAAACCTACTCCTGGCGCCGCCTCACCGACAAAACCACCTGGCGTCCCGGCCCCCACGGCATCGACGACCCCGACCCCGCCACCACCCGACCCGGACGCCCCGGCGACCTGCGCCTCGTCGTCGTCCCCG
This sequence comes from Kiritimatiellia bacterium, assembly GCA_017527155.1. Lineage (GTDB taxonomy): Bacteria > Verrucomicrobiota > Kiritimatiellia > CAIQIC01 > Lenti-01 > CACXEY01. The sequence continues at coordinate 35,553 of JAFXQI010000039.1, forward strand.
GACTCGCCTTCGACGCCACCGGCCGCCGCCTCGGCCACGGCACCGGCGCCTACGACCGCCTCCTCGCCCAGTGCCCCGACGCCCTTCTTCTCGCCCTCTGCCCCGCCTCCCGCCTCCTCCCCCCCGACACCATCCCCTCCGCCCCCCACGACATCCCCGTCGACGCCATCCTCACCAACGGCCGTTTCCGTTTCCTCCCCACATCCGAGGCCAAACTCTCCCGCCTCTTCGGCTTCCCCCCCGATCAATCCGAAAACGACCCACCGCCCACTCGTCACTCGTCACTCGTCACTCGTCACTCCTCTTCCCCCTCGTCGTCTCGTCGTTTCGTCCCTTCGTCGGAGCCCCATCCATGAACATCCTCCTGATCGGCGACATCGTCGGCCACCCCGGCCGCACCATCACCGCCCGCACCGCCACGCGCTGGAAGGCCGAGCACCGCGCCGACCTCGTCATCGCCAACGCCGAGAACTCCGCCGCCGGACGCGGCCTCACCGCCCCCCTCGCCGACGAACTCTTTTCCGGCGGCTGCGACCTCCTCACCATGGGCGACCACGTCTGGGACCAGAAAGAAGCCCCGGCCCTCCTCGACCGCGACCCCCGCATCGTCCGCGCCCTGAACCTCCCCCCCGGCTGCCCCGGACGCGGCGCCACCGTCCTCGAGACCCCCGACGGCCCCCTGGCCCTCGTCCAGCTCCTCGGCCGCACCTTCATGGCCATGAACTCCGACTGCCCCTTCCGGGCCATCGACGACTGGCTCAAGCGCAACGCCTCCCGCTTCAAAACCATCATCGTCGACTTCCACGCCGAGGCCACCTCCGAAAAAGTCGCCATGCGCCACCATCTCGACGGCCGCGTCACCTGCCTCTTCGGCACCCACACCCACATCCAGACTGCCGACGAATCCGTCACCGCCAAAGGCACCGCCTACATCACCGACCTGGGCATGACGGGGCCCTGCGACTCTGTCATCGGCCGCACCACCGACATCATCCTCCGCCGCTTCACCACCGGCATGCCCGGCAAATTCGAAATCGCCACCAACGACGTCCGCCTCCACGGCGCCCTCCTCACCCTCGACCCCACCACCGGCCGCGCCCGCAAAATCAAGCGCGTGGAGGAACTCGCCTGACCCCTCCCCGGAAAACCTTTTTGGGGAAACAAAAACAACAAAAAAGAAACAAAACATTTCAACAACAATTGTTTTCCCGTGAATTTGTTTTCCCATTTGTTCCTTTTGTTTCCCCATCCACCCTCCAGAAATTGTCCCCCTTTGTTTTTCCGAGTTGTTTTGAGTTGTTTTCCAAAACCATCCGTTTCTCCATGCGCATCCTGATCGTCAAACTCTCCTCCCTCGGCGACATCGCCCACGCCCTTCCCGCCGTCCGCCTCCTCAAGGCCCGTACCGGCGCCGCCATCGACTGGGTCGTCCAGCCCGAGTACGCCCCCCTCCTCGACGCCTGCACCCTGGTCGACCGCACCATCCACTTCCCGCGCAAACACTTCTTCCGCGACTTCCTCCCCTTCCGGCGCGCCCTGCGCGAGAACCAATACGACCTCGTCCTCGACCTCCAGGGCCTCATGAAGAGCGCCATCGCCGCCCGCCTTTCCCGCGCCGCCTGGCGCGTCGGCCCCGCCTGGTCCCGCGAAGGCTCCCATCTTCTCTACGACGCCCGCCCTGACCGCCGCGACGGCCCCCGCCGCCACGCCACCGACGAACTCATCGACCTCATCGACACCGTCGCCCCGCCCCCCGAAGACGGCGCCCCCGAGCCCCCTTTGCCGCCCCTCGACTTCACCTTCCCCGAGAGCGCGGCCCCCGACGACCCCGGCCCGCGCATCGCCTTCACCCCCTTCTCCCGCTGGACCACCAAAGACTGGCCGTCCGACCACTTCATCGCCCTCGGACGCCGCCTCCTGGCCGAAATCGGCGGCACCATCCGCATCCTGGGCGGCCCCGCCGACACCGCGGCCGGACAAGCCATGGCCGCCGCCATCGGCGACCGCGCCACCAACCTCTGCGGCCACACCACCCTCCCCACCCTCTGCTCCGAACTCCAATCCGCCGACCTGGTGATCGGCGTCGACTCCGGCCCCCTTCACTGGGCCAACCTCCTCGGCACCCCGCTGGTGGCGATCTACGGCTCCACCGACCCCGCCCGCACCGGCCCCTGGAACAACCTCTCCTCCGTCCTCACCGTCTCCCTTCCCTGCCGCCCCTGCCACTCCCGCACCTGCGCCACCGCCCCCTCCACCCCCGTCCCCCCCTGCCTCTCCTCCCTCTCCCCCGACACCGTCCTCGCCGCCGCCCTCGCCCGCCTCTGATTCCGCTGCGCTTGGCGGGAACCTCGCGAAACGTTTTCCGCGGCGGATAGAGCGGTTGACGTTTATCTGCTGCTTTCCAGAAGTTTCTCAACCACAAGGTCGCGCGGAAGCGCGCCCCTCCCGTTGCGTTCTCCAGGGGGGAGGGACGCGCTTCTGCGCGTCCGCGGTGGAAATGCCTGCCAGAAGAGCGGATTGAAGCCACACTGTTTCTTGCACCGCTCTGGCCCCCCGGCACCCTACCAGACGAAATGGGAGTCGATGGCTTCGCCGTTGTCCACCAGGACGTCCTGGCCGGTCATCGAGCGGTTGACCGCCGTCAGGAAATAAATCCATTCGGCGATCTCCGACGGCTCCGCCCAGCGCTTGAGGGGCGTCACGTCCATGATGCGCGACCAGAGCGCCGGGTCGTCCATGACGCGGCGGTTGGAATCGGTCAGGACGCCGCCCGGCGAGATGCTGTTGCACGTCGCCCCCCAGCGGGCGATGCGCAGGGCGACATTCTTCGCGTAGGGGAGGATGCCGCCCTTGCTCGCCGCGTACTCGGGGAACTCCGCCCCGGTGTGCGCGCTCGCCGACGCGACGAGGCAGACCGACCGGATCGCGGGCTGCACGCCGTAGCGCTCGGTGGCGCGCACCAGCGCCTTGAGGTTCACGTCGATGTCCTCCGCCCCGCGCCCCTGCACGCCGGCGCAGCAGACGAGGATGTGGACTTCGCCCGCGTCCGGCAGCGGCTCCGGCGAGAGCAGGTCGTGCAGGAAGTGCCGGTAGGCGGGGCTCGTCGCAAGGGCGTCCGGCGGCGGCGCCTTGTCGAGTCCCGCCACGGCGTGCCCCGCCGCCAGGAAGCGCGCCGCCACCGCGCGGCCGATCCCCCCCGAAGCGCCCGTCACCAGCACGTTCACAGTTTGCCCTCCGGCAGGCGGCGGCAGAGGTAGATGAACGGGGTATCCAGCAGGCTCGTCGCCACGAAGATCGCCAAACTCGACCACACGATCTGCCACAGGTGAGCCTGGCTGAAAGTGCCCCAGAACGCCGCGTAGGTGAACAGCACCGTGTTCGCCAGCTGCGAGCACAGCGTCGAGCCGTTGTTGCGCACCCAGAGCCAGGCGCGGTGGTTGCCGCCGATCCGCTCGGTCCAGCGCCAGATCGCGTGGTAGAGGAGCACGTCCAGGTGCTGCACCACCGCGTACACCCCCAGGCTCGCCAGCACGATCCGCGGCGTGTTCCCGAACACCTCCCGCATGTGCGGCAGCGCGAAGTCCTCCGCCCCCGGCACGAAGTGCAGCCACATCTGCGAAATCGCCACGAAGCACACCGACCCGAAGATCCCGATCCGCACCGCCCGGTTCGCCTCCGCCTTCCCGCACATCTCGCTGAGCACGTCCGTGACCAGGAAGGTGCTGGCGAACAGCACGTTGCCGAGCGTCATGTCCATCCCGAACGCGCGGATCTGGACGACGACCTCGATGTTGGCGGCGACCGTCGCCAGCACGCTCCATGCGTAAAGGCCCGCGCGCCCGAAGATGCGCCAGGCCAGCACCACCGCGCCGTAGGCCAGCACGACCTGCCCGGCGAGCAACCATTCGTTCATGATGTATCCTTTCGTCGCGCGGGAGTACAGCACCGCGCCGTTGGTCCATCCTAGCGCGCCGCCCTCCGGATGGGAAGCCCGTTCGCCGCCAAAACCGGGATTGCGCGCGCCCCGCGGAACGGGTATCTTTCGCTCCGTGCCTGCACCAGTTTCCAGCCGAATGAAAACCCTCCTCGCGGCGACGGGGCTCTTCACCCCGTCCCAGGTCGAGGAGTGGCTCATCCGCCTGCGCGAGAACGACGGACTGCTCACCGCCGCCGTCGCCGCCTCCGAAACCGTGCGCGAGGACGTCTTCCTGGAAGCCCTCGCCAGGGCCATGAAAATCCCCTACATGCGCCTCGGCGACGCCGCCATCGCCGAAGACGTCCTCGCCAGAATCCCGCCCAAGGCCGTCTTCCAGTACACCGTCATCCCGGTCGCCCTCGAAGACGCCGGCCGCGTCCTGCGCGTCGCGACGAGCGAACCCTTCCGGTCCGGACTGGCCGACGCCCTGCGCCTGGCGTCGGGCCTGCGCGTCAAGTTCGCGCTCGCGCCGTCGGCGGACATCGAGAAGGCGGTCAAGACCCTCTACGGCGTCGGCGCCGACACCCTCGACCGGCTCGACGTCGACGACGCCGACGACGGCGCCGTCCCGACCCTCGGCGACCTCAACGACCTCGACCAGGAAGCGAGCGTCGTCAAATTCGTCAACCAGATCATCTGGGAATGCCGCCACGACAACGGCACCGACATCCACATCGAGCCGATGGAGAACGACCTGCGCATCCGCTACCGCATCGACGGCGTCCTCCATCCCACGCCCCTCCCGCCGCAGATGAAGCGCTTCCAGTCCGCGATCATCAGCCGCATCAAGGTCATGGCCGGAATGGACATCGCCGAGAAGCGCCTCCCCCAGGACGGCCGCATCGGCCTCAAGGTCAAGGGCGAAGAAATCGACGTCCGCGTCTCCACCATGCCCACCGTCTACGGCGAGAGCGTCAGCCTCCGCCTCCTCATGCGGTCCAGCGGCATGTTCGGCATGGAAAAACTCGGCCTCTTCCCCGACGACGAAGCCGTCCTCAACCGCCTCATCCGCCGCCCCCACGGCATCCTCCTCGTGACCGGCCCGACCGGCAGCGGCAAATCCACGAGCCTCTACGCCTGGCTGCACACCATCAATTCCGTCGACAAGCGCATCCTGACCGTCGAAGACCCGATCGAATACGAAATGGCGGGCATCAACCAAGTCCAGGTCCGCAGCGAAATCGGCCTCACCTTCGCGAGCACCCTGCGCACCTTCCTGCGCCAGGACCCGGACATCATCATGGTCGGCGAAATCCGCGACCAGGAAACCGCCGACATCGCCATCCGCGCCGCCCTCACCGGCCACCTCGTCTTCAGCACCCTGCACACCAACGACGCCGCGGGCGCCGTCAACCGCCTCGTCGACATGGGCATCGAACCCTTCCTCGTCGCGAGCAGCGTCGAAGCCCTCACCGCACAGCGCCTCATCCGCCGCCTCTGCCCCCACTGCAAGCGGCCCTGGAAGGTCGACAAACCCTTCCTCCAGAACATCGGCTTCCCGATCGAGACCCTCAAAGACGGCACCATCTGCGAACCCGTCGGCTGCGAAGCCTGCCACGGCACCGGATACTCCGGCCGGACCGGCATCTACGAAATCCTGACCGTGACCGACGAAATCCGCCAGATGGTGGTCGAACGCAAAACCTCCGGCGAAATCAAGGAATACGCCGTCGCGCACGGCATGCACACCCTCCGCATGGACGGCTGGCGGAAGGTTCTCGCCGGCATCACGACCCTCGAAGAAGTCCTCCGCGTCACCTCCGAAAACGAGTCCTGACCCGCCTCCCGCCCCCCTTCGCTTCCTCCTGTCCCCGTCCCGCAGGGCGGCCCCCGTGCCGCCCCTCGCTCCCGCTCCCGACCTCCTCCCCCCTCCTCGCCCCCCCCCTCCCCTCGCACACGGCAACCCCGTTTTCATGCCCCCGGCATGGGGTGGAAACCCATGGATTGTCCATGTTTTTCCTGTTTCCAAATGCAGGTTGGACAAGGCCGAAACCCGGAATGCGAAACGCCCTCCCGCGGTGGCGGGAGGGCGGCGGAAAAAGGAAGAAGGCGACGGCAGAAGGTCGGCTTACCAGAAACGGCGGTCGGCTTCGATGATGTCGTTGGGCTCGATGAGGATGTCGTCCTCGGGGGTGCGGTCCAGCTTGCGGGCGTTGTCCACCGTCTTGAAGATGGTCCCGTTGCGTCGGATCAGCACCTTGCCGCTCGCGAAGTCGGTGAAATATCCCGACGCAGCGATCGCCTGCGACAACGTGATGGCCGACACCAGCTGGAACTTGCCCTGGTTCTTGAATTCGCCCTGCGTGTAGTAGTAACGGGTCGGAATCAGGACGGTGACGTTGATGTTCTTGTAGATGCCGCGATCGAGGTAGATCTGCCGGATGTTCTTCTGCAGCTCGGCCGCGGACAGGCCTTCCGCCCGCACGTCGTTGATCAGCGGCAGCGGAATCATCCCGTATTCATCCACCTGGCACTCGATCTTCTCGGGCGTGGGAATGCCGCGGAGCGTGATGGCGACGCCATCGCCGATGCGCAGCGCGTAGGCGGACCGCTCGGCCTCGGCGTCGGATCCGGTGCGGATGGGTTCGGCAACGGGGGCGGGTTGCGGCGGCGGGGGCGGAATCACCGCAACGGGGGCGGGTTCCGGCTCGGGCTCCGGCTCCGGTTCGGGCTCCGGCTCTTCCCAGACTTCGGGTTCGGGCTCGGCCACCGGCTCGGGTTCGTACGCGGGCGGCGGAATGATTTCGACAGGGGGTTCTTCGATGACCGGTTCGGGTTCGGGAGCCGGGGCGGGAGCAGGAGCAGGGGCAGGGGCAGGGGCCGGGGCGGGTTTCGGGGCGACCGGCTTGCGCGGCGCGGGAGCGGCGGGCTTGGCCTTGGGCTGCTGCGGCGCGGCGGGCTTGGCGGCCGCGGGCTTGGCCGGGGCCGGAGCGGCCGTCTGTTCGGCGGGCTTGGAGGCGGGCTGCATCTGGCGGACGCGCTCCTGCATCAGCGCGGCATAGCGGTCGTAGACGCGCTGGTTGGGGACCTGCCCGCCGCCGCATCCGGCCAGCAGCATGCACGCGAGGGCGGCGGCCAGCGCGCGCCCGGTCCATTTGTTCGTCTTGGTCGTCCTGTCCACGGTGTCTCCCCTTATGATTCTTCGCTCTCGTCGTCCTTGTCGTGGCGACTGCTGCCGTAGTATTTCTTCGTCGTGTAGTGGTAGTAGTAGTAGTAGTCGTCGCGCATGATGTTGATGTTGTTGAGGACGGCGCCGAGCAGGTGCCCGCCGGCGTTCTCGACCATGCGCTTCGCGCGCAGCGAAATGATCTTCGGGTATTTGCGGTACTGGACCACCAGCAGCACGCCGTCCACTTCGCCGGCCAGGATCGAGGCGTCGGTGACGCCCAGGATCGGCGGGGAATCGAAGAAGATGTAGTCGTACTGGTCGCGGATTTCGTCGATGATGTTCCGCAGGCGCTGGTTGTTGAGGATGCCGATGACGCCGCGGCGCAGGCGGCCGGAGGGAATCATCCAGAGGTTCGGCACGCCCGTCTCGACCGTGACGTCGGCAAGGGACATCTCGCCGACGAGGACGTTCACGAGACCCTTGCGGTTGGAAATGCCGACCATCTTGTGCTGCACGGGGCGGCGCAGGTCGCTGTCGATCACCAGCACGCGGCTGCCCTGTTCGGCACAGACGTAGGCGAGGTTGAAGAGGGTCGTGGATTTGCCTTCGCCCACGCCGCCGGAGATGACCGCGAAGACCTTCTTGCTGCCTTCCTTGGCCAGCATGTCGAGGCTCGTGCGGAGCCCGCGGTAGGCTTCGCCCTGGCCACTGGACTGCCCGGCCTCGGTGAGCGGACGGGACTGCTGCGGGATGACCGCGACGACGGACAAACCGAGGTATTTCTCGACTTCGTCCACCGTCTTCAGCGAGACGTCCAGGTATTCGACGAAGAACGCGAGGCCGATGCCCGCGAGGATGCCGAGGATGACGCTCAGCACGATGTTCAGCACGACGAGCGGGCTGGAGGGCTTGACCGGCGGCTCGGCTTCTTCGACGACGTACACCAGCGTCTGCGGCACTTCGACTTCGATGCCGGCCTGCGCGATGCGGGCGCGCAGGGCGCTCAGGATCGTGCGCTGGATGTCGACGTTGCGCTCGGCGCGGTTGAAGGGCAGGTAGTCGGTCCCTTCGCTGGCGATTTCCTGTTCCTTGATGTCGTTGAGTTCCTGCTCGAGGGATTCGTATTTCTTGCGGGCGACCTCGTATTCGGTGCGCAACCCGGCCTTGAGCCCGTCGAGCGCGCTGTCGCGCTGGCGGGTCAGCTCGGCGACGGCCGCCTTCAGGCGCAGGATTTCGGGGTGGTTCTCGCCGAGGACGCCTTCGTCGAGGGCGTTCTGGAGCAGGACCTGGCTCTTGATCAGCTCCTGGCGGAGGTTCATGAGCATGGAGTCGGGGACGAGATAGGCGGCGGCCTCCATGAGTTTTTCGCCGTCGAGGTGTTCGAGTTCGTCGAGGCGCGTCTTGCGGACGATCATGTCCACGCGGGCGACGCTCAGTTCGCTCTGGAGGGAATTGAGGCGGGTGGTGTCGATGTTGACGCTGTTGTCGCCGTGGCCGACGCGCGTGATGCCTTTTTCCTGGCGGATGCGCTCGAGTTCGTCTTCGGCCTCTTCGACCTTGTCCTGCTGCTTGCGGACTTCGTTGCCGATGGCGTCGATGGCGCGCTGCATCTCGCGGCGCTTGTTCTGGAGGCGGCGGGCCTTGTAGACGGCGGCGATTTCGTTGGCGATCTCGGCGGAAAGGGTGCGGTCCTTGGTGGTCGCCGAGATGTTCATCAAGGTGGTGTCGCGGTCCTGCTCCACGCGGATGCTGCGCTGGAGCAACTGGAGGGTCGTGTCGGCGTCGAGCGGCGACTTGTCGTCGTTGAGCTCGCTGCCCCAGACCTGCTGGAGGCGGAGGTTGCGGATGACTTCCTGCAGGACGGGACGGGAGGTCATGATCTTTTCCTGCGTGAGCAGGAAGAACGGATCGTAGCCGCCCACGCGGCCGCGGTTCTGCTCGTAGTAGAAGGGGTCGACGTCGAGCTTGTCCTGGCGGACTTCCAGCTGGGTGGTGGCCGTGTACCGCTTCGGCATCATCAGGGTGTACGACGTGCCGGCCACGATGGTCATGAGCGCGACGGCAAGGATGACTTCCTTGCGGTCGCGGATGACGCGCCAGTAATCGAGGAATTGCAGTGCCGAATTCGAAGTGTCTTCTGCCATGGGTCAGTCCATCCGGTGGGGGTCGGGGTGGTTCGGGGGCGGGAATGCGGGGTCGGGGCGGGAATGCGGGGCCTTTTTGTCGGGAACGGGGCGGGGCGGCCCTTCGGCCTCCCCTGCCCCTTCATACAGGAAAAAGGCGGCCCGGAAGCCGCCTGTTTCCCGGATGCGCGCGGGTTAGAACAGCTGGATCTTCCAGCCGAGGTCCACGCGGTTGCGGTCGTAGTCCGAGCGGCCGTACACGTCGCTGTCGATCTTCGTGAACGTGTAGCCGAGTTCCAGCCAGTTGTTCTGGAGGAGCTTGTAGGAGATGCGGGCGCCGGCGCTGTAGGTCGTCTCGTCGTCGTCCTGGTAGTGGTTCTCGAGATCCTCGTAGGCGTAGTCCGCTTCGTACTTGCCGAAGGCGACCTGGCCGTTCGCGTAGACCGTCAGCTTGTTGCTGAAGTCGTGCGCCAGGTTGAGGGCCAGCGTGTAGCGGTCCTGGCTGGCGTAAGCCGTCACGTCGGATTCGGAGATGCTGTAGCCGCCGGACAGCGTGAAGCGCGTGTCGGGAGTGGGCATGATGGTCAGCGAGGCGTCGATGTAGGGCTTCGTGTTGTCGTCGAACTTGTCGTTGTCGTACTGGCGGTTCTGGACGCCGCCGCGCAGGCTGCCGATCAGCTGCTCGCTGAAGGTCTGCTCGAAGCCGATGCCCGCGTAGAGCGCGTCGGAGTCGCGGTCGAGCTCGTCGGGAGCGTCGGGATAGCGCAGCAGCTGGTAGCGGAAGTCGCCGAACACCGTGGTGTGGCTGGCGAGCTGCTGGCGGAGGCTCGCGCCGCCGACCACCATCCAGTAGTTGTCCGCGTCGTGGGCGTCTTCGCTGTAGTGCAGGATCGAGTAGCGGCCGCTCAGGTCGATGCGGGTCTGCGGCAGGATGTTGTAGGCCAACGTGGCCAGCGCCGTGTTGACGATGTTGTCGTCGTCGGCACGGACGTAGTAGCCGTCGTTCTCCAGTTCGGGCAACTGGCTGGCGCGCAGGGTGTCCTTGAAGGAGAAGACCAGCTGCGGGGTGAGCGCCAAGCTCAGGCTGCCGGTCAGGTCGTGGAGGAAGTCGGTCTCGTTGTCGTCGCGCTCGGGGATCCACAGCAGGGAGGGACGGTAGTCGATGCCGACGTACAGCCGCTCGAGGGCGAGGTTCAGCTTCACTTCAACTTCTTCGACCAGACGCAGGCTGGACTTCTCGTCCTTGCTCGCGCTGTAGATGTTGTCGTCATAGCCGACGCGGAGGCGGTTGTAGACGTGGAAGGGTTGGGACTGGGCGAACGCCGTCGCGGAAATGACCGCAAACAGGGCGGCAGCAATCAGTTTTTTCATGGTTCAATGCTCCTTGGATGGGGATGGATCGGGGAATCAATACGGCGTGGGCTTCGGCGGATTCTTCGAAGGGCGGTGGGACTGGGCCTGCTGGATCACTTCGACCGCGGTCTGGACCGGAATCGGCTCGGAAATCGGGCCGGAGCTCATGTGCATGTCGGTGTTCAGCGGATCGGTCGTGTAGAAGCCGATGTTCTGGGCCACGATGTTCGGCAGGGCTTCCACGGAACCCAGCGCATCGCTCGCGGAGCTCAGGGAAATGCCCATCGCGGCGAGGGCGTCCACCCACGACTGCGGATCGTCGGGATTCTCCACCTCGTCTTCGCGTTCGAGGGCTTCGATCAGCACGCGGGCGAGATCGCCCTTCGTGACCGCGGCCTCGGGATCCAGCGTCCAGCCGTCGGCGGGAGCGATGCCGTTCTGCATGAGGAGGTCGAACTGCTGCTGCGGCGTGGCGCCGGCAGGGAGATATTCGTTCAGACCGAGCGCTTTCACCAGCAGATCGGCCAGTTGGGGATACGTCAGCGCCTTGCCCTTTTCGGGCACGCCCTGCGCCAGCGCGACGGAAGCGGTCATCAAGCCCGCCAACACAATCATCAGCATTTTCTTCATTTTGTTCTCCCGGATCCACGCGGTCTCCGTCCGCCTCGGACGGGTTCCCGCTTTTCTTTGGGAGGGATAGTGCCCGATTCCCCTCCCACCGTCAACTGTTATTTTCCGCCGCGGCCCGCCGCGCGCGGTCCCCATTTGAGAACACGGGAATTCCCGGTGTTTTCCCGTTTTCCACCCCCATCCCCTCCCCATGGAAACATTCCCGCCCTCCCCCGGCAAAATCGGTTCGCTTTCCGCCGCGCCTTTTGGCATGAATGGACGCCACGGCCCCGCCCGGGCCGCGAAAGGAACCCGCCATGAGCCATCCCGCCAGACAGAAGTGCATCGAGTCCGTCGCCCGCCGCCCGGTCCCGGAACCCTGCCCCGCGCACCCGGCCGCCGACGCCGCGTACGCCGAGGACGTCTTCACGCGCGACGCCATGCGCAAGTACCTGCCCAAGGACACCTGCCGCAAGATCCTCGCCACCATCGACAACGGCGAGCCGCTGGATGCCTCCGTCGCCGGTGACGTCGCCCACGCGATGCGCAAGTGGGCCACCGACCGCGGCGCCACCCACTACACCCACTGGTTCCTTCCCCTCAACGGCTCCACCGCGGAAAAGCACGACGCCTTCCTCGAACTCAAGGACGGCCGCCCCATCCAGTCGTTTTCCGGCAAGAACCTGATCGTCGGCGAGCCGGACGCCTCCTCCTTCCCGTCGGGCGGACTGCGGAGCACCTTCGAGGCGCGCGGCTACACGGCGTGGGACCCGACCTCGCCCGCCTTCGTCAAGCGCCACGGCAACGGCGCGACCCTCTGCATCCCCACCGCCTTCTGCTCCTACACCGGCGAGGCCCTCGACAAGAAGACCCCGCTCCTGCGCGCCACCCAGGCCCTCACCAACGCGACCCGCCGCCTCATGCGCTGCTTCGGCGCGCGGCCGGACGGGCATGTGACCGTCTCCCTCGGCCTCGAACAGGAGTATTTCCTGGTCGACAAGTCCTTCTACCTGCGGCGGCCCGACCTCGTCCAGACCGGGCGGACCCTCTTCGGCGCCCCCTCCGCCAAGCACCAGCAGCTCGAAGACCACTACTTCGGCTCCATCAAGCCGCGCATCCTCGAATTCATGACCGACGTCGAACGCGAACTCTGGCGTCTCGGCATCCCCGCCAAGACCCGCCACAACGAAGTCGCGCCCGCCCAGTTCGAGCTGGCGCCGGTGTTCGAGGACATCAACCTCGCCTGCGACCACAACATGCTCGTCATGGAAGTCCTCCGCACCGCCGCCGACCGCCACGGCCTCGTCTGCCTGCTCCACGAAAAACCCTTCGCCGGCGTCAACGGCTCCGGCAAGCACAACAACTGGTCCCTCTCCTACGACGGCCGCAACCTGCTCGACCCCGGCAGCGATCCGCGGCAGAACGCGATCTTCCTGACCGTCCTCGTCGCCGTCATCGCCGCCGTCGACCGCCGCGCCGACCTCCTGCGCGGCACCGTCGCCTCCGCCGGCAACGACCACCGGCTCGGCGCCAACGAAGCCCCGCCCGCCATCCTCTCCATCTACCTCGGCGGGCAGCTCGCCGAAATCGTCTCCCAGCTCGAATGCGGCCGCGCCGGACGCTCCTCGCGGCAGGCCGTGCCGCTGAAAATCGGCGTCGACGTCCTCCCCGCCCTGCCCAAGGACACCACCGACCGCAACCGCACGTCCCCCTTCGCCTTCACCGGCAACAAATTCGAATTCCGCGCGCCGGGATCGAGCTTCTCGTGCGCCGGACCGAACACCGCCCTGTGCACCGCCGTCGCCGAAGCCTTCGACGGCATCGCCGCCGAACTCGAGACCGCGCCCGCCGGACAGCTCAACGACGTCCTCCAGGGCATCCTCCGGCGCCTCGTCAAGACCCACAAGCGCGTCCTGTTCAACGGCGACGGCTACACCGCCGGATGGGCCGAGGAAGCCGCGCGGCGGGGCCTTCCGAACATCCCCTCCACGCCCGAAGCGCTGGAAGCCCTCTCGAAGCCCGCGCACATCGCCCTCTTCGAGCGCTACGGCGTCATGAACGCCCGCGAGATGGAGTCGCGGCACGGAATCGGCCTCGACGACTACCGCCGCAAGATCGACATCGAAGGCCGCTGCGCCCTCGAAATGGCCACCTCCATGATCGTCCCCGCCGTCCGCCGCGAATTCACGGACGCCCTCGACGCTCTCCAACGGACCGCCGCCGTCTCCTGCACCGCCGGCACCGCCGCCCTGCGCGCCGAATGCGAAACCCTCGGCACCGGCCTCGATACCCTCCAGACCCGCACCGACGCCCTCGCCGCGGCCCTCGACCGCGGCGACTCCGCGGCCGTCCTCTCCGCCATGACCGCCCTCCGCGAGACCGCCGACGCCCTCGAATCCCTCGTCGACGACGACCGCTGGCCCCTCCCCAAATACCGCGAAATGCTCTTCGTCTACTGACCGCCTCCCGGCCCCTCTCCGGCCTCTTCCTCTGCGTTCCACATATTTTTGAGAATACGATATTCTTGACAACATTTCACTTTTCCCCCACACTCCGCACCCATGAAAGACATCCTCCGCAACGCCTCCGACCGCACCCAATCCGTCTTCGACGCCGCCTATTCCCCCTTCCGTGGCGGCAACGGTGCGCTCGGCCTCGCCTTCATGCCGGCCGTCCTCGGCGTCACGGCGGCCGCCTTCGTCGGCTTCCTCGCCACCGAGACCGGCGCCGCGATCCTCGGCGAACTCCGCCGCCGCGGCCGCCTCCGCGCCCCGCACCCGGCGAGTCCGTCCCTGCGCGGCACGCCGACCGCGGAGGAACTGAAAGCCGATTGCGCGGTTTCGCCGCGCACGCTCGCCGTGCGGTTGCGCCTCGGCTCGCGCCTGGCCGACCTCGAACCGACGCTCGACAGCGGCAACCGCTACCGCGAATCGCCGACCGGGGCCAAGCGCATCCAGTCCCGGGGGCGCGGCTTGCGCGGCTATCTCGCCGACCACCGCATTCCGGGCAGTTACTCCACTCTCATGCGATACCGCCTTCTCGCCCTCCGCCTCCGCCAGCTCCTCCGGCTCGATGCGCGCATTCCTCTCGAATGGCTCCTGCCCGGCGAATTCCCGGACCGTTCGCTCCCCGCCGGCCTCCAAGTCCCCTGCTCCACCGCCCGCCGCCGCCTCGCCCGTCTTCTCCGCGACCATTGGAACTTCGACCGACTCCGCAAGCACGTCGACGCGAAGCTGGGCATTCCCGAACTGCTGACCGTCCGCCGTACCGCCCGCCGGGAAAAAGACGCGGCCCGAACCCGCCGCCGGCTTGCGGGACAGAAGCCGCGCCATTGCCAGTCGGTGGTCCTCGGGGATTACACGGTGACCGCGACCCCGTCGCGCCTGGACTCGACCATGCGCGCCTTCGCCCGCTTCCTGGAAGAACGCGACCTTCCCCGGAAGCTCGCCGCCCACCGCGACCGCTTCGCCCGGTGGTTGGCCGGCTCCACGGCGTTCTGACACCGGAAAGCCCCCCTTTCCAGACCGGGTCCACGGGACATCGGAGCGCCCTCCGGCACCCCCGGCTTGACGCGCCGCCCGATTTGGCGCATCCTCCCCCGCACTATGAACAAGAACATCAACATGGAAATCCTTGCATCCCTCTGCAAGCGTCGCGGTTTCATCTTCCAGTCCTCCGAACTCTACGGCGGCATCAACGGCTTCTGGGACTACGGCCCCCTCGGCTCCGAGCTCAAGCGCAACATCAAGGACGCCTGGTGGAAGGCCATGGTCCGCTCCCGCGAGGACGTCGTCGGCCTCGACGCGACCATCATCATGCATCCCGCCATCTGGAAGGCTTCCGGCCATGCCGACGGCTTCGCCGACCCGATGGTCGACTGCAAGGACTGCCGCAAACGCTTCCGCGCCGACCAGCTCTGCGAGGAGCAGGGCAAGCAGCTGATCAAGGAAGGCTCCACCTTCACCCTCCCCGAAGGCACCGTGTGCCCCGCGTGCGGCTCGAAGAACCTGACCGCCCCGCGCTCCTTCAACCTCATGTTCAAGACCTACGTCGGCCCCGTCGAAGACGACTCCGCCGTCGCGTGGCTGCGCCCCGAGACCGCCCAGGCCATCTTCGCGCAGTTCAACAACATCTACGCGACCGCGCGCCAGAAAGTCCCCTTCGGCGTCGCCCAGACCGGCAAATCCTTCCGCAACGAGATCAACCCGCGCAACTACACCTTCCGCTCCCGCGAATTCGAGCAGATGGAGCTCGAATTCTTCATCCCGCCCGACGAAGCCGTCGAACTCCTCTGCGGCCACGTCGCGACCCTGGCCGACAACCCCGACCTGGCCGGCGCCCCGCAGCCCGACTGGGGATGGGAAGTCTGGCACCGCTACTGGGTCGAGCAGCGCCTCGCCTTCTACCGCGCCATCGGCCTGCCCGAAGCCGACCTGCACCTCTACTGGCAGACCGGCGACGAACTCGCCCACTACGCCCGCGCGTGCGTCGACATCGAATACGCCTTCCCCTTCGGCATCCAGGAACTCGAAGGCATCGCCGCCCGCAGCGACTTCGACCTCACGCAGCACCAGAAGCACTCCGGCAAGTCGATGGAAGTCTTCGACGAAGCCCTCAAGAACGCCGCCAAGGCCAAGACCCCCGACGAGCTGGCCGCCTTCCGCGCCAAGACCGTCGCCGCCTGGACCGCCCGCGGCAAGACCGCCGAAGACGCCGACGCCTTCCTCGACAAACTCCTCGAAGGCAAGTACGTCCCGCACGTCATCGAACCCTCCGCCGGCACCGACCGCCTCGCCCTGGCGCTCCTCTGCAACGCCTACGACGAAGAGACCCTCACCGACGCCAAGGGCAAGACCGACACCCGCACCGTCCTGCGCTTCTCCCCCGCCATCGCCCCCATCAAGGCGGGCGTCTTCCCCCTCGTCAAGAACAAGCCCGAACTCTACGCCAAGGCGCGCGAAATCTTCGCCCGCCTGCAGCGCCGGTGGAACTGCTTCTGGGACGAAGCCGGGGCCATCGGCCGCCGCTACCGCCGCATGGACGAAGCCGGGACCCCCTGGTGCGTCACCGTCGACTTCCAGACCCTCGAAGACGGCACCGTCACCCTGCGCGAACGCGACTCCATGACCCAGGAACGCATCACCCTCGACGCCCTCGTCGCCAAACTCGACGAAGCCATCGGCTGAACCATGCGTTTCCCCTCCAGCCAGGACGCGCAGAAGCGCGTCCCTCCCCCCGCCGGGAGGGTCGCGCTTCCGCGCGACCTCGTGCCTTGATGCAGAGAACATTGCGTTAACTCCATTCCCAAAAAACCGCCAACCCCGGAGCCCCCCCATGAGCGACACCCCCGAAACCGACGCCACCCGCCCCGACCTCCACGTCATCCACGACGCCCCCGACCTCCACGGCGCCGGCAAACCCTGCCCCAAGTGCGGAGCCAAGGCCCCGGCCGACGCCGTCCTCTGCGTCCAGTGCGGCTACAACTTCAAGACCGGCAAGAACGTCTCCGGCGGCCTCTCCCCCGAAACCAAGCGGCTGATCGCCCTTGGCGCCGTCGCCGGCGTCATCCTGGTCGGCGGCCTCGTCTGGTTCCTCCTGCCCAAGGAAGAAGAATTCGTCCCGCCCGCGAACATCCCCAGCGAAGAACAGATCGCCGCCGACCGAGCCGCCCGCGAGCAGAAACTCGCCGAAGAAAAAGCCGCCAAGGAAAAAGCCGAAGCCGACAAGAAAGCCGCCGAGGAAGCCAAAATCGCCGCCGAAAAGGAAGCCGTCCTCCAGGCCCAGGCCGAAGCCGAAGCCGCGGCCGCCCGTGCCGCCGAAGAAGCGGCCGCGGCGGCCGCCGCCGAAGCCGAAGCCCAGCGCCAGGCGTTCGAAGCCAAGAAGGCCCAGGCCCTGGAAACCTTCCGCGCCCGCCTCGATGCCACCGAACCGATGATCCAGCCCGGCGAGACCGTCGAACTCCGCACCCGCAACGGCCTCGTCCAGAAGGGCGTCTTCAAGCGCTACGGCCGCCGCGACGGCGTCCGCTTCGCGGTCCTCGAAACCGAACTCAACGGCACCCTCGAAATCCCCATCCAGGACATGGACCCCGCGACCCGCCGCCGGTGCGACGCCGAATTCCGCGCCGCCTACATCCAGCGCTTCATCGACGCCAAGGCCTCCCAGATCCAGGCCGCCCAGGCCGCCGACGCCGCCCCCGCTGCCAAGTAGCCACCGCCTTCCCGCATTCCCGCTCCCCGACGGCAATCGCCCAGCCCGCGATTGCCGTCGTCCACATTCGGCCTCCCACTTTTGAGAATACGGAAAACATGAATATTTTCTCCCATTTCCCGTCATGGTGCCGCCCATGAACATTTCGCGTCCCGGACCGGTTCCCCGCATCCGTCCTTGACCGCGGGGAGTGGGATTCCTACAAAGGGAGGGATGAGTCCGTACCACCACCACCACACGACCCTGCGCGAACGCTTCGCCCGCCTGCCGCTGTCCGGCAAGCTGGCGGTGGGGGCACTGGCGTCCGGCGGCGTCCTGCGCCTCGTGCAGGCGTGGGCGGGCCGGGCGGTGGCCGATCCGGAAGCGGTGGCGGCGGGGCTGGCGGCGCGGCGGATCGCGCACGGTACCGCGTTCCATCTGCTGGGCGACGCCCCCTACCGCATGGGACCGATCGAACCGGCGGTGGGAGGCATGCTCCACACGGCGCTGGGCGAATCGGGATTCGTGGCGGGGCTGGCGCCGGCGTTGTTCGCCTTCGCGGCGCTCTGGGCGCTCTGGCGCTGGGGCCGGGAAGCGGCGGGGGATCGGGGCGGACTGCTGGCGCTGCTGGCGGGCGTGTTCGGCGTGCCGGCGGCGTTCGCCGTGCAGGCGGTGCCGTTGGGCGGCTGGATGGCGGCGATCGCGCTGGAAACGCTGGTGATGGCGCAGGCTTCGCGCATGGCGTACGACATCCGGGACGCCTGGGAGCCCTCCCCCAACGCCTACGCGGGACTCGGCCTGATGGCGGGCTTCGCCCTCTGGACGACGCGTCTGGCGGTACCGGCGCTGCTGGTGGCGTGGTGGGTGCTCGCCCGCGCGATGAAATGCCGGTGGAAGAAGCACTGGAAGGGCCTCCTCGCGCTGGCGGCGGGGTTCCTTCCCGGCCTCGCGGCCTGGCTGTGCGGCCTCGCGCGCACCGGCTGGGACGTCGCCGCGGCGTTCCGCGGGCCCCGCCCGTTCGCGTCGTTCGCGGCGGGATTCCTGGACCTCGGCGGAGGGAGCCCGGCGGGCACCGCGCTGGTGCTCCTGCTGCTGGCGACGGCGTTCGCGGGACTGTGCACCGCGGTCGCGGCGGCGTGGCGGCACCGGCACCACCACCATCCGGCCCGGTCGGCGGCGGTGGCGCTGGCGGTGGCCTATCCGCTCTGGCTTGCGCTCACGGGCGAAGCGGCCGATCCGACGGGCCGCCCCTGGCTGCCGTGGCTCCCGGCGGCGGCGGTCCTGGCGGCGGTGGCGTGCGAGACGCCGAAGTCGCGGTGGGTCCGCCGTGCCGCGGCGGCAGCGCTGCTGGCGGGCGTCGCGGGGCAGGCGCTGCTGGGCACCGCCGCGCTCGTCCGCACCGCCGGCGATACCGCCCGCCGCGCCGCCGAATGGGACGCCATCGCCGACGCCCTCGCCGGCGTAAACGCGACCGCCCTCGTCGCCCCCGCCCGCGACTACGGTCTCAATCTGCGCCTCCGCGAAACCGTCGCCGTCACCGACGGCGCCCCGTCGTGCGACCCCGTCATCCTCCGCAAGGCCGAGATCGCCGAATCCCCCGTCTGGTCCGGCGACTACCCCGGACTCGCCGCCTGGCTCCGCGCCACCGGCGCCGGAGGACGCCCCTTCGAAGCCGCCGGACGCACCTTCTTCGCCGGCCTCCAGGCCCCCCTGCCCTCCCTGCGCGAGTGGCCCGCCCCGCCGCGCCGCACCGCGGACCGCGACGGCGCTCCGTCCGCCCCCGCCGCCATGCTCGCCGACGGCCACCTCGACTCCTGGCTCGAAGGACAGGACGGCGCCCTGACCGTCGAATGGACGTTCCCCGGTCCCGAATCCGCCACGCCCGCCGCGCTGCGGCTGCTCTTCGACGACCGCGGCCAACCGGAGCGCTTCGTGCCGCCCGGCATCGCGCGGGTGGACATCCTCCGGGGCGGCGCGTGGGAGACGATCGGGGACCTTCCCCTCCCCTCCCTCGAAACCTCGCTCGGCCGTCCCTACCCTCCCGCCTCCCTGTGGTACCGCGACCTTCCCCTGCCGCCGCCCCGCCATCCCGCCGACGCCCTGCGCCTGACCGTGCTCGACGCCCCCGGCGCGCCCGGCGGCCGCCTTCCCTGGCGCCTTGCCGAAGCCGCCCTGTTCGTGGAAACCGGCGACGGCCCCGCCGATCCCGGCACCCTCCTCGGCGACGGCGTTTTCTCCGCCCTCCGCGACCATCTCGCCGCCCTGCCCCCCGAAACCGCCGTATTCGCCCCGCGCCGCCTCGCCGGACGCCTCGCCGCCACCGCCGCCCTGTTGCCCGCCCAGCTGCCCACCGTCCCTTCCGCCGCGCCTCCCGCCGCGGGGGACGACGCCCCCATCTCCCTCATCCCCGACGACCGTCCTTCCTGCCTGTGCATCGATACCCGCCATGCCGACGCCGCGCGCATCGCCCTCGGCGTCGCCGACCGCCCCGCCGAGACCGACGTCTGCGGTCCCTGGACCCTCTTCCGGCTACCGCCCGCCGACCCCGAAAAGCGGTTGCCGGGCCTCCGCCTGCGCTGGGCGGGAGACGGCCCCGTCGCCGACCTCGATTTCCGGGCCGTCGATCGCCTGAGCGACATCATCCTCGGCAAGCTCGAAGGACAGAAGACCCGCCGGAACGAATGGCTCCGCGCGCAACTCGAAACGCCCGCCGACGCCGGGGCCGTGCCCGGTACCGGCCCCGCCCCCGCCATGCGCTGGCGCGAAGAGCCGGTGGCCGACGATCCCGAAGCCCTGCCCGCCGCCGTCTCCGCCCAGCCCGATCCCCTCGCCCTCGACCCCCAGGAAGAGCGCAAACTCCTCCGCTTCATCCGCCAGCTGTCGCTCGTGCGTCCGCAATCCCTCGCCGTATTGCCCGAGGAGATCGTCTACAAGGCCGGCGGCTCCGACCTCCTCGCCCTGCGCGCGCGTTCCGGGGCCCGCCCCGCGCATCCCACGGACACGGTCTTCCACGACGGCCTCGTCCTGCAAGGCATCGACGCCACCCGCACCTCCGGCACCCGCCTCTCCCTCGTCCTCTACTGGCAGGCCACCGGCACCGCCCGCGATCGTCCCGACGCCACCGAACTGTCCCTCCTCGCCCCCGACGGTACCCCCATTGCCGACGCCACCTGGACCGGCCCCGCCAACGTCGCCGGCGCAGCCGACTTCGGCATCCCCCTCCTGGAATGCCAGACCGAGCTCCGCCATCTCGACCTCCCCGCCGGCCTTCCTCCCGATGCCCCGCTCGTCCTCCGCGTCTCCCGCCGCCGCGACGGGCTCCCCATCCCCGTCAAATCCACCCGCGGCACCCTGCTGCCCGATGCCTCCGCCGCCCTCCTCCCCCTGTCTTTCCGCTGAGCGGACCTTGCCCTTCGCTCATCCGGTCATTCCGTTGCGGATGATGAAAACAAAGGGAAATGCCCGTTTTTTCCTGTTTCCAAAATGTGGAGGAGCACCTGCCGCGGAGCGGGCGGACGGGATGGGCCAAGCGTCAGGCCATGAGCGAGAAGTAGTCGCGGACGCGGCGGACGGCGTCGGGGATGGGGATGGTGGAGAGGCAGGCGGCCAGGGAGTCTGCGTCCACCGGATCGTAGCCGTGCATGCCGTTGAGGGGCTTGACGCCCATGTCGCCGGGGACGTACTGGATGCCGGGCGGGGCCAGGTAGATGGCGTCGCCGAACTTGCGGTCTTCGCGCCAGACGCCGTGGCGGCGGAGGTAGTCCTCGGAGAGCCACTGTCCGGGGATGGCGGCGGCGGCGAGGGCGCCGCGGACTTTTTCCTCCGCGCCGGGCCGGAGCCACCAGCAGCGGAGCATGGTGGAATCGATGGCGGCGGCGTAGTCGCGGCCCCAGGCGAGGCCGGTCTTGGCGAGCGCGGCGGGGATGTCGGCGGTGCCGCGGAGCGGGGTCATGCCGTGGTCGGAGAAGACGGTGAGCTCGAAGGGCCGCCCTGCGGCGGCGAGGCCGTCGCGGAGGGCGCGGATGGAGGCGGCGTAGGCTTCGACCTTGGGGCGGAGGGCGCCGTCGTCGCCGACATGGTCGTGCTGGAGGGCGTCGAACGCGGCGGAGTAGACGAAGGCTCGGTCGACGGCGCCGCGGCGGAAGAGGTCGGCGGCGGCGCGGAAGTTTTCCTCCTCGGTCTTGCGCCAGTCGGAGATGTGCCAGCGGTGGCCGGCGGCGGACCAGGCGTCGGCGAGATTCGGCACGGGCGCGAGGCCGCCGGGAACGAAGAGGTCGGTCTTCTCGCAGTAGTCGAGGTACGGGAGCCGCTCGAAGGGGACGCTGTAGAGCTGGAAGTAGCCCGTGAAGCCGCACCGGCGCTTGACGAACCGGGACAGCACGTTCCGCACGCGCCCCCGCCGCCAGAAGGACTCCGGGCGCATGAAGGGTGCGATGAACCGCGCGGCCTTGAAGGGGCTCCGCTCCGGCGCGTAGTCGTAGAAGGCGAGGTGGCCGTGGACCGCCGGGGGCTGTCCGGTCAGGATGGTCGGGATGGCGGTGCAGCTGTAGCCGAACTGCATCTCGATGGCGCGGCGGTGCGGGAGGAGGTCCTCCAGGAAGCGGTACTTCTGCACCTGCTTCCAGCCGAGGGCGTCGACGAATACGAAGGCTTTGACGGGGGCGTCGGTCATGCGGGACTCCGGGTAATGCGATTGCAATCGACTGCAATCGACTGCAATCGATTGCGGTCGGAAACCGGCGGCGCGGCGTCCAACGCCTCCGCGAGGGCCGCCGCGTCCCCCGGCGGCACGAGGACGGCCTTGCCGCCGCACGCTTCGGGCAGTCCGCCGATGTCGCTGGCGACGACGGGGCGGCCCAGCGCGACGGCTTCGGCGGCGACCAGCCCGTAGGGCTCCTGCCAGACGCTCGGCACGACGACGCACGCGGCGGCCGCCATCCACGCGGGGACGTCGGCGGAGAAGCCGCGCCAGCGGACGCGCCCGGCGACGCCGAGCCGGTCGGCCAGCGCGCGCAGTTCCGCCTCCATGTTGCCGGTGCCGACGACGTCGAGCATGCGCGGACGCCGCATGAGGGCCATCGCGCGCAGGAGAACCTGCACCCCCTTGCCGCGGAGGAGCTGTCCGGCGTAGAGGAGGTCCACGGGGCCGGGACCGGTCCCCGCCGGACGGGGGAATTCGGACGGATCGGGCGGCGAGACGACGATTTTCTCCGCGGGCAGGCCGTTGGCGACGAGCCGCGACTTCATGAACTCCGATATGACGACGAGCCGGGCCACCCGCGCGAGCAGTTCCTTGCGGCGCCGCTGGGACAGGACGCGGCGGAGGGCGCCGCGCCAGTCGCGGCACGCGGGCGCACAGAAGAGGCACGGCCAGAGGCCGCCGGGCCGGGTGCAGGTGTGGCCAAGCGGGGTGTAGGCGTAGGTGCGCGGGCAGACGGGCTCGTGGTCGTGGATGTACACCGTGGTCTTGTCGGGCGGGAACGCGGCGAGGTCGTCCACGGAGGCGCATTTGTGGACGTAGACGGCGTCGGCGCGCGCGAAGGCGTCCGGGTCGATGCGGTCCGCGACGGCGACTTCGTGCCCCGCGGCGCGCAGGCGGCCGGCCTGGCGGTCGGCGTAGACTTCGATGCCGCCGCGGACGGGGGACGGGTCCAGGTAGAGGAGAATCCTCACGGCGTCCCTTCCCGCGTTCCGCGCCAGTGCGAGAGGCGCTGGACCAGACGGCGGACCGGCGCGCACGGGATTTCGGGCCAGCCGCGCGGACGGGGCGCGAGCCACGCCCAGTCGCGGAGCGTTTCGCGGGCGGCCCCGGCCAGCTCGCGCGCAAGCGCCGGGCGGTCGCCGAAGATGATGCGGTCGGACGCCCCTTCGCCGCGGAAGCGTCTCGCCATCTCGCGGAGCGTGTAGTCGTGGGAGTGCTCGACGCGGGCGCGCGGACAGTAGACGATTTCCACCGGGGCGTGCTCCCGCCGCGAGTTCCGCCAGGCCCACTCGACATCTTCGGAGTAGCGGATGGTTTCGTCGAAGGGCGCCTCCAGCAGAAGCCGCTTCCACGTCGCGGAGCTGGCGAGCGAGAAGAAGAACCGCCAGGTCGCCTGGACCTTGCCGTCGCCGAACGCCCGCGCATGGTCGCGCCGCACCGTCTCCAGGGCGTCCGCGCGGGGCCGTTGGTTGGCGAAGCACGCGCGCGGCCGGTCCGGCGCCGCGAGGAGCGGGGCGAGCAGCTCCCGGAGCCAGTCGCGGCCGGCGGGTACCGCGTCGGAATTGTTGAACACCACGATGTCCCCGCGCGCGTCCCGCACCAGCGCGTTCAGGGTCCGCCCCGGCATGTACGCCCCCGGCGGCGGCTCGGCGAACCGCACCGGGAAACGCGACGCGACCTCGCGCGTGCGGTCGGTCGACGCATCGTCGCACACCACCACCTCGAACGGCGGCGCCCCTTCCTGCGCGAAGAGGCCTTCCAGCGTGCGCCCGACCAGCGCCTCGTCGTTCCGGGCGCGGACCAGGATGCTCGCCGTCACGCCCGCCGCGGCGGGCACGCGGTTGTCAGTTGGATCCGTCCAGACCATGCCGTCCTTTCTACTCCATCCCTCCCGCCCGCAACAGTACAAAGTTCCGTCCGGCGGCGGCGGGAGGTCCGACGACCGGAGTCCGAAGTCAAAAACGCGGTGGCTGCAAGCGGCTCGCTCGGAGAGCCCGCCCCACCCGTATGGGTTTCCACGCGCCCAAGTGGAAACAGGCTCATTTTTCATGGCCCGCACCATGGGGTCGGAACCGCAGGAAACCGGCAGGTTTTCCGTAATCTCAAATGTGTGCGCGGAAGCGCGCCCCTCCCCGCCGAATCCGAACAGGGCACAAAAAAAAGCGGGACGCCGTTTCGGGGCGTCCCGCGATGTGCAAAGGGACCGGACGGGTCGATCTTACCAGCGGTAGTGGGCGAACGCCTTGTTGGCGGCGGCCATCTTGTGGGTGTCGTCGCGTTTCTTGATGGCGTTGCCCTGGCCCTTGTAGGCGTCGAGCAGCTCGAGCGAAAGGGCCTTCTGCATGGAGACGCCCTTGCGCCCGCGGCTGTAGTCGACGAGCCAGCGCAGCGCGAGGCTGGTCTGGCGGATCGCCGGGACTTCGACCGGGACCTGGTAGGTGGCACCGCCGATACGGCGGCTCTTGACCTCGACCTTCGGCTTGATGTTCTCGAGCGCCTGCATGAACACGTCGAGCGGCTCGGACTCGGGCACGCCTTCCTTGAGCGCGTCGAGGGCGCCGTAGACGGTGCGCTGGGCGGTGGACTTCTTGCCGCGGTTCATGATGATGTTGATCAGGTGCGTCACCAGCTCGCTGTTGTAGCGGGCGTCGGGGGCGAAACTGTGTTCTTCTGCCTTGTGCCTTCTCATCGTGCGCTCCCTTTACTTCTTGGCGGCCTTCGGGGTCTTGGTCCCGTACTTGCTGCGGCTGCGGCGGCGGCTCTCGATGCCGAGGCAGTCGAGGGTTCCGCGGACGATGTGGTAGCGGACGCCCGGGAGGTCCTTCACGCGGCCCCCGCGGACCAGCACCATGCTGTGTTCCTGGAGGTTGTGGCCTTCGCCGGGGATGTAGGCCGTGACTTCCTGCCCGTTGGTGAGGCGCACGCGGGCGACCTTGCGGAGGGCGGAGTTCGGCTTCTTGGGGGTCATGGTCTTGACCAGCAGGCAGACGCCGCGGCGCTGCGGGCACTTCTGCAGCGCGGGCGATTTGCACTTGGATTGCAGGGGGCTGCGCCCCTTCTTAACCAATTGATTGATCGTTGGCATGTTTGTAGTTCGGTCCTTTTGTTCGGTCTCTTTACACAAATTACGCGGGACGATACCACCCCGCGCCCGGTTTGGCAACTCCGTTTTTCCGCCCCGCGTTTTCCGGTTTCCATCCCGCCTGTCCCGGCCGGAAAGCGGCCCGCCCCGGATTTCCATGCTTGCCTTTTCCTCCCGGCGGGGTAGCCTTTCCGTTCATGCCCATGAACGAAAACGAAAAAACTGCTTCCGCCGCCCCCCAGACGCTGGATTCCGCGGCCGTCTTCACCGAGGACGAGGTCCTCTGCCACACCAAGATCGCCGACGCCGGCAAGCTCTTCGAGGCGCTCGTCGGGCTGCTCTCGGCGCGCGACCCGTCCTTCGACCCCGCCGCCGCCGTGCAGGCCATCCGCGACCGCGAGGCCGCGTCGCCCACCTTCCTCGCGCCGGGCATCGCCATGCCCCACGCGCGGCTCGGTGACGTCTCCCGCACGCTCCTCGCCGTCGCGACCTCCCCCGACGGCATCCCCTTCGGCCCCGCCGGGGAACCGGCCCGGCTGGTCATCCTGGTGCTGACGCCGTCGACGGCGCCCGCCGCGTACTTGAGCGTCGTGGCGTCGATTTCGCGCCTGCTGCGGCAGCCGGCGTTCGCGGACGAGGTGGTCGCGGCGGAGACGGCGACCGGCGTGGAGGCGGTTTTCCGCGGCGCGCACCGCGACCCGGACCTCCCGCCCTACGTCTGCGCCGCCGACATGATGGGGCCGCCCGTCGCGACGCTGCGCGAGACCGATTCGGTCAAGGACGCGATCGACGTGATCATCCGCACCGGCTTCACGAACATCCCGGTGGTGGACAAGGAGGGCGACCTGGTGGGCGTCGCCACCGCGCAGGCCATCCTCGGCATCTGCCTGCCGGAGTACCTGCTCTGGATGGAGGACCTCTCGCGCTACTCCAGCTTCGAGCCCTTCGGGACGCTGCTCGGCAAGGAGTCGAGCACCTGGCTGGCGGACATCACCGACGACGAAACCTACGCCGTCGTCGCCGCCGACCGCCCGGCCATCGCCGTCGCCGAAGCGATGGCGCGGCGCAAGACGAACGTGTGCTTCGTCACCGACGGGGCCAAGCTCGTCGGCGTCGTGACCCTGAAACGCTTCCTGCACAACGTGTTCCGCGATTGAGGCCCGCCATGAACGCTCCCAAGAATCCCAAACGCCTCGTCGCCCTCCAGTTCGCCGTCATGGCCGCCGTCGCCGGCCTCGCCGGGTGGCTCACCTCCCTGCTCGGCGCGCCCGCCGACGTAACCGTGCGGCAGGTCGCCGCCGTGTCGGTCTTCGTGTGCATCATCTGCGCGACGCTGATGTTCGAGGAACGCCGCCTCGGGGTGGCCTTCGTCGGCATCTCGGCGCTGCTGGCGCTGAAGGTCATCTCCCTCAGCGAGTTCGTCAAGAGCACCGAACTGCACATCATCCTGCTGCTCGTCGGCATGATGACGCTCGTCGGCGTGCTCAAGGACATGGGCCTCTTCACGTGGGTCATCCAGTCCATCATCAACGCGCGCAAGATGACGGGCCTGCGCTTCGTCGCCATCCTGATGCTCCTCTCCGGCATCATGCCGGGCATCGTGGACGAAGTGACGTCGATCGTCTTCGTCCTCGCCCTCGTCTTCCAGGTCTGCGACACGCTGAAGCTGCGCCCGACGCCGTTCGTCCTCATGTCCGTGATGGCGACGAACATCGGCTCCACCGGCACGATGCTCGGCAACCCGGTGGGCATCCTCATCGGGACCAAGGCGACGCCGACGCCGCTCTCCTTCGGCGACTTCATCGTGCACGCGACGCCCATCATGTTCCTCTCGCTGGCGGCGACGTTCCTGCTGCTGCTGGTCTACTACCGCAAGGACATCAAGCTCCTCGACGAACGCCTCGCCGAGCGCCGCGCCTCCCACATCGGCCTCGGCCCGATGGTGCCCATCCCGCACAAGCGCGGGCTGGCGATCCTGTTCGGCGCCCTGGCGTTCATCGCCGCGCACCATCCCCTCGAAGAAGCCCTGCACCTCGAACCCAACACCATGCTCGTCGCCGCGCCGCTGACCATCGCGGGCCTGCTGATGGTGTTCCGCTCCCACCGCGCGCGCCACTACGTGGAAGTGTCGGTCGAGTGGTGGTCGCTGCTCTTCTTCATGATGCTCTTCGCCGTGTCGGCGGCGCTGGAAGCCTGCGGCGTGACCGACGTCGTGGCCGACCAGATCGCGACCGAGGGCGCCGCCAACAAGTACCTCCTCACGCCGCTGATCGTGGCGATCACGGCCGTCGGGTCGGCGTTCGTGGACAACATCGTGTTCGTCTCGACGTTCATCCCGATCGTGAAGGAGATCGTGGCGAAGTCCCCCGAAATGCAGCCCCTCTGGTGGGCGCTGCTCTTCGGCGCGTGCTTCGGCGGGAACATCACGGCCATCGGCTCTACGGCGAACCTGGTGGCCATCTCGATGCTGGGCAAGAAGTACTCCATCAAGGTCGCCTTCCTCGAATGGCTGAAGATCGGCCTCCTCGTCGGCCTCGTCTCCTGCTCCGTCGCCGTCTCCGTCGTCCTCTGCTACTACAAGTAGGGCTTTCCCCTCCCCCACCCTCCCCGGACGGACCGCCCGGAAAGCGCCCCCCCTTTTGCCACCGCGGACGCGCAGAAGCGCGTCCCTCCCCGGGGGGGCGCTGGTGGGGCGAGCTCTCCGAGCGAGCCGCTTGCAGACCCCGCTTTTTGACTTCGGACGCCGGACCTGTCTCCCCGGGCCAACGGGATGCGCAAAGCACTGGGGAGGGTCGCGCTTCTGCGCGACCGCTCATCGAGGACGCGCGGAAGCGCGTCCCTCCCCAGGGGACGCTGGTGGGGCGAGCTCTCCGAGCGAGCCGCTTGCAGACCCCGCTTTTTGACTTCGGACTCCGGACCTGTCTCCCCGGGCCAACGGGATGCGCGAAGCACTGGCGAGGGTCGCGCTTCTGCGCGACCGCTCATCGAGGACGCGCGGAAGCGCGTCCCTCCCCGGGAGGCGCTGGTGGGGCGAGCTCTCCGAGCGAGCCGCTTGCAGACCCCGCTTTGGACTTCGGACTCCGGACTCCGGACCTGTCTCCCCGGGCCAACGGGATGCGCGAAGCACCGGGGAGGGTCGCGCTTCTGCGCGACCGCTCATCGAGGACGCGCGGAAGCGCGTCCCTCCCCGGGGAGCGTTCCGATCGCCGGCCGACGGCGGCGGCCCCGTCGCCCCGCAACCGGGTGCACTCAGGTCATTCCAGCGGGATTTCGGGATGCTGGACGGCGAGAGGAAGGC
>JAFXQI010000040.1 GCA_017527155.1 Kiritimatiellia bacterium
CCCAGCTCGACCTGACCCTTCCCGCCCAGCCGCCGCCCAAGGTCTCGCCCTCCCTGTCTCCCCGCATGAACACAGTCGTGTAGTGGAGACCTCCGAGCAAAATCTTAGGAAACTCGTGGGGTTTACCCTCGAATATGGAAACTCGGGCTATTCGTCGATGCGGATCAGCCGCTCCTCGCCGGGCTGCTCTTCCGGCGGGGGCGGGTCGGACGGCGGGAGGATGGTCTGGCCGTGGCGCACGGCGGTCAGCCCGACCCGGTCCGGGCGGGAAAGGTCGAAATCGAACTCCGTCTGCCACACGCAGGTGCCGGAGGGGATTGTGCTGAATGCCTCCGCACCGTCGATGTTGAAGTGCAGGTTGGCGGCGGCCCGGAGCGTGACCGTGGCCTTCGTGCCGTCTTCGCTGAGCTTCAGTTCGTACGTCGACTCCCAGTTGGCCTGGAGACTCCTTTGCTGGAAGAATTCGTCGTTGTGGGGCACGGTCAGGAACAGGTCGTGCCCCTTCACCGAGGTCATCTTGGCGTTCTTGTATCCGGGGGTGGGCGGCAGGGCGTCCCGGATGGAACGCGTGGCCCCGGCACCGCCCGTCATCTGGGTCATGAACGCGGACAACGCCTTGCGGTGCAGGGGGTTGGCGATCGTGTCCTTGAACGCCTGCGTCAGGCGGTCGCGCTTCTCCGGCCCCGGGGGGAAGACTTCGTCGCCGATCTTGTACTCGTTGCGCTCGGCATCGCCGCGGAAGGCGTCGAACATGCTGTCCGCGTCGTAGTGGTCGTTTTGCGCCGGCCCCAGGTGTTCCTTGAGCACGGCCTGCCAGTATTTCGTCATCTTGGCGTCGAACGTGGCGAGCCGGATGTCGCCCGGCCGGAAGGTGCGGACGTTCTTGAGCGTCTCCGCGACCCGGCGGACGATCTCGTCGATGTCCTCGTCGTCGTACATGCGGTGGTTGGAGGCGTCGACAGCGGCCGCTGCGTATCCGGCCAGGACGCCCAGGCTGGAGGCGGTCAGGCCCGCGCCGTGTTTCACGACCAGGCGGGCGGCCTTGTCGCGCGCGGCCGCGTCGAGATTGAGCCGCTCGAAGCGCTGCATGCCGATCATTTTCGGGGAAAGGTCGTTCATCCAGGCCACCGCGGTGTCGACGAGGCCCCGCGCCTTCTTCGGGGAGACCCGCGCGGTCAGGGGTTCGCTGGCCTCCATGATGGCCCGGCTCACCTTGAGGATGCGGCGCGCGGTGAGCGGCTTGCCCTGGAAGTAGTCCTCCGTCTTCATCACGTCCAGGACGCTCCGGGGAATCTTCTTGGCGCCGCCGAACATCTCGGCGACCGCCACGGCGAACAGCTCGCGGGTCCGGTCGTTGGCCTGCTTGGCGTCCGCCGAGCGCTTGCCGATCGGGCGGACCTTGTCGCCTCTCGCCGCCGCATTTTACCGGAACCGCGAGCGGACGGGCAACATTTTTGCGGCACCGGCCGGAAAGCGCGGTCGCCCCGGAAGGGCGCGCGCTCATGGAAGCGGTGGGGGACGGGGCGCCGGGGGGCCCCAGGGGGAGGCTCCCTAGATCTCTAGACATCTAGATATCTAGGTATCTAGGGGGGGATCCACTGGGCGGCGGGGAGTTTGTTGGTGGCCGTCTTGTCGGCCATGACTTCGTTCGCGGCGGTGTCGTCGAAGCGGGTGTAGTCGAGGGAGGCCAGGCGGTCGAGTTCGTTCGCCTTGATCTCCAACGTCAGGTGCGATTCGGCGGTGCTGCCGGGGGCGGTCTGGAGGACGGTGAGGTTCTGGACGCCGTCGAACTGCATCGTCAGGCGGCCGGTTTCGTCGAAGGACAGGGCGATGGTGCGGGTGTCGGCTTCCTGGTCGGACAGGGTGACGACGGGCGGGCGGGCGTTGTCGATGAGGTCCTTGGGCTCGTAGGATTCGGGGCCGATGCGGTGGGCGTAGACCTTGCGGAGGGGTGAAACGGGACCAGCGTGTTCATGGAGGGGAGGATGGGGGAAAAACGGGAAAAACCCCAATGTTTCCCGTAATTGCAAAACCGGGAACGACGGGCGCCCGCGGGGCCGAAAGGAGGCGGGGGTGAACGCACGCGGAGGCGCGGAGGGCGGAAAAGAGGGTCCAGGCCGCGATCCGGCCGGACGCCGGGATGCCCAGAAGCCTTTCCGCCAGGATGACGGGGGAGCCGACGGCGAAGTCGTCGCGGGCCTCAGAGCAGGGCCGCGATTTCGGCGTCGATGGTTTCGGGCGTCGTGGTCGGGTGGAAGCGCCTGACGACGTGGCCGTCGCGGTCGACCAGGAACTTGGTGAAGTTCCATTCGATGTCGCCGGGAGCCGTCGCGCCCCGGAGGCCGTGCTGGGCCAGGAGGGCGCGGAGGCCGGCGATGTCGGCTTCGGGCGCGTCGTCCTTCGGGCGCGCGGCCTTGAGGAAGACGTAGATCGGGTCGGCGCCGGGGCCGTTCACCTCGATCTTGGCGAGCTGGTCGAAGGACGTGTGGTACTTGAGCGCGCAGAAGGAATGGATTTCGTCGTCGCTGCCGGGCGCCTGGTGTCCGAACTGGTCGCAGGGGAAGTCGAGGATTTCGAGCCCGCGCGCGTGGTACTTGGCGTGGAGCGTTTCGAGCCCTTCGTACTGGGGCGTGAACCCGCAGCCCGTGGCGGTGTTGACGACAAGCAGGACCTTGCCCTTGAGCAAGGCGAGATCGAGGCTCGTGCCGTTGCGGCCCTTGGCCGTGAAGTCGTGGATGGTCATGGCGGTGGTTCCTTTCCGGGTGGAGGGTCCGTCCGCGGTACCCGCGCGGCCGGCGGCGGCCGCCAGCAGGATCGCGAGCATCGCGGCGCAGAGATGGAGGGTGCGTTTCATGGCGGTCTGTTTCTACCACAGTCGCGGACAAGTGAACAGGGCCAAGTGGTGCCTTCCCCGGGAGGGTCGCGCTTCCGCGCGACCTTGGGGGGAAAAAACGTCCGGGAAGCCACAGAAAAGCGCAACCCGCTCTAAGAGGCGGGGAGAAGCGGGCGGAGGGAGTCGGGGGTGACGGGCTTGAGGAGGAGGGAGTCGAAGCCCTTGGAAACGTATTCGGCCTGGAGTTCGATGTCGGCGGTGATGACGTGGACGGGGATGGACGCGAGATGGGGATCGGCCCGGATGGCGCCCACCAGGCCGCCGCCGTCGAGGTTCGGCATCCAGTAGTCGGTCAGGACCAGCGAGAAGGGGCGGTCGCCGGCGTGGCGGAGCATCTCCAGGGCTTCGTTGCCGTCGGAGGCCATCGCGATGTCGTAGTTGCCCAGGCGCTTGAGGAGGGCCTTGAGGACCATGAGGTTCATCTTGGCGTCGTCGACGATGAGGATGCGCGGGAGGGGCGCCGCCGGGGTTGTCGCCTCGGTCGCGGCGGGCGCGGCGGCCGCGGTCGCCGGAGGCTCGGGCGCGGGCGGATCGGGGACGGCGGGGGTGGCGGGCGCGTCGAGGGGCGCGTCGTCGTCTTCGGGGACGGCGTTGGGGTCGTCTTCGGCGGTCTTGAGGTGGGGGAGGAAGACGGAGAAGGTGGTGCCGTGGCCGAGCGCGGAGCGGACGCTGAAGGTGCCGCCCATCGCGGTCGCGAGCTGGCGGCAGACGGCCAGCCCGACGCCGGTCCCGCCGTTGCGCGCGAGTTTGGCGCCGTGCTGGACGTAGGCGGTGGCGATGCGGGGTATGTCTTCGGCGGAGATGCCGACGCCGCTGTCTTCGACTTCGATCAGCAGGTCGCCGACCATGGCGCCGATGGCCGGGGTGTAGGTCAGGCGCACCTCGACGAAGCCTTTTTCGGTGAACTTGATGGCGTTGCCCACCAGCTGGAAGACGATCTGCCGCAGCCGCACGGCGTCCACCAGCAGCCGCGGCATGGACGGGGTCTTGACGCGCAGGTCGAGCCCGGCCTTGCGCGCGGAGTCGGCGAAGGCCCGCGCGACGCGACGCACCAGGACGGGGCAGTCGGTCGGCTCGGGGTTGAGGACGAAGCTGCCGGTCTCGATGCGGGAGAGTTCGAGGATGTCGTCGACGATCCGCAGGAGGGTGCGGGAGGAGGTGAGGATGGCGGCGAGGGTTTCTTCGCGTTCGCCGCGGGTGGTGGGGGGGGCGAGGCGGAGGGTCTCGGTGAAGCCGACGATGGCGTTGATGGGGGTGCGGATGTCGTGGGAAATGGTCGAGAAGAAGTAGTCCTTGGCCTTGGCGGCGGCGTGTTCGCGGCGGGCGATGACGGCGTAGATGCTGAACATGACGCCGAGCGCCAGCACGACCATCGCCAGCTGGACGAGGTGGTAGCGGGTGAGGGCGTCCTCGATGGTGTCCTCCTGCTGCAGCAGGAAGGGGTCGTCGGGGGCCAGCGCCTCGTGCGAGGCTTCGGCGGCGTAGTGGGCGCCGACTTCGGTGACGACGTCGTCGGCGATGTGGTACGTCGCGAGCCGCACCCACATGTGCGAGGCGAAGAAGACCAGCAGCAGCAACGCCAGCCACACGACGGTGGACTTGCCCAGCCGCCCCGTCTTGTCGTGCACCAGCAGGTGGCGGAAGACGAGCGAGCCGAGGATGCCCCAGACCGCCAGGATGAGGTAGGAGTCGGTCGCGAACGTCACCACCGACATCAGGTGCGGCACCAGGCAGTACACCGCGAAGGCCACCGCCGCCAGCACCCCCGCGATCCCCGTCGCCGCGTACAGCCGCGACCCGCCGTGCTGGTGCGACGCGACCAGCGCGCACCACGAGACGTAGCCGTACGCCACCGAGGCGCCGATCGTCGTCACGTCCACGATCCACCCGATCGCCGTCCGCCCCGCGAACGGCACCAGGCACGAAACCGCCACCAGCAGCCACACCGCCGCCGCCGGGCTCTTCCCGCGCGTCAGCTTCCCGAGCCACGCCGGCAGCAGCTCGTCGCGCGCCATGGCGTTGATCAGCCGGCTCGCCGCCGTCAGCATCCCCAGCAGCCCCGTGAACACCGCCGCCAGCGTCGCCACCGCCAGCAGCACCGCGCCCGGCCGGCCCAGCGCGTTCTCGACCGCGTTGAAGACCGGCATCCCGGCGATCCCCGGGTACGAATCCAGCGCCGCCACGTGCTGCGGCCAGCCCGCCACCCCCTCCGGGCGCGCCAGGGGCGAGGCCGCGACGGCCGCCAGCGCCGCGTAGGCGAAGGCCGACACCGCCAGCGCCGCCCCCATCACCCATCCCGCCAGGCGCCGCGAAAACCGGAACCCCTCCACCGAGTGCGACACCGACTCGAACCCCACGTACGCCCACGGCGCCAGCGCCACGATCCCCAGCACCTGCGGCAGCGCCCGCTTGCCGCCCGCCGGGAAGGCCGGCGCCATCGCCGCCAGCCCGCCGCCCGACTTCCACAGCACCGCCCCCAGCGCCACCGCCGCGCCGGCCGCCAGCACCACCGCCAGCGCCAGCTGCACGCGCGCCGCCCAGCGCTTCGCGTGCGCCAGCAGCGCCCCCGCCACCACCAGCGCCCCCGCCGAAAGCAGCAGCTCGCCGCCCCACACCTCCCAGCCCGCGAAACCGTAGTGGAAGCCGAA
This sequence comes from Kiritimatiellia bacterium, assembly GCA_017527155.1. Classification (GTDB taxonomy): domain Bacteria; phylum Verrucomicrobiota; class Kiritimatiellia; order CAIQIC01; family Lenti-01; genus CACXEY01. The sequence goes on from JAFXQI010000040.1 coordinate 5,542, forward strand.
GCAGAAGACGCCGCGGAACATCGTCCTGCCGATCAGCGCCAGGGCCGTCGCGTTCGCCCAGGCGATCGCCGCGTAGGTCAGCACGAGGAACCACGCGCAGAGGAAGGCGTGGTCGTGGTTGCACAGCTCCTTGACGTAGGCGTAGGCGCCGCCGGCGTCCGGATGCCGCTGCATCAGGAAGTGGTAGTTGAGCGCGATGACCCCCATCACCAGCGCGCCGACGACGATCCCCAGCAGCGTCCCCAACGGCCCCGCCACCGGCAGGAACGTCGTCCCCGGCATCACGAACGCGCCCCAGCCCACCGCGCTGCCGAACGCCAGCGCCCAGGCCGCCGCGGGGGAGAGGTAGTCGCCGCGTTCCGCGGTGTTGACCGGATCCGGGATGTCGTGTTTCACGATTGCATGTTCCTTTCGCGTTGTCGATTGTACCCTTGCGTTTCCCGCGCGCAAGCGCGAATGACGCCTCCGAATTCTCCCGGAACGCCCCTTCCCGGCCTTGTCCGGAACTCTTTTGCAACCACGTGAAACCCTCCGTTTTCCCCTTTTTTCCCCCCACCTCCCCGCCCATGAACACATCCCCCCTCCCCCGACGCGAACGCAGGCTGGACATTTCGCCCCCTCTGTCCCAAGGTTCCCCCATGCCCCGCACCCGCCATCCGTGCCCCCCGACCGCCGCCCTCGCCGCGGTCCTCCTCCTTTGCACCCTGGCGCTCCCCGCACCCTCCGCCGAGACCACGCCCGATCCCCCCGTTCCCCTCGTCCTCACCCTCGAAGACGCCATCGCCCGCGCCCTCGAACACAATCTCGGCCTCGCCCGCGGGGCGATCGACATCGAATCGCACGGCCTCGAAGCCGACCGCGCCGCCGAATCGGTGCGCGGCATGCGCATCACGCCCGCCGGAGCCGCCGAGACCGGACCCGACTCCTCCCTCTGGCGCGCCGGCCTGGGGACCTCCGCGACGCTCCCGTGGGGTACGGTCGTGGGCGCCGAGGCCACCGCCTCGCAGGCCGATACCGACGGCGCCGACCCCGACCGGCGCACCCAGATCGCCCTCTCCGTGTCCCAGCCCCTATTCCGCCGCTTCGGCACCCTCGTGCGCGACGAACCCGCCGTACTCGCCTCCGAGGCCCTCCGCGCCGCCCGCCGCGCGTGGGAACGCGACCGCTCGGCGCTGGTCCTGCAGGTCGCCGAGTCGTGCGAATCGATTGCCTGCCTCGCCCGGCGTCTCGAATGCGACCAGGCGCAGGCCCTCCGCCTCGAACGCCTGGCCGCGCTCGCCGCCGTGCGCGAAAACCGCGGCGACGCCACCCGTACCGAGGTCCTGCGCCTCGACCTCCAGCGCGGCGAAGCCGAATCGCGCATCGAGACCGACCGCGCCGGGCTGGACATCGCGGAGGAGACCTTCGCCGACCTCCTCGGCCTGCCGCCCGGCACGCCCGTCGGCATCGTCCCCCCGCCCCCCCTCGAACTCGAAGACGTCCCCCCCGCCCGCGCCCTCGACGTCGCCCTCCGCTCCCGTCCCGACTACGCCCAGGCTCTCGACGACATCGCCACCGCCGACCGCCAGGCCCTCCTCGCCCGCCGCGCCCTCCTCCCCGACCTCGCCCTGGCCGCCCGCCACGTCACCTACGGCGACGCCTCCGACTGGTCCGGCGCCTCCCGTCTCGACGAAACCGACTGGCGCATCGGCCTCGAAGGCTCCATGAACCTCGACATCCGCGAGGCCCGCCTCTCCGCCCGCAAGGCCGCCACCGACGCCGCCGGACGCCGTACCGCCGCCGAAATCGTGCGCCGCCGCCTCGCCCTCGACGTCCATTCCGCCCAGACCGAGTGCCGCCGGGCCCGCCGCGAACGCGACCTCGCCCGCCGCAATCTCGACCTCGCCGACCGCCGCGCCGAGCTCGCCCGCACCCTCTTCGAGGCCGGACGCGGCACCGCCGACGCCGTGTCCGACGCCGAAGCCGACGCCCTCTCCGCCCGGCTGCGCGACCTCGAAGCGCAGCGCGCCGCCTCCGTCGCCTCCTACCGCCTCCTCCACGTCCTCGGCACCCTCGTGCCCGCCCCCGGCGACCTCCTCGCCGACCTCCCCGACATCCCCCAGGAGCCCGCCCCATGAACCGCCTCCCCCTCGCCGCCCTCGCCCTCCTCCTCGTGGCCGCCGTCCCCGCCTGCCGCCGCGCCCCCGCCGACGCCGACGCCCCCCGATGGGTACCCGCCGCCCGCGCCGGCATCCGCCAGACCCTCGCCTTCCAGGGCGAACTCGAAGCCCGCACCATGCTCCGCGTCGCCGTCCCCCTCCAGGGCTCCGCCGTGCTCGAAGAACTCGTCGCCGAAGGCACCCGCGTGCACGAAGGCGACGTCCTCGCCCGCTTCGATTCCGCCCAGATCGCCCAGGACCTCGCCCGCCAGGAAAGCGAAGCCGTGCGCGCCCGCCAGGAACTCGGCAGCCTCGAAAAGGCCGAACTCCCCCTCGAGCGGCTCGACCTCGAATCCCGCCGCGACGAACTCCTCGCCGCCCTGCGCGCCGAAGAAGCCTTCCTCGACGCCGCGACCGGCCTCCGCGACCGCGGCCTCATGTCCGATGCCGAGCTCCTCCGCCAGCGCGACAAGATCGCCGCCGTCCGCGCCGACGCCGACCGCGCCGCCACCCGCCTCGACCTGACCGCCGGCCCCCTCCACGCCGCCCGCCTCGCCAAGGCCCGCGCCGCCCTCGAAGCCGCCGAACGCCAGCGCGACTACACCGCCCGCCAGCTCGCCCTCTGCACCGTCACCGCGCCCGCCGGCGGCACCGTCTCCCTCGTCCCCCTCCCCGTCGGCGGCGAATACCGCACCGCGCGCGTCGGCGACAGCCTCTACCGCAACCAGGTCTTCCTCTGCATCCCGCGCGACGACGCCCGCATCGTCCGCGGCCACGTCGAAGAATCCGCCCTCCCCTCCGTACGCCCCGGCGCCCCCGCCACCGCCGTGCCCGCCGCCTTCCCCGACCTGCGCCTGCCCGGCCGCGTCGAATCCGTCGGCTCCATGGCCCGCTCCCTGCCCGGCCAGCCCGCCTGGCGCAAATACTTCCCCGTCGCCGTCGCCCTCGATCCCCTTCCGCAGGACCAGGACCTCCCCGCCGGCCTCACCATGAATGTCGAAATCGTCTCCGGCGAAGCCCCCTCCGCCCTCGCCATTCCCCGCGCCGCCCTCGAATCCGAATCCGGACGCCTCTACGTCCAGCGCCGCCCCGCCGCCGCCCTCCCCTCCGCCCCCCCCGTCCGTACCGAAGTCCGGATCGGCCTCGCCGACACCGACTCCGTCCAGATTCTCTCCGGCCTTTCCGACGGCGACCTCGTCCTCTGCCCATGATCCCCTCCCCCCGCGAAACCCTCCTCGACGCCCTCGCCGGCCTGCGCGCCGCCCCCGCCCGCGCCATCCTTTCCGCCCTGTCCCTCGCCGCCGGCTTCCTCGTCCTCTCCCTCCTCCTCGCCGTCTGGACCGGACTCGACCGCGAGGCCGCCACCCTCGCCTCCTCCTTCGGCGCCGACGCCTTCGCCCTCCTTCCACCCGGCGGATCCGCCCCCTCCTGGACCCGCCCCCTCGCCGACTCCCTCCGCGCCGCCCTCCGCCACCGCGCCCACGTATCCGCCGCCCGCCCCATCCACCCCGGCATCCCCGACGCCCCCGCCCTCCTCCTCGCCACCGACGAACACTGGCTGGCCGCCCACGGCTGGCGCATCCTCCGCGGACGACCCCTCGACGGCGCCGACATCCACCGCGCCGCCCCCGTCGTCCTCCTGCCCGACGCCGCCGCCCGCGCCGCCCGGCTATCCCCCGGCGACGCCTATCCCCTCGGCCCCGCCACCCTGACCCTCGTCGGCACCACCACCGCCCCCGCCGACACCCCGCCTCTCGTACCCTGGACCCTCCGCCTCCTCGACCCCGGCGACGCCCCGCCCCCTGCCGACGCCATCGACCGCATCTGGATCCGCGCCCGCCCCGGACACTCCCCCGACGCCCTCCTCGACCTCCTCCTCCCCCGCCTCGCGCCCCTCGGACTCCCCTCCGCCCGTCCCGTCACCCCCGATACCCTCCTCTCCAACGTCCACCGCTGGCGCAAGACCCTCGCCTGGACCGCCGGTTCCGGCGCCCTCCTCGCCCTCCTGCTCGGCGCCACCTCCCTTGCCGGACTCCTCCTCGCGGCCGTCCGCGAACGCATCCCCGAGATCGGCCTCCGCCGCGCCCTCGGCGCCACCCCGACCGACGTCGCCTCCCTCTTCGTGGCCGAAGCCCTCCTCCTGACCCTGGCCTCCTCCCTTCTCGGAACCCTCTCCGCCGCCCTCCTCCTCCACTTCCTGGGAGCCACCCTCCCCCTCCCCTGGGCCTTTTCCCCCACCCTCGCCCTCCTCCCCATCCTCCTCTCCCTCCCCCTCGCCGCCGCCACCGCCGCCCTCCCCGCCCTCGCCGCCTCCCGCCTCCCCCCCGCCGAAGCCCTCCGCAACGACTGACCTTTTTTCCTCCCCACTCCTGCAATCACGAGAATCCCCTTGACATCCCCCACCCCATCCCCCACACTCCCCTTCCATGAACATCCTGGAAACCGCCTCCTCCCGCACCACCCCCATCACCCGCGCCGCCCTCGACATCGCCGGCACCCAACACGCCGGCATCGCCCTCGGCCTCGTTCCCCTCGTCCTCGGCGTGAGCGTCGCCGCCTTCACCGTCTTCGCCGCCACCGAGACCGGCCTGGCGATCGTCCGCGAACTCAAGCGCCGCCAGCGCCTCCGCGAAAAACACCCCGACAGCCCGTCCCTCCGCGGCACCCCCACCCCCGCCGAACTCGCGGCCGACATCGGAATCCGGCCCCGCACCCTCCTCGTCCGTCTCCGTCTCGGCTCCCGTCTGGCGGACCTCGAACCCACGCTCGACACCACGACCCTCGGCTTCAAGAAACTCCGCAACGGCCAGAAGCGCATCCGCTCCCGCGCCCCCGGCATGAAAGGGTGGCTGGCGGACCGCCGCATTCCCGCCAACTACACCACCCTCGTCCGCTACAAGAAACTCGCCCAGCGCCTCCGCCAGCTCCTCGCCCTCGACGACCGCCTTCCGCTCGAATGGCTTCTCCCCGGCGAGGCGCCCGACCGCCCCCTTCCACCGGACCTGCTCGCCTCCTACGCCACCGCCCGCCGCCGCCTTGCCCGCCTTCTCCGCGACCACTGGAACTTCACCCGCCTGAAAGCCCACGTCGAAACCAAACTGGGGCTCCCGCCGCTTCTCCCCTCCCGGCGGCCCCGCCGTCCCCGCGCCACGCCGCCGCACGACCGATCCGTGCAAGTCGACGCCACCAAACGCGAACTCATCCGCTTCCTCCGCGAGCCCCCGCCCACCCGCAAACTCGGTCGCCTGCGGGACCAAGCCCTCGCCTGGCTCCACGCCGCCCCAACCGACTGATTCCCGCGGCCATCCCGCCCCGCGATTTCCGACTTTGCCGGCAGAGTCGGACGGACCACCGCGCCCGGATTCCGCCCAGCCCCCTTGGGTGAGGCCTGTTGCGGGGGGCTCAGCGCGGAACGGCGGCTTCGCGAGCAGGAGAATGGCCGGAGGCGGGGGACAAGCGTCCGGGAACGTGCCGGGGGCATTCCGCAGACAGCGCCTCTTCATGGGAGGAGAGTGCAGGGGAAATGGGTGGTTTTCCGTGGATTTCACGTGATTGCAAAAGTGGGGGGAGAGGTGGAGGAACGAGGGAAGAAGGTCGGTCAGGGAGACAGGGCGGAGATGAAGGCGGAGGCGAGGCGGGGGACCGTCGCATCGGGGGGGGTGGCGTTGGAGGTGGGGACGGAGAAGTCGCAGAAGTCGCGGTAGAGGGGTTCCCGGCGGGCGTGGAGGGCGGCAGCCTTCTCCCGGTCGCGGGCGAGCGGGCGGACGGGGTCGCCGGCAATCCGCTCCCACATCGCGGGGAAGTCCGAGGCGATGTGCAGGACCAGCGTGTTGGTCTCCCGGACGAGCGCCCGGTTTTCCCCGCGTTCCGGGAAGCCGCCTCCGGCCGCCACCACGCGCGACACCGGTCCGGCCAGCACGCGCCGCGCGGTATCCCGTTCGAGCGCCCGGAACGCCTCTTCCCCGGACTCCGCGAAGACCGCGGGGATGCTCCGCCCGGCCGCCGCCTCGATTTCCGCATCGAGATCCGCGAAGGGCAACCCGAGCCGCCGCGCCAGTTCCCGGCCGACCGTGGTCTTGCCGGCGCCCATGAATCCGGTCATGAGGATGTTCGTGGGATTGCGCCGCCACAGGTCCGCGGCGAGTCCGGGCAGCAGCCGTGCGGCGACGGCGTCGGGGTCGGCGGCGATGCCCGGATTCCATATCTTCTCCGCCGCGACGGCCTGGTGCACGAGCATGGAGAGACCCCCGACCGCGCGGCATCCGCGCTTGCGGGCGTTGAGGACGAGGCGGGTCGGCGTCGGGCAGTAGACCGGATCGAACACGGCGAGCCCCGGATGCAGGTCTCCGGCCTCGACCGGAATCCCACCCGCGCGCGGCCACATTCCGACGGGGGTCCCGTTGAGCAGGAGCGAAGCCCCGGCGAGCGCCGCGCGCCGGTCCCCGGGGGAATCCGCGGCGGCGAGACGGCACCGGGCCTCCGGGACGCGTCCGCGCAGGGCGTCGAGGAACGCGCGCGCCCGCCCGGGGTCCGTCGAGAACACGACAAGGCTTTCGGCGCCCGCGGCGGCGGTTTCGGCGGCCATCATGGCGGCGACCCCGCCCGTACCCAGCAATACCGCGCGCGCTCCCCGAAGCGGCATTCCGGCCGCGCGGAATCCGGCCGCGTCCGTGTTGTATCCGATCCCGCCGCAGACGGCATTGACGGCCCCGCATCGCCGCGCCTCGGGCGAAAGCCCCGCGAGGTAGGGCAGAACCGCCTTCTTGTAGGGGATCGTGATGTTGAACCCGTCGAACCGCTCCATCATCTCCGGCCACCGCTCGGCGATTTCCTCCGGCGCGACATCCACCAGCGAGTACGTTCCCCCGATCCCCGCCGCATCCAGGATGGCCCGGTGGATTCCGGGCGACAGGCTGTGGCCCAGCGGGTGGCCGACGAGCGCGAATGCCTTCATGCGGTCCGGCCCCCTCACCCGCCGAAGCGGCGGAGGAACGCTTTCGTCCGCTCGACCTTCGGCGAATCGATCAGCTCGCGGGCGGGGCCCTGCTCCACCACCACGCCGCCGTCCATGAAGAGGATGCGGTCGGCGACGTCGCGGGCGAACGCCATCTCGTGGGTCACGATGACCATCGTCATCTTCTCGGCCGCGAGCCCGCGGATGACGCCGAGGATTTCCTGCGTGAGCTCCGGGTCGAGCGCACTCGTCGGTTCGTCGAAGAAGAGGACTTCCGGGTCGAGCGCCAGCGCCCGCGCGATGGCGGCGCGCTGCTGCTGGCCGCCGGAGAGTTCGCACGGATACGATGACTCCTTGGTGGCGAGCCCCGCCTTGGCGAGAAGGTCGCGGGCGCGGGCCTCGGCGTCTTCGCGGGTGCGCCCGAGGACGTGGATCTGCGCCTCGGTCAGGTTGCGCAGGACGGAGAAGTGCGGGAACAGGTTGAAATTCTGGAACACCAGCCCCATGTGCAGGCAGGCCTCGCGCAGGGTGTGGCGGTCGGCGTAGATGCCGTCCCGGACGAGGGTTTTCCCGCCGATGCGGATGGTGCCGCCGGTCACCGGTTCGAGATGCGTCACGCACCGCAGCAGCGTGGACTTGCCGCCGCCGGAGGGGCCGATCACCGCGACGACTTCGCCGCGCGCGACGGTGAGGTCGATGCCGTGCAGGACGCGCAGCCCGCCGTAGTCCTTGACGAGGCCGGCGACTTCGACGACGGGTTCCGGGGAAACTGGAGGGGTTGCGCTCACGAGTAGTAGGAAAGCCTCCGTTCGAGGTGGTTGAAGACGACGGAGACGACGCCGTTCATCAGGAAGTAGAACGCGCCCGCGACGAAGATCGGCACCACCGAGAAGCGTGCCGCGGAAATCGTCTGCGCCGCCCGGAACAGCTCCGCCACGCCGATGGTCTGCGCGAGGGCCGTGTCCTTGACCAGCGTGATGACTTCGTTGCCGACCGCCGGCAGCGTCCGCTTGACCACCTGCGGGAGCACGATGCGGAAGAACGTCTGCGCCGGCGTGAACCCCAGCACCTGCGCCGCCTCCCACTGGCCGCGCGGGATGGATTCGATGCCGCCGCGGAAGATTTCCGCGAAGTAGGCCGCGTAGTTGAGCACGAACGCGACGATGACCGCCGCGAACCGCGTGTAGATCGACACGCCGAGGATGTAGTACGGCGCGAAGTAGGCGAAGAGGATCTGCAGGATCAGCGGCGTCCCCCGCATCACCAGCAGGTACCCGTTGACCAGCCGCCGCAGCGGCGCCCACTTCGACATCCGGCCGAACGCGATCGGGATGGACAGCGGAATCGACAGCGCCAGCGTCAGCGCGAAGACTTCGAGCGACACGACCGACCCCAGCAGCATCGGCCGCAGCATCTGCCACTGGCCGGCCGCCCAGCCGCCGTCCGTCAACGTCCCGAACATGGTGCCGTGCCGCTTCCGCCGTCCCGCGCGTGCGCGCTACTTGCCGATGATGGAGATGTCGGCGCCGAGCCACTTCTCGGCGATTTTCGCGACGGTGCCGTCCGCGGCCATGCCTTCGAGGGCGCCCCAGATCTTCTCCATCAGCTCGGTGTCGCCCTTGCGGAAGCCGATCCCGTACTCCTCGGCGGCCAGCGACTCCTCGAGGATCGCGAAGCTGTGCTTGCCGGAGCGGCGGATGCAGTCGTTGGCGACGATCAGGTCCATGACCACGGCGTCCACGCCCTTGGATTCGAGGTCCATCAGCGCCGTCAGGTAGTCCTTGACCTCGACGACCTCGGCGAGGGATTCCTTGAAGGCGGGCGTGTCGTCGATGGCTTCCTTGCCGGAGGAGCCGGCCTGGGTGGCGACCTTCTTGCCGGCGAGGTCGGCGAGGGTCTTGATGCCGGAGTCGGCGCGCACGACGGCGACCTGGGCGTTGCGCAGGTACGGCGGGGAGAAGGTCATCGCCTGCTTGCGTTCCTCGGTGATGGTGAAGCCGTTCCAGATGCAGTCGATGTTCCGGGTGTTCAGCTCGAGCTCCTTGGCGTTCCAGTCGATGGGCTGGAGCTTGAGGTCGAGGCCGAGGCGCGCGCAGGCTTCCTTGGCGAGGTCGATGTCGTAGCCGACGATCTCGTGGTTCTCGTCGCGGAACCCCATGGGCGGGAACGAATCGTCCAGGCCCAGCACGAACGCGTTGGGAGCGGACTTGTCCGCGGGCGAGCAGCCCGCCATCACCAAGGCGCCCAGACCGGCCGCCAGTCCCATCAAACTCTTCTTCATCGTCAATCCTTTCTGGTTGTTGAACACGCTGAGGTCGCCGCCTGCGGCGGCATCCGTCAACCTTTACCCCCAACCCCGCCCCGCGTCCACTCCAAAAACAGCGGCCCGGCCGGGGACCGAAGCGCGGAGGGGGGAGGGAGGAGCGGAGGAGGAAGCTCACGCAGAGGCGCGGAGAGGCAGAGACGCGGAGGGGATTGGAAGGGGATTGGTGGGGCGAGCACTCCGTACGAGCCGCACGGGCGAATGGGTCGGAACGGCTCGCTCGGAGAGCTCGCCCCACCTGGCCGGAAGACATGGCAGGGGCGTTTTTCCGGCCTGTTCCCGCGGGCGGGACGCCCGCGCCCCTGGTCGGCCGCGGGACGGTTTTCCAATGGTTGGAAAAAAAGTTTCCAATGGTTGGAAAAACCGGGCCGTTTTTTCCAATGATTGGAAAAAATTTTCGCCGGTTTTCCAATGATTGGAAAAAATTTTGAGGATTTTTCCAATGATTGGAAAATTTTTTTCCAATGGTTGGAAAACTTTTGGGCTTGCGGTCGGGGAAATGGCGGCGTATACGGCGCGGTGATTGGAGAAAAAACCACATGTCCACGCAACGCGAAGAGATTGCCGCCCGGCTCCGGGAACGGCGCGAACTGGAAAACGTCCCCGCCGAGGAAATCGCGGAGAAAATCATGATTCCGTACTCGGATTACCTGGAGTACGAGAGCGGCGCGAAGGACATTCCGGCCAGCGTGCTCCACAATGCGGCGCACGTGCTCGGCGCGGACTTGACGGAGCTGCTCACGGGGGAGGCGCCGCGGATGAAAATCTTCACGGTGACGCGCGCGGGGATGGGGGTCAAGGTGGAACGCCGGAGCGATTACAGGTACCTCAACCTGGCGACCAATTTCATCGGCCGCAAGGCGGACGTCTTCGAGGTGACGGTTCCGCCCGAGACCGAAACCGAGGGCGCGCACGAGAACGCGCACCCCGGGCAGGAGTTCAATTACCTCCTGGAGGGTTCGTTGCGCGTGAACATCCACGGCAACGAATTGATTCTCCGGCCGGGCGACTGCGTGTATTTCGACGCCACCCACCCGCACTCGATGCAGGCGTTGGGCGGGAAGCCGGCCAGGTTTTTGGCGCTGATCATTTGAGGGGCGGCGTCGGCCGGAGGCTGGAGGACCGGGAAGCCGGTTGTTCGGTTGTTCGGGAGTTCGGGAGTTCGCGTTTTGCGAGGTTAAGGAAGAGAAGGGTTTTGCCATGTTGGATTTGTTGGAGCGTTTTTTGGTCCGTACGGAGTTTTCGTCGTACGAGGATTTTTTCAGGGGGTTCGCCATCCGGGTGCCGGAGGAGGGGTTCAATTTCGGCTATGACGTGGTCGATGCGCGCGCGGCCGACGAGCCGGGCCGCATGGCGCTGCTCTGGTGCAACGACCACGGGGAGGAGCAGCGGCTCTCGTTCGCGGACATGAAGGCGGGGAGCGACCGCGCGGCCCAGGTCTTCGCGGCCCACGGGATCGGCAAGGGCGACGCGGTGATGCTGACGCTCAAGAACCGGTACGAGTTCTGGTTCTGCATCGTGGCGCTCCACAAGCTGGGCGCGGTGGTGGTGCCGGCGACGCACATGCTCACGGAGCACGACCTGGAATACCGCTTCACGAAGGCGCACGTGAAGATGATCGTCTGCGCCCCCGACGACGGCCTCTGCGGCTACGTGGACCAGGCCTGCGCCGCGATGGGCGCCGCGGCGCCGCTCCGTGCGCGCGTGGCGGCGGCGCCGCGGGAGGGGTGGATCGATTTCTCGGCGGAGTGGAAGGCCGCGGACGGGCAGTGGGAGCGCCCGGCGTGGACGGTCGGGGCGGACGTGCACGAGCCGCTGCTGATCTATTTCTCGTCCGGCACGTCGGGGCACCCGAAGATGGTGCTGCACAACCACCTGTACCCGCTGGGGCACATCATCACGTCGCGCTACTGGCACAACGACCGGCCCGGCGGCGTGCACTACACCGTCGCGGACACGGGCTGGGGCAAGGCGGTGTGGGGCAACCTCTACGGGCAGTGGATCGTCGGCAGCACGGTGTTCGTCCACGACTACGACCGCTTCCATGCGGCGCGCACGCTGGAGCTGTGCTCGAAGTACGGGGTGACGAACTTCTGCGCACCGCCGACGGTGTACCGGTTCCTCATCAAGGAGGACATGTCGAAGTACGATTTCAGCGCGCTGGAGTACGCGTGCGTCGCCGGCGAGCCGCTCAATCCCGAGGTCTACAACCGCTTCCGCGACGCGACCGGGCTGCGGCTCATGGAGTGCTACGGGCAGACGGAGACGACCTGCTCGGTCGGCAACTTCATCTGGATGGAACCCAAGCCCGGCAGCATGGGCAAGCCGTCGCCGCTCTTCCGGATCAAGCTCGTGCGCCCCGACGGGACCGAGTGCGACGCGGGCGAGCACGGGGAGATGGTCGTGCCGCTGGGGACGGCGGGGGAGCGTCCGGCGGGGCTGTTCAACGAGTACCTGGAGAACCCGGAGGCGAACGAGTACGCGACGCGCGGCGGCGTGTACCACACCGGCGACGTGGCGTGGCGCGACGAGGAAGGCTACCTCTGGTACGTCGGGCGCGACGACGACCTCATCAAGTCCAGCGGCTACCGCATCGGGCCGTTCGAGGTCGAGAGCGCGCTGATGGAGCACCCGGCGGTGCTCGAGTGCGCCGTCACCGGCAAGCCCGACCCGGACCGCGGGCAGATCGTCAAGGCGACCATCGTGCTCGCCAAGGGCTACGAAGCGAGCGACGCGCTGGTCAAGGAGCTGCAGGAGCACGTCAAGAAGGCGACGGCGCCGTACAAGTATCCGCGCGCGATCGAGTTCGTGAAGGAGCTGCCCAAGACCATCAGCGGGAAGATCCGCCGCGTGGCGATCCGCCAGCATGACAAGGAAGCCTCCGGGAAGTAATGGCGGGCGGGGGGGGACACGGGCGGACGTGGGGGGGGCATGTTCCGGGTTCACGGCGGGCGGGGATTCCGCTATAGTGGTGGCCGTTGCGGGGCCGGGTGCATGGTGCGCCCGGCGACCGCACGCACGGAGGGCTTGCGGCCATGGACAAACTGATACTCGAATCCGCCTGGCTGGACGGCGGCCCGCGCGACGTCCTCGTCGCGGACGGCAAATTCGCCAACACCACGGGCGACCTCTCCCCGCAGGACCGCGAAGACGCCGAAACCGTCGACTGCCGCGGCCTCGCCCTCGTCCCCGCCTTCTACAACGGCCACTGCCACGCCGCCATGACCCTCCTGCGCGGCTACGCCGACGGCATGCCCCTCGACAAGTGGCTGCAGGAATGCATCTGGCCCTTCGAGGCGCGCCTGGGGCCCGGCGACATCGAGATCGGGACCCGCCTCGCCGTCCTCGAAATGATCAAGTCCGGCACCGTCTTCTTCTCCGACATGTACTGGCAGCGCGAGATCACCATGCGCGTCGTCGAAGAAATGGGCATCCGCGCCACCATCGGCGTCACCATCGCCGAAAACCTCGAGCCGCCCGAGCGCATCGAAGAACACTTCCGCTTCCTCGCCGAACACCGCTTCGAGACCGACCGCGTACGCCTGGCCGTCATGCCCCACGCCATCTACACCGTGGGCGAAAACGTCTTCCGCCGCTGCGCCGAGGTGGCCCGCGCCGAAGGCTACATCCTGCACACCCACCTCTCCGAGACCCGCCGCGAAGTCGACGACTGCCTCCGCACCCACGGCTGCACCCCCGCCGAACTCCTCGACCGCTGGGGCGCCCTCGGCCCCAACCTCGTCGCCGCCCACTGCGTCCACCTCACCGGCCCCGAGATGGCGCGCATGGCGGACGCCGGCGCCACCGCCATCCTCAACCCCTGCTCCAACCTCAAGCTCGGCAGCGGCATCCCGCCCATCGCGGCCATGCTCGCGGCCGGCATGAAGCTCGGCCTGGGCACCGACGGCGCCTCCTCCAACAACAACCTCGACATGCACGAGGAAATGAAGATCGCCGCCCTTCTCGCCAAGGCCACCCCCGGCGGCACCGCCGAGACCCTCCCCGCCGCGCGCGCCCTCGAACTCGCGACCGCCTCCACCGCGGCGGCCTACGGCCTCCGCGCCGGCCGCATCGCCGACGGCTGCCTCGCCGACGCCCTCCTCGTGGACCTCGCCGACGAACGCCTCGCGCCCGCCCACGACTTCACCGGCAACTGGGTCTATTCCGCCGATTCCTCCTCCATCCGCTCCGTCCTCTGCGCCGGCCGGTTCGTCATGCGCGACCGCCGCATCCCCGGCGAAGCCGAAATCGTCGCCGAAGCCGAACGCGCCGCCGCCCGCCTCGCCGGCCGCCCCCCGCGCCTCCCCTGAGCGGCCCCCATGAACACGACCAAGGCCGATTACTGCACCTGCGCCGACCGCGCATGCCCCCTGCATCCCGCGAACCACGGCAAGGGCTGCACCCCCTGCATGATGAAGAATCTCCGCGCGGGCGAAGTCCCCAGCTGCCTCTGGAATCTCGTATCCACCCGCGAAGAGCGACAGCGCGAGGGGTGCGACTACCGGATCGCCTCCTTCGCCGAGATGGTCCGCCGCAAGGCGCCCCCGCCATCCCCGTCCCCGTGACCGCGCCCGCCGCCCGGGCGGCGGCGGCCCACGCAAGTTCTAGAGTATTCTGTGGCTCCCCAGACGTTTCCCAACCACAAGGTCGCGCGGAAGCGCGACCCTCCCGGTGCGTTCTCCACGGGGAGGGACGCGCTTCTGCGCGTCCGCGGTGGGAAATGGCCGGTGAGATAACGGCTCGAAGCCACACTGTTTTTGAAACCGCTCTATTCCCCGCCCAGGTAGTACGGGACGCCCCGGCGATAGGCGTCCAGTTGCTTCAGGTCGTCCGGTTCGGCGGTGCCGGCATCCACGAGGCCCTGGAGAAGGGCGATGGCGCGGTCGGGCTCGCCGTTTTCCGCGAGGACGTTGCCCCGACCGCGCCAGGCGGCGGCATCGGCGGGATCCGCTTCCAGGGCGCGGTCGTAGTGGCGGGCCGCGCGTTCCAGGGCGCCCCGGCGGAAGCTGCGGTCGCCGAGGGCCGTTTCCGACGGCCATTTCGAGCAGCCGCTGAATCCCGGGAGGGCCACCGCCAGCAACGCGGCCCGCGCCGTATTGATCCATTTCGAGTCCATGCCCGCAAACTACCACAGGCCCCCGCCCACTGTCCACCCGCTCTCCGTCCGCCCTCCGTTTTCATGGGGGGCGGCATGCGGAAATTCAGGTGGAATTCCATTGTTTTTCCGTAATTGCAAGACACGGCCGCCCCCCGCGATTCCGGCCGGCTTGAGGGGTTTAGAGTGGGTCAAGAAACAGTTCAGCTCCTGTTTCGCCTTCCAGACGGTGGGGCGAGCTCTCCGAGCGAGCCGTTCCTTGCGCCTCTGCGGCTCGCACGGAGTGCTGGCACCACCGGGTCCCTGTCACGGGGCGGCAACAGTATTTCCCAACCCGCTCCAGCCCCAAGCAGGTGGTTCTCCGTCGGCATCCGGAACCCGGTTGCGGGCATTTGGCACAAGGCAGGACCGGACTTCTCCCATGCGGACAGCGGGTGGTACCCAATCCCCTGCCGGCTCGCATCATGCTCCGGCGCGCGGCATTTCATTGCCAACACGGCTGACGGTCGCGCGGAAGCGCGACCCTCCCCGGCGCTTCGCGCTTCCCGGAGGTTTTCCGGTCATCCGGGGGTGAGGCAGTCGCGGAGTTTGCGGGCACGGTCGCGGACGGTGGGGTCCGGGTCGTCCAGGAGGGCGGACAATCCCGGGGGCAGGGTCCGGGCGGCGCGGCAAGCCGCGAGGAAGTAGTAGCGGGCAAGCCAGTCGGGGTCGGTCGCGTCGCCGGCGGGGCGCGGGGCGCGCAGATGCAGGCGCTCGAGCCAGCGGCGGCCGGTGCCGAGGAGGCGGGCGTAGAGGTCGGGGCGGCCCGGATCGAAGCACTCGAGCACCGGCGACAGGAACGGGGACGGGGTGCCGGTGCACAGCAGCCAGAGATGGGTACGGGCGCGGGTCATGGCGACGTAGAGGACGCGGGCGCTTTCGTCGCGGTCCGCGCCGTCGCGGTCGAAGGGGTGCGGGTAGACGCCGTCCTGGGCGTCGGGGACCACCACGCGCGGGAATTCGAGGCCCTTGGCCTTGTGGACGGTCGAGACGACGATCGGTTCGTCGCCGACCAGCAGGTCCACTTCCTTGAACCGCGCGAGGAAGCGGCTCTCGCGGCGGACGATTTCGAGGAACGGGCGCGTCTTGCAGTCGTCGCCCCAGGCGTGGTCGGCGTAGCGGAGGAAGCGGGCGGCGGCGCGGTCGAGTCCCTCGCGCGCGGCGGCGGGGTCGTCGCCGGCGGCGGCGGGCGCGGCGGCGGCGAGGGAGGCATCGAGGAAGGCGCTCCACGCGCGGCGGAAGGTGGCGTGGCGCCCGGGGTGGTCGGCAAAGGCGCTCCAGAGCGGACGGAAGGTGTCGCGGAAGCGGACGATGGCGCCGGCTTCGCCGCGGAGGAAGGCGCGGCGGGCATCGGCGCGGGCGTCGGCTTCGCCAGCGAGGTGCCGGAGGAGGTGGGCGGTGGCGTCGACGTCGTCGACGGCGTTGTGGGTGTTGGCGCCGGGAAGGCGGAATTCGGCGATGAGGTCGGCGAGGCGGCGGGATTTGAGGTCGGGATGCAGGCGGCGGGCGGCGTCGAGGGTGTCGACGAAGGGAGTGTCCGGCGGGAGGGGGGCGAGTCCGTGGCGGTCGAGGGCGGAGGCGAGGAAGGCATGGTCGAAGTTGACGTTGTGCCCCGCCAGGGGCGCGCCGTCCGCGAAGGCCAGGAAGTCGCGCAGGGCGTCGGCGGGCGCGACGGCGTGGGCGTCGAGGAAGGCGCGCGAGATGTGGTGGATGGGTTCGGTGGCGGAGAGGTCGCGGTCGGTCCGGAGGTAGCGGCAGAAGGCGCGGCCGGGGCGTCCGCCGACGAGTTCGAGGGCGGCCAGCTGGATGATGTCGTCGCGGTCGGCGGCGAGACCGGTGGTCTCGGTGTCGAAGACGACGGTGCGGGTGCCGGGGGCGACGGCGCGGCGCAGGGCGTCGAGCGGCGTGGCGCCGGGGTCGGGCGGATCGGACGCGAGGAGGTCGGCGGGGCGGAGTCCCGCCGCGAAGAGGGCCGCGATGCGGTCCCGCGCGGCGCCGGGCGGCAGGGACGGGGAGCCGCCCGCGGCGAAAAGCCGCCAGAGGCGCGCCCACGCCATGCGGTCGTCGGGCTGCGCGAGGACCCGCAGGAAGGCCTTGAAGTCGCGGGCTTCGGGACGGGCGGACCAGTCGGCGCCGGATACCTTGCAGACGGGCAGGCCGGCGGCCTGCAGCGCGGTCTCGAAGTCGTCGGCGCGGCGGTTCGTCCGCACGAGAATGGCCGTGCGCGGGAGGGCGTCCGGCGAGGCGGCGCGGTCGCGCTCGCGGCGGAGTTCGCGCGCGAGCCAGTCTTCGTGGGGCGTGCCGCGGGGGATGCCGGCCAGGCGCAGGGCGCCGGGGGCGGGCGGGGCGACGGTGCCGGGCATCGGGAGGATGTCCCAGCCGGCGTGGAGGGTCTTGAGGGCGTAGCGGACGGTCAGGTCGAGGAGGTAGGAGCGGGAGCGGTAGTTCTGCGAGAGCGTGTGGATGCCGTCGCAGGATGCCGCGACGCGCGCCAGGTGCGGGGTCGCCGCCCCCAGGAACGAGAAGATCGACTGCTCGCCGTCCCCGAAGAACACCTGGTGCGCGCGCGGCGCGGAGAGGGCCCGCACGAGTCCCCACTGGAGGGGGTTGAGGTCCTGGACTTCGTCGATCTGCACCCAGGTGCATTTGTCGCGGTCGGGGATGGATTTCTTCAGGGCGACGAACCAGTAGGCGTAGAGGAGGAGGTCGTCGTAGTCGAGGAGGCGGAGGGCTTCCTTGCGGCGGCGGTAGGCGTCGGCGATGCGGCGGAGGAGGTCCGGGGAGGCCGTGCCCAGCGCGTCGCCGGGGGGCGGAAGGCGCAGGACGTCGTCCGGGAAGTGCAGGTCGCGCTGCCGGATGCGCGCCGCGTGCGCCAGCAGGGCCTCGGCGGGCAGCTCGCCCGCGCGGTCGCGGAGGGAGCCGATCCGCCGCGCCAGGGACGCCGATTCCGCGGCGAGCGCCGCCAGCGTCTCGCGCATGAGATCCGTCTGGAGCACCTCGTCCACGACCTGCCAGCCGCCCGGTACCAGCTTGCGCGACCGCAGGAACCGGTGGCACCAGTGGTGGAAGTTCCCCAGCTCGGGGAGGGCGCGTCCGCGCGGGACCGTCTCGCGGATGCGCTGTTCCATCTCCTTCGCCGCGCGCACGGTGAAGGTCAGGCACAGGATGCGGTCCGGCGGGATGCCCGACAGCAGGGCGTCGCGCACGCGCAGGGCCAGCAGCTCGGTCTTGCCGGTGCCGGGGGGCGCCAGGACCAGATGGCGCCCGGCGTTCAGCTGGAGGATCTCCCGCTGCTCCGGGGATAGCTGCCGCGTGTCGTTCATGTCCGGGAGCATGGCGGCTACGGGGGCGGAGGGAAAGTCCAAAGTGGGCCGACGGCAAAAAATCGGAATCGGGTCTTGACAGAAGGGGAGCGGCGTGCTAGAACGCGGGTCAACGTCTGAGGATTTGGGGGGTTAGCTCAGTTGGTAGAGCGCCTGAATGGCATTCAGGAGGTCGGGAGTTCGAACCTCCTACCCTCCACCAAATCCGACGACGACGGAAAGGCCGTGCGGGTGACCGCGCGGTTTTTTGTTGCCCGCGGAGCGCGGGGCGCGGGCGAGGGGAAATCAGTCCGGGATGAAGAGCTTCTGGCCGACGAAGATGGTGTTGGCGTTCTTCAGGCCGTTGGCCTTGATGAGTTCGTCGGTCTTCTTGTTGTAGGCCTGGGCGATGGTGGAGAGGGTGTCGCCGGGCTGGACGACGTGTTCGATGCCGGTCTGCCGGGACGACGTCCTGGTGGACGTGGCGGCGGGGGCGGACTTCTTGACGATTTCGGCGACCTTCCGGGAGATGTCGTCGTAGATGGCGCGCTTGTCGGCGGCGCGGGCGGCGTCGAGTTCGCGGACCTGCCGCTGGAGGGCTTCGATCTGCTCGCGCAGCACGGCGATGTCGGCGGGCGTGGCGGCGGCGGGACGGTTGGCTTCGGCGGAGTAGAGGTTCCGCTGGATGTCGCCGTACTGGGCCTCGGAAGCCTGGAGGCGGTCGTTCATGCGGCGCATTTCGTCGCGCAGGTACTGGACTTCGGCCTTGGTGGCCGGCGGCGGCTCGTTGGCGTCGGGCACCATCACGCACCCGCCGGCGGCGGCCAGCAGCAGGACCAGGGAAAGGGAGAACGGACGGGATGTCGGGAAAGTCGTTTTCATGCCGCCGGACTCTAGAGGTTTCCCCCTCCGGGTGCAAGCGGGAAGAGGCGGTCGGGAAGCCGGGGCCGCCGGCCCGCCGGGACCGCGGGCTTCGCCGCCATGACCCGCCCATTCGCGATATCAAGGAAAACGCGAGCATTTCCGCCGGTTCCATGCCATTCTCCCCCGCATGAACGCACGCCCCCCGCCCCCTCCGCCGCCGCCAGCATGTTTTTTCGCGGAAAGCCGCGGAAAAGTTTTGCCATGCGCGGGCGGGCATGGTTGAATGCACGGGAATCCCCGGAAGGGGAACCCATCCAAGGAGTTTGACGATGAAGAAACTGATGGTCCTGCTGGCCGCCCTCGTGGCGGGCGTCACCCTGCTGTCCACCCCGGTCCGCGCGGCCGACGGCGACGCGGTGCTGCTGGTGGCGCCGGCGCGCTACACCGTGATGCAGGTGGCGTTCGATCTGGCCCGCCGCTATCCGACCGTGCTCGTGAGCTACCAGAGCGCCGATCCCGATCCGCGCCTGCACGTCTGGAACGGCTACGAATGGATGCCGCTGCAGCCGGACGACTACCGGAGCGGGTCCTTCCTGCAGACCTTCCCCTCGCGCACGCTGCTGCTCGGCGACGACTCCCTGCTGCCGGCAAGCCTGCGCGACGTCTCGGCGTGGTGCCCGGAGACGAAGCAGTTCCCGGACCTGGAGACGCCGGCGCTGGTGAACGCGATCGGGCAGTACATCCCCTTCACGCCGTCCGACTGGCGCTGGTTCGCGGGCCGCTACAACCTGACGCTGGCGGACACCTCCGCCGCGAAGCGGCAGCAGCTCGCCTCGGAAAGCTATTACGACAGCACCGCGCCGGTGAAGGATCCCGCGCCGGGCTTCTTCAAGTACTTCACCCGCTCCCGCCGTTCCCGCGCCAGCGCGGCCGACGCGCCCATCGAGCCGGTCGAGCCGGCCCCCGGCGAAGTGATCACGCTTGACAGCGCGGCGGATTCCGTCCCCGCGAACTGACCGTACCGCGACCTCCGGCCATGACCCGCCGCCGTACCCTTCTCTCCGCTGCCGTCCTCCTGCTGGCCGCAGGCCTGCTGGGCGGATGCGTCCACGAGGAACTGCTGCCCGTGCGCGAGACGACGCTGACCGTCGCCCGCGCCGCCGGCGAAGTGACGCTGGCGTGGACCGGCCGGCGCGGCACGTACTACAGCGTGATGTATTCCCCGACCAACGGCACCCGCGCCCGCTGGCAGCCGTTGCCGGACGCCGTGAACATCCAGGTCGCGTCCGACGGCGAACGCGTGATCGTGAAGGACCGCATCCCGGCCTCCACCGAGCGCTACTACCGCCTCGTGCAGGGCCCCCGCCCCGTCCAGTCCGCCGCCTACTGACAGCCGATTCCCCATCCGGCCGTTTCCTTCCGCCCCCGCCCCCCCCGGTGGGGGCGGTGCTGTTTTCCGTACAGCCGGGCGTCATGCCTTGACAAATCCCGCCGCCTCCTCTTGAATGGGCGCATCCGAGGAACCGACGATGAAAAAACGCTCCATCCCCCTGCTGGCCGCCCTGCTGCTGGGCGCGGCCGTCCTGTCCGTCCTTCCCGCGCGCGCCGCCGAACCCACGCTCGGCGTCGCCGCCGACACCGCCTTCCGCGACGCGCTCGCCGAGATCGCGCCGCTGTTCGCCGGGTCCACCGGCCTGGCCGTCGACGCGCGCTACGGCGACTCCGCCGCGCTCGCGGACGGCCTGCTCGCCGGCGAGACCGCGGACGTCTGCCTGCCCGCCGATCCGGCAATCCTCGACCGCCTCCGCGAGAAGGGCATCGTCGATGTCGCGCTCGCCCGCAACGTCGTCGTGCTCGAACGTCCCGGCGAGGATCCCGCCTACGTGCGCGCCGTCGTCCTGACCTCGGCCCCCCACCGCATCCAGGCGCTGGCCTTCCTCGATTTCCTGGTGTCCGAGACCGCCCGCGGCATCTTCGCCGCGCACGGCTTCGCGCTCCCCTGACCATGGACCGCGACCATCCCGAAGCGCTCGTGCGCCGCTGGCTCGAAGCCATCGGCGAAGACCCCGCCCGCCAGGGCCTGGCCGGGACGCCGCGCCGCGTCGCGGACGCCTGGCGCACCCTGACCTCCGGCTACGGCCAGGACCCCGTCGCGCTCCTGCACGGGGCGATGTTCGACGTCGACGCCAACCACATGATCCTCGTGCGCGACATCGAAGTCTATTCCCTCTGCGAGCACCACCTCCTGCCGTTCTTCGGCGTCTGCCACATCGGCTACATCCCGCGCGGCAAGGTCGTCGGCATCAGCAAGCTCGCGCGCCTGACGGACCTCTTCGCCCGGCGCCTGCAGATCCAGGAGCGGCTGACCAACCAGATCGCCCGCACCATCATGGACGTCCTCAAGCCCGAAGGCGTGGGCGTCATCATCGAAGCCAGCCACCTGTGCATGATGATGCGCGGCGTCGAAAAGCAGAATTCCCGCACCGTCACCTCCGCCATGCTCGGCAGCTTCCACGACTCCGCCGCCACCCGCAACGAGTTCCTCCACCTCGCCGGCGCCGCCCGGTGAAATCGCCGGGACGGCGATGGTTGGATGGTTTGATGGTTGGATGGTTGGATGGTTTCCCCGTTCCAGCCAAACACCCGAATCACAAGACGATCCTACAACTCAACTTTCAACCCCCCGCACCATCCCACCATCGCACCATCCCACCATCAAACCATCAAACCATCGCACCATCGCACCATCGCACCATCAAACCATCAAACCATCGCACCATCGCACCATCGCACCATCAAACCATCAAACCATCGCACCATCAAACCATCAAACCATCGCACCACCCATGAACACCCTGACCATCCTCGGCGGCGGTCCCGCCGGCTATCCCGCGGCCTTCCTCGCGGCCGACCTCGGCATGGACGTCACGCTCGTCGATCCCGCGCCCGCGCTGGGCGGTACCTGCCTCCACCGCGGTTGCATCCCGTCCAAGACCCTCCTGCACGCCGCGCGCGAACTGGCCGCCGCCGGCGCTCCCGAACCGGGGGGGTATGACTTGGCGACTTGCGACTTGCGCGGAGGACCACCCTGCGCCGCCCTGCTGGAGCGCTTCCGCGTCCGCAAGGCCGAGGCCGTGTCCGCGCTCGCCGCCGGGCTTGACCGCCTCGCCGCCGCCCGCAAGATCCGCCGCATCCGCGCCCGCGCCGCGTTCGCCGCGCCGGGGCGGCTCGTCCTGGACGGGCCCGGCGGCGAACTCCCCTGCGACCGCCTTCTCGTCGCCACCGGATCGGAGCCGGTCGTTCCCTCCGCCTTTCCCGCCGGCCATCCCGACCTCTGGACCTCGACCGAAGCCCTCGAGCTGCCGTGCATCCCGGACCGCCTCCTCGTGGTCGGCGGCGGCGCCATCGGCCTCGAACTCGGCACCCTCTACGCCGCGCTCGGCTCCCGCGTCACCCTCGTCGAAGCCCTCCCCGCGCTGCTCCCCGGCACCGACCGCGACCTCCTGGTACCGCTGCTCAAACGCCTGCGCGCCGCCTTCGAAGCCCTGTACACCGGAACCGTCGCCACCGACATCGAGCCCCTGTCCGGCGGCGGCTTCCGCGTCACCCTCGCCCCCGCCCCCGGTCGCCCCGCCGCCGACGGCTTCCCCCGCACCGAAACCTATTCGACCATCCTCGTCGCCGCCGGACGCCGCCCCGCCCTCGACGCCCTCCATCCCGGACGCGCCGGACTCTCCCTCGACGGCCGCGGCTTCCTCCTTCCCTCCCCCGACGGCACCGTACGCCCCGCCGGCGATTGCGCCTCCGCGCCCCTCCTCGCCCACAAGGCCACACACGAAGCCCGGCTCGCCGCCGCCCGCTTCGCCGCCGACGCCGGATGCCCCGGCGCCGCCGAAGCCCTCGCCGACCTCTCCGCCGCCTCCGGCACCGTCCCCTCCGTCGTCTATACCGACCCCGAACTCGCCGTCTGCGGCCTTTCCGAGACCGCCGCCAAGGCGGCCGGGATCCCCTGTGCCGCCGCCAAATGCCACTGGGCGGGCGTCGGCCGCGCGCAGGCCATCGGGCGGACCGACGGCCTGACCAAATGGATCTACGACCCCGGCACCCACCGCATCCTCGGTGCCGCCATCGTGGGCGCGGGCGCCGGCGACCTGCTGGGCGAAGCGCTCCTGGCCATCGAATGCAAGGCGACCCTCCGCGACGTCGCCCGCGCCATCCACCCCCACCCTACCCTCTCCGAGACCTGGGCCGAAGCCGCCGAAGCCCCCTTCTTCCCCGTACACGCGCTTCCGCGCCGCCGTTGAAGCCTGCACGGCTTCGGAACCAGCCTGGCCGCCGCCCATTGTGCCAGCACCTTTCCACCGCGGACGCGCCAAACGCGTTCCACCCGTTCCGCAAAGGGGCCCCGTCCCCGCCCACTGGCCCACCTTCGCGGACGGGAGAACGGGAAATGTGTTCATGCTGGAGAGGATGGGTAAAAACCATGGAAAACATCGATGTTTCCCGTAATTGCAAACGTGTTTTGGAAAGCGGGGCACAAGGGCAGGGAAGGCGGAGGGAAGTGTCCGCGCGGACGGTTTACGCCGGCGCGTTTCCGCGGGACGGGGACGTCAGGCGAAATTCTTGCGGAAGGTGAAGATGTTGCAGCCGTGGGCGCGCTTGTAGGCGACGGAGTCCATGGTCTTGCGCACGAGCAGGAGGCCGAGTCCGCCGATGGGGCGCTTGTCGGCGGGGAGCGTCGTGTCCGGCGGCGGGACGGCGAGGGGGTCGAACGGCGTGCCGTCGTCGGAGACCGACACGGCGGCGCCGCGCGGGTCGCGCCCGAACCTCACTTCGATGGCCAGCCCCGACGCGCCGGAGCAGCGGACGACGTTGGACACGATTTCGTCCAGCGCCACCATCAGCTGCGCCTTGGGCCGCGCCGGGCAGTCCGCCCCGTCGAGGACTTCTTCTAGGAACGCGGCCGCCGCCGCCATGGCGCCGGCGTCGCAAGGGAAGGTCTTCAGCCGCCGCTCGGGCGCGCCGAGGTAGCGGACGGAGAGGATGGTCAGGTCGTCGGCGCGCGGGGCGCCATTGACGAAGGACACGACGGCCTTGCGCACGGCGGCGCCGAGGTCGCGCGGTTCGCGGGAGGGGACCTTGGCGAGCGTCGCGGCGAGGCGGGAGTCGCCGAACAGCTCGCCCGCGGGATTCATCGCCTCGGTCACGCCGTCGGTGTAGAGGAAGAGGGCGTCGCCGGGGGCGAGGACGACCTCGCGCGGGCGGTAGTTCGCGGCGCCGAAGCAGCCGAGGGGGATGCCGGAGAGCCCGCGCAGCCATTCGGGGACCACGCCGTCGCGCAGGACGAGCGGCGGGTTGTGGCCGGCGTTGGCGAAGGCGACCCGTCCGGTTTCGAGGTCGAGGACGCCCACCCACGCGGTGATGAACATCTGCGCGGGGTTGTTGGCGCAGAGCTCGGCGTTGACGCGCGCGAGGGCCGCGGCGGGGTCGCGGGAGGGGTCGGCGAGGAGCGTGTCCTTGACGAGGGTCTTGGCGTTCATCATGTAGAGGGCGCCCGTGACGCCCTTGCCGGAGACGTCCGCGACGAGGAACGCGCGGTGCGTCTCGCCCAGCGGGAAGAAGTCGTAGAAATCGCCGCCGACCTCGCGCGCGGCCACCATGCAGGCGTCGAGGCGCCAGCATTCCTCGTCGGGGAACTCCATGGGCAGCGAGGCCTGCTGGATGGTGCGGCCGAGCTCCAGGTCCTGCTCGACGCGCCGGATGCGTTCCGCCGCGGCGGTGCGGAGGGCGTCGACCGTGGCGTTGATGTTGTCTGACAGCTCGGAGAATTCGCGGCAGGAGCGCACGTCCGCGCGGCCCGCCAGGTCGCCGCCCGCGATGCGCCGCAGCGCGCCGCCGATCTGCCGCACGGAGCCCGCGACGCGCCTGCGGAGCATCCGCGAGACGAAGGCGAACAGCGCCGCGAACACGACGAGCTGCACGGCGGCCATCCGCGGCATGAAGCGGTTGCGGGAGGCGAAGACGTCGTCCTCCGGGTTGGCGAGGACCGCCAGGTAGTCGCGCACCGGCCCGGCGTAGCAGAACACCGGCTCGCCGCCGATCGTCGCCTGGAAAACCGTGCCGGTCGGGACCGCGGCGGGGTTCAGGCCGGTCGCCGCTTCCAGGGTCTTGCCGGCGAGCGACATGTCGGCGTGGCTCGTGATGACGCCGGCGCCGTCCACGAAGATGATGTATCCGCGCTCGTCGATGTGCCAGCTGCGCGTGTAGCCGTAGGCGCGCTGCCGCAGGTAGCGGAGGAAACGCTCCTCGGACCAGCCGACCTCGATGTAGCCGCTGCGGTCGGGGAAGCGCACGGCGGCGTACTTGAAGACCTTGCCGTCGGACGTGCGCGGGCGGTCCGGCTGCGCCATGGATTCGGGCCCGTCCGGCTTGAGCAGCACCAGGAACTCGGACCACTGCTCGCCGTGCACCTTCTCCCCGACGAGGCGGCTGCCGCCGACGACGATCCCGCGCGTGTCGATGTCGTAGATTTCCGCGATTTCCTCCTCGGCGCAGAGCGCGGCCACGTCCTCCGAGGCGAGCTTGCCGGAGGAGCCGAGGCGGTTCGCGATGTCGCGGGCGATGGAGACGAGCTGGTAGTCGGCACGGTCCGTGAAGCCGCGCGAAACGTCGCGGTAGTTGATTTGCAGCAGGCGCTCGACGTCGCGGCGCGAGCGGATCGTCTCGCCCTTCCAGAGGACGAAGATCGCGACGACGAACGACACGGCGACGAGGACCAGCAGGCGCAGCCGCAGCTGGAACGTGAGGGTCTGGCGTTCGTTCATCTTCGCGATGTTCATGGCTTGGTGGTTTCCGGTGTTGTCCGCGGGTCCGCTCCCGTGCCGCCCATCCTACACGAAACGGCCCCCGCGCGAACTATTTTTTCACGCCGGCGCCGCCCCGGGCGCATTCCCGTTGCGACGTACGCCTGCCGTTCCCCGGTCTCATGGTCGCGGGGAAGCGCGCCCCTCCCGATGCGTTCTCCACGGGGAGGGACGCGCTTCTGCGCGTCCGCAGTGGAAAATGGCTGGTGAACCAACGGCTTGAAGCCACACGATTTTTGAACCCGCCCTAGTGTTCGTGGTGCCCGCCGGGGGCGTAGCTGCACGACCCGAAGGAGGAGGAGCCGCAGAAGCGGCACTTGCCGTGGCCGTAGCCGTGTTCGTGCTTTCCGTGCGGGGAGAGGGAGCAGGAGCCGTAGGAGGACGAGCCGCAGAACATGCACTTGTCCCCGCCGGCATCCGTGTGCTTGTGGCACTTGGCGTACGGACACGATCCGTAGCCGGACGAACCGCAATAGGAGCAGGTGGCGCTTGCGGCGGAGGGAAGGGCGAAGGCCAGCGCGGCGGCCAGCAGGAGAGCGTGGGGAATGGATGGTTTCATGGTGCCGTCGAACGTACCGAATCCCCCTCCGCGGGGCAAGAACCCAAAAACGGAGGAAGGGCAATCCTTGTCACTCGTCCGGCACGGGGGTGAGGCAGACGCGGAAGCCGACGTTGTTGTAGCGGCAGGCGGGGGGGAGGGAGAGGCGGTCCTCGCGGAGGCGCCGGGTGAACCACTCGTCACCGCACCAGTTGCCGCCGCACACCACGCGCTCGGTGCCGGTGGCGGGGCCGGCGTAGTTCGCCGCGGGGGCCTTCGGCCACGGGGCGAACCAGTCCTCGCACCACTCGCTGACGTTGCCGTCCATGTCGAAGAGGCCCCATTCCAGCGCATCCGGCCGCCCCGCGGGGTGGGTATGGCCTCCGCTGTTCTCGGCCGTCCAGGTCCGCGGGGAACGCCACCGGGCGGCTTGCTGCGCCAGGAGCCATTCCATTTCCGTCGGGAGGCGCAATCCCGTCCGGCGGCAGAACTCCATGGCGTCGTCCCAGGAGACGCATTCGACCGGCAGCTCCGCCCGACGGGAGGCCGCGGACAGCTCCTCGCCGCGGAAATGGGACGGATTGGTCTCCATCACGCCCGTCCACTGCTTCTGGGTCACCTCGCAGACGCCGATCCAAAAGCCCTCCACCGGCACCCTGCGGGAGGATTTCTTCTCCCCGGTGGGAACCTCGCCCGCCTCCATCCAGGTCAGCACCAGCTCCGCGCCGCCGGGCAGCACGACCGTCCGTTTTTCGAATGGTCCCTTTCCCGGCGGCAGGGTGCAGGGGCCCTCCGGCGGTGCGGCAAGGGCCGGCGACGCCACGAAGAACGCCGCCAGGGACGCGAACAGCCATCTGCACGCGCGTTTCACCATCTTCCCTCTTCCTTGGCCTCGTTTTCCCAGTGCGCGATGGCGTTCTTCAGCGCTTGTTTGGCGGGATTTTCGGGAGGGTTGCGCGGCTCCGCCCACAGGCGGAAGCCGATTTCGCCGGGGGCGGGACAGACCGCGTACGGGTAGTCGCTGGGGAGGGTGCCGGGTCCGGGGACGGCATGGTCGTAACGCTCCATGTGCCGCCGGACGAACCGGGGTTGCTCCAACACCGACTGCGGAACGCCCTCCCCCGCGGCGGAATCCGCCCAACTCCCGCCCATGCACAGGAATCCTTCCTTTCCGTCCTCCTCGCCCCAGGTGAAGGTCAGTTCGCGGACGTTCCCGAACAGGTCGGCGCAGGGGCCGTCCGCCGCCTTTTCGCCGACCGGATGCGTCCGCCCGCCGGCATTCTCCGCGAACCACCCCGCCGCCAAGCGGCCATCGGGGGCCGCGTCTTCCGCCAGCTCCTCCCACTCCCGTGCCATCGGCAAGCGGAACTTCAGGTCTTCTTCCTTGGCGATGGAGGTCGCGTTGAGGCGTTCCAGGAACTCCAGGCACGCCCCCGGGGTCAGGGAATCCACGGGCAGATCATCGCCCTTGAAGCGCGAAGGGTTGCCGTCCATCAGGGCCGACCACTGCCTTTGGGTGACCTCGTGGCGTCCGCACCGGTATGGAATCCAGTCTTTCATGCCCGGGGCGTTCTTTTGCATGTCGTCCACCAGCGAGAGGATGGCATCCTTTCTCCACTCCTCGGACTCGAAGCGCGACAAGGCGGCCACCCGCTCCGTAGTGGCGCCTGCCACGCGGACGCCCGGGGCAGGCGGCGCCGCGGGTTCGGGCGTGGCGATGGCTTCAGGGGGGGCGGGGGCTTCGGGGGCTGCCGGAAGCGCCGGAGTCTCCGGAGGGGCCGGTGTTTCCGGAGGGGGCGGGGGCTCGGGCGCGACCGTTGCGGGCGGCGCCTCCTCCCGCCACGCGCTCCACAACCACGCGCCCGGCGCCGCGACCAGCACGAGCGCCAGCAGCGCCCACGTCCAATTCCGTCCCCGGTGCCGACGACGGATGGCCCGGAGCATCGGTGCCACGTCCGGGTAGCGCTGGCGGGGCAGCGCGGCGGTCGCCCGCCGGATGATCTTCTCCCACGCGCGCGGCGGGTGGCCTTCAAAACACTCCTCCGCCAGCATACCCAGGGCATAGACGTCCGCCGCGGGCGTCGCGCCGCCGCCCGCGAACTGCTCCGGCGCCGAATGGCCCGGCGTGCCGACGCCCGCCTCGCGGCCGCCCACCACCGACGGCGACTGCCGTTCCGACGCCGCGTCCGACGGCGCGTCGCCCGTGCCGACGGCCTTCAGCAGGCCAAAATCCGCCAGGACGGCATGTCCGTCCTCGCGCCGCAGGATGTTCCCGGGCTTGATGTCGCGGTGGAGCCAGCCGCGGGCATGCAGGGTCGCCACGCCCTCCCCGACGTCGAGCAGGTAGCGCGCCACCCCGCGGTCATCCGAGGGCGGAGGGAACTCGTCGAGCAGCTCCATCGCCACCCACGGGCGTCCGTCCTCCATCCCCGCGCCGTAGAACGCGGGGAACGACGGCCCGGGGTTGCCCATCATGAAGCGCGACTCCTTGTCGAACCGCGCCCGCGGCCCCTCCCCGTCGCGCCAGAGGACCTTCAGCGCGGCCCGCGTGCCGAGCCGCCGGTGCTTCGCGCAATAGACCTCGGAGCCGCCCCCGCGCGCGAGGAAGCCCGTGACCGTCCACTCGCCGACCTCCCGCCCGTCCTCCCACAGGCGCGGCGGCGCCTCTCCGCCCAGGTCTTCCTCGCCGGATTCGGCGAGGTACGCCGCCAGCAGCTCGTCGCTGTCATCGAATCCCGTCGACATCCTTCAGCCTCTCCACGAGCTCCCGCAGGCGGTCCGTCATCCGCTTCTTCGTGACGTCCACCACGCCGCGGGAGACCCCCAGGGACTCCGCGACGGCCTGCGGCTTCTCGCCGCGCAGCGCCGTCCGCAGGAAGATCTGCTTGCCCCGCGCCCCCAGCCGCGGATTGTCCATCAGCTGGCCCAGCGCCACGGCATAGACCGTCCGGCGCCACGCCTCCGCCGCGCCCCCCGCGACGCCGTCCGGCGCATCCCGCGTCGCGAGCGCCTCCGCCTCGCCCCGGCGCCCGGCCTTGCGCAGCGCGTCGACGGCCTTGTGGCGCAGGACGCCCGTCAGGAAATTGTGGAACGCCCCCTTCCGGTCCTCGCGCTCGACGTACCCCGGCAGCGCCTTCATCACCCCCAGCAGCGTCTCCTGGATCAGGTCGTCGGCCTCCACCCCGGGAAAGCGCTCCCGCGCGTGCGCCTCCAGCATCGGCCGGTACTTCGCGACGAACTCCGCCCAGCGCGGATGCTCCGCCGCGCCGGCGATCTGCTTGAGCAGTGTCGTGGATGTCGTCGGAACCTTGGCCATGCCTTTCCCCTACTCTTCCGCGCGCATCCCATCAAGCGCAAATCCGCCCCTCCCCAGGAGCGCGACCCTCCCGATGCGCTCTCCACGGGGAGGGACGCGCTTCTGCGCGTCCGCTGTGGGAATTGGCTGGCAAGACAACGGCTTGCGGCCACACTGTTTCCGCAACCGCTCTTGAGGGCGGACAACTTCCGGAAAGCCACGGCAAACGCAAAACGCCCTGGAGTTTCCCGCCGCCCCCTCCACTTTCCCAAAACGCCCGCCAACCTCTTTTCCCCGCGGTCGGGGACACGGCGGATGGGATGCTCGCGAGATTATGGAAAACCGCCCTGTTTTCCCTGTTCCCGAGACATCGGATTGCCCATGAACGCACAGGGCGGCGTCCCCGGAAAATGCAAAGCGCGCCGTCGCGGGAAAGCGGCGGCGCGCGGCGGCAGCGGGTGTTTTACATGCCGGCGGGGGGCTCGGCGTCGGCAAGGCGCTGGCGCTCCTGGCCGCGGGCGATCATCTTGTCGCGGGACTTGCGGAGCTGCTTGTCGATGCGGTCCGCCGCCGCGTCAATCGAGGCGTAGAGGTCGTTGGACGTCTCTTCGGCTTCCAGGTGCATCTTGTCCCGGCCCTGGACGATCACGGCCGCCGTGAAGCGGTACTTCTCGTTGGTGCAGATGACGTGGCAGCTCTCCACGCGCGGATAGTCCCCGATGACGGGAAGAAGGCGCGACTCCACCCGGTCCTTGATGCTGTCGTTGATTTCGACGTTGCGGCCCGTGATTTTGATGTCCATGCTTGCTCCTTGTTGGTTGGTTTGCGGGGGCCGACGCGGCCCCTACATCGTGAATCCCTCCCCGAGGTATTTCTTGCGCGCTTCCGGGTCGTTCACCAGGAACTCGCGCGTGCCTTCGCACAGGACCGAGCCGGAATAGACGACGTAGGCGCGGTCCACGACGGAAAGCGTCTCGCGCACGTTGTGGTCCGTGATCAGGATGCCCAGCCCGCGGCGCTTGAGGTCGAGGATGATCTGCTGGACGTCGTAGACCGCGAGGGGGTCGACGCCGCTGAACGGCTCGTCGAGCAGGATCAGCGACGGGTTCGTCACCAGCGCGCGGGTGATTTCGAGGCGGCGGCGCTCGCCGCCCGAGAGGGTGTAGGCCTTCTGCTTGGCGAGGTAGGCGATCTTCAGCTCGTCGAGCAGGTACTCCAGGCGTTCGCGGCGCTCGCGGGCGCCGAGGGGGAGCGTTTCGAGGATGGCGAGGACGTTCTCCTCGACGGTGAGGTTCCGGAAGATGCTCGGCTCCTGCGCGAGGTAGCCAAGGCCCATGCGGGCGCGCTTGAACATGGGCAGGCGGGTGACCTCGCGGCCCTTGAAGTAGACGTGGCCGGAGGTGGGGCGGATGATGCCCGTGATCATGTAGAACGTGGTGGTCTTGCCGGCGCCGTTCGGGCCGAGCAACCCGACGATCTCGCCGGGGCGCACGTTCATGTTGATGCCGTTGACGACGCGGCGGCGGCGGTATTCCTTGACCAAATCCTTGGTCTCCACCAGCATTTCCTGTGTATCGGGCGTTGGATTGTCGCTCACCGCTTGCTCCTCGTTACGCCTGCATCCTACCGCGCCTCCCGCCCTCCCGCAAGTGTTCTTTCCTGCCCCCGCGCGCCCGGGGCCGACCGGGCGCATCTCCGCTTTGTGCAGGCTCCCCCGCAGGCGGACAGGGAAGACGGGGGAGGCCGGGGAAAAACTCCGATTGGTCCGATTCCCTCCGCTACCGCTCCGGGGCGCTCGGCCTTTCCGGAACCTGTCCTTGGCGAGCGGACGGACACTCCGGTTTTTCCGATCGAGTTGTCACGCAAAACCTTGTGTTTTTCCATGCGCAGGGATGGGTAGGGCGGGCAGTCCCTGCCCGCCGGCGCCAGAAATGCCGACAGAATGCGCCGGAGATGCGCGGACGCATGTTTCCCGTTCGTTCTGGCCGAATGGCATCCGCACATCCAACGTCATCCGATGGTCCGTTCCGGCAACCGGCGGCGAAGGGACTCGCCGCCCTACCCGGCTTCGCACGAGAGCAAACACATGGGTTTGCCCGAGGGCTGGGCGCCACCTGGGACGCCCATGGTGCCGCACAGGAAATCGGAACAATCGGAGTGTCCATCCGGGGCCGGGAAATCCTCTCCCGATTCCCCGCATCCCGGAGCGGTAGCGGAGGGAATCGGAAAAACCGGAGTTGGTTTCCTCCGGCAAGCGGGCGTTCGGGTCGAGGTCTCCCCGGGGGGAGACCTTGCACAACCCGGAGATGCGCCCGGGCCCCCCCTTTCATCACAAGGCCATCCCCGTCGCATAGCTGGCGACGTTCATGGCGGCGGCGAGGCCGAGCAGGCGCAGCCGGGACACGCCGCGGTAGACCGCGCACAGCATTCCCCACTCCGCCGCCAGCACGACGCCCTCGCACGCCGCGACGAATCCCGGCGCGTACCCGAACCGCGCCAGCACCAGCATCAAGACCGGATGCGTCACCAGGTTCACGCCCGCGACGGTCGCGCCCCAGCGGGACAGGCGTGCCCATCCCGCCGTCGCGGTATATTCGAGGGTGATGTTCACCCATTCCCAGGCCAGAAGACGGAGCAGCTCGTTCACAGGAGACTCCCCGCGAACAGGCCGAGGCAGTTGAGACCGAACGCGGCCCCGCCGCGGCCCCCCGTCCGGTCGTACACCATCGACAGTACCGGCCCCGTCGCCAGTTGCGCCACGAAGAGCAGCGCCAGCCACGCCCCCGTCCACGCCGGATCGCACGCGAACGCCAGCAGCGCGCTGCCTCCCACGCTCGCCGCCGTCACCCGTCCCCGCCCGCACCGCTCGCCGAGATACCCCCCCGCCGCCTTGCCCGCCAGCGTCACCGCCGCCCCCGCGAAGAGCAGCACCGCGCCGCCTCCCGCCGTCCGCATCCCCGCCTGCAAGCCCGCCCAGCTCCGCCACGCGATCAGCAGGAACAGCCCCCCCAGCACGGCCAGCGCCGCCATCCTCGGCACCCCGTCTCCGTCATCCCGCCCCGGCGCCGGCATGGCCGCCCTCCGGGCGCCCCGTCCTTGCGCCCCCTCTCCCCCATTCCACCGGACCGCCGCCCATCCGCCGCACGCCGCCAGCGCCCCTGCCCAGACCCACGGCCAGATCCCCGCCGCATGCCCCATTCCCAGCTTGCCCGCCATCAGCCCCAGCGCCCCCGTCGCGATGAACACGCCAATCGGCCCGCCGCGCCCGCCGTGTTCCTCCAGCAGATGCTTTCCCGCCGCCAGATGGAACAGCGCGTTGCCCAGGCACACCGCGAGCAGCACGCCCCATCCGCCCGCGCCCAGCACCGACGCCACCGCCCCGCCGACCGCCAGCGCCGTCCCCGCGAACAGCCCGCCCCTCACCAGCCCCGGACACGCATCCAGCGCCACCCCGAACGGCAGTTGCAGCGCGAACGCCACCGCGTTGTACGCCATCACCCGCTCCCACGTCACGCCCCCCGCCAGCAGCACCCCGTACGAACACGCGTCCACCAGCGGATGCATCGCCGTGAACAACCCCAGCATGCCCGGACGGCCCGTTTCGCTCTGACTCATCGCTTCATCCTCCTTGTCTCAACCCGTTTTTCAAAAGATAACACCTTCCCACAACCCCTTGTCAGGCGATAATCCACCGCCCTGTTCCCTCGCACCGCCCCGGTAGGGGCCGACCTCCGGGCGGCCCGCCAAATACGTTTCCGTAATGCCTCCAAACTGGAATGCGAGATTATGGAAAATCGTCGCTTTTTCTCCGTTTTCACCCATTCCGTCCCCCCATGGGAGTTGCCAGACGAAAAACTTGCGATTCCCCGTGTGAAAGGACGGGTAGGGCGGGCAGTCCCTGCCCGCCGGAGCATGGAATGCCGGAGGGACGCATCGGCGAAGCGCGGACGCCTGTTTTCCCTTTGCCGCGGCCGGATGGCCTCCGCACATCCCGAGATCTCCGCTTTCACGTCCCGGCTTCCGGCGGCGAAGGGACTCGCCGCCCCACCCGGCTTCGCGCGGGCGAAAACACATGGTTTTCGCCTGACAACTCCATCGGAACAAACCGCCCGCCCCGCCCTGGTAGGCCCACCTCCATCTCGATTTAACTCTCTCGTCCACAGTAGAATCTTAATCCCCCGCAGCAGTATCAAATTCTATTTCATCCGCGACCCCCGCAGCGTTGTTGAACTCATCATAATGGTATGGGCGGGGTGATCGGTGGACCAAGGGAGTGCTGTACGCCCCCCACGCCAGAAGCACAATCGCGCACGCCGCCACAACTGCGGATGCAACCAGCCACACCCGTGATTGCGTGCGCCGCCCCACGACCAACGCCACGGCCGCCAAAACGGCGGTCCCTGCACTGGCAATCTGGACTCCAGACGAAATTTGCACCCCAAATATTTGCTCCAAAAGAGAGAACAAGGCATCCCCGAAAACCACCCAAATGACCCCTTCCACCCCCAACAGCAACACAAAGTCCAGTACCGCACGCCATCTCGGCATCTTGCCCGAACGCACGCCCATCAGCAACCACGCCCCGAGTGCCGGCAGAAGGGCGACGAAAACCATCGATCCGCCGACGCCCGCTCCCAACGCGGCTCTTTCGTACGGATCCTGATCCGGCATGTACACATGATCCCCCCATGCCACCGCCGCCCATGCCAGCGCAATCGCCAACGCCCCCAACACCATCTTCCATCGTTTCGTCATGTTCCATTCTCCTTGCTGTTGCCATTCACCGTTTCTGCGGCCCCCGGGTCCGGCTCCGTTATAAGCCCGGACCGTCATCGTGGTAGTAGTGGTATGGCCGCACAGGCGGTTCTTCCCGCAGCGGCGGCGACGCCTTGCCCGCCGCCCAGGCCAGAAGCACGATCGCGCTCGCCGCCACGACCGCGGACGCCACCCGCCACACCCACGATTTCGCACGTTGCCCGCAGACCAACGCCACGCCCGCCAAGACGGCCTCCCCTGCACAGACCATCCAAACGCCCATCGGAATTTGCCGCGCAAGATTGGGCAGCAAATTTCCAAAGACCATGCCAACCGCTACGATGGCCGCAACAATCAACATCATCAACACCACATATTCCATTATTCTGGGATGCCCTTTGGCCTCCTTGCCCGATCGGACACGCGCCATCAGCCAGCCCGGCCAAAAGGCAACCCCAACCAATGCCCCGCCGAAAACAGCTCCCAACATGGCCCGCCCCATCGAATCGGACACCCACGCCGGCCCGCCCCTGTATTGGTATTCGTCTATCACCAAATCCCCCCACGCCATCCCGGCCCATGCCAGCGCAACCGCCAACGCACCCAACACCATCTTCCATCGTTTCGTCATGTTCCATTCTCCTTGCCGTTGTCCGTCATTGTTGCGAAATGTCACCGACCATAAAGGATGTCATTTCCATGCCTCCACTCCCATTCCCGCCTCCGCTCTTCCAGCATCCGCTGCCGGGCCTCGTTGTGTTCCCGTTCCCACTTGTCCTGAAGTTCGTTCCATTCCTTTCGCGTGTAGCGAGCATTCGGAACCGGAAGGTACAGGGCACACGACAGAAACACGATTGAGCTCGCCGCCAGAACGGCGGCCACAACCAGCCAGCCCCGTCGTTTTGACCGAAGCGCCTCATACAAGGTGGCCGAGGCGAAAACCACCGATCCCAAAGCAATCCAAACGGCAGGCGTCACTTGCGCAAGTTTCCCTCCCATACCCACAATGAACCACAGCAAACCAATACTGCACGCCCACAGCACAAGCACGAGCTCCAGCACTACGCGCCATTTCGGCATCTTGCCCACCCGCACGCCCATCAGCAACCACGCACCGATGGCGGGCAAAAGGGCAATCAAAACCATCACGCCGCCCATTACCGCGCTCTCCACGGCCCCCGTCCCCGAATCGCTCAGAAGGGGGTTTCCATAGGGATACGGTCTCCGCTCGTAGGCCAAGTCCCCCCACGCCGACGTCACCCAAACCAGCGCCATCGCCAACGCGCCCAAGACCATCTTCCATCGTTTCGTCATGTTCCATTCTCCTTGCGGTCATCCTTCATGTTGTCCTCGCCCCGCCGGCAGGGGCCGGCCTCCGGGCGGCCCGCCCCCATGCGCCATCCGGCCACGCGGCCCGCCCGAAGGCCGTGCCCTACCGGGCAATTCGCATTCATTGCATTCCTTGCTCCCACATGTCCCTCTCGCTCCTCAACGACTTCCTGAACGCCTCGTATGCGTTCGTGACGGCTTCCGGAGCGCCCTCGCGCATCTTGGGAATCCGACGCCAGTACCGATACGAATGTTCGCCCGTCGAGTCGCCGCGGTGGGCGTTGTACCAATCGATGCACTCCTGGTCGTATTCCGCGCGCAGCCTCGGGGTGTCGAAGTACAGCATCGGCGGCCATGCGCTTCCCCACGCGCCTGGATTCGCCACCAGTGTTTCCCATGCGGCCGCAAGCCCCCAGAGAATCAGAAGGCCCAAGATGCCCCATTCCATCCACCTGGCTTTTCGGTTGGGTTGGCCGAGAGGCTTGAGTGTTCCGCGTGCCTGTGCACGGGCCATGGCGACCAGACACACCAAAACCGTTCCGCAGAAGACCAGGAATCCCAAAGCCAGCCATCCCGGCAACCCCGGATGGCGTTCCACCAGTTTTCCGAATCCCTCCTGCGGCAGGACGCTGAAGTAGTGCCTTCCCCGGAACAGGAACCCCGTGTAGTCATTGGGCGGCGCCGCGATGTCCGCCCGCGCGGCAAGGGGCCGGAACGCCGCCAGCAGGGCCGCGGCCGGTAGGAGGAAGGGACGGAGGGGGGTGCGAACGGGGCAATTCATCGGCCGTTTCTCCTTGGAGTATTCAGGCCGGACATTGCGTCGTCGCGGGGGCATTCCGCTATTTCTCCAGCAATTGGAAGAAGCCGCACGTCCAATTGCCCGGCATGGCGGATTCCCACGACAGGACGCCGTCGGCAGTGGCGGCGACGGTCCCGACGCCGGTCCAAGGGCCGTCGAGCGACGGAGCGCGCCTGACGGCGTAGGTCTTGCCGTTCTCGCCCACCCATTGGACGCGGACGAGGCCGGCGGAAGAGTCGACCGCTTGGTCGAAGATGCCGAAACCGCCGTCCTGCACCACTTCGATTGCGTATTCCGTTCCATCCACGTCCACCGTCACCGTCCCCATGCGCTTCGCCCCGTCGTTCGGGTGGCAATCGATGGAGATGGTGGTGGTGAAGGTCCCGCCGGACACCGCGACCTGGAGCGAACTGTCCACCCACGCCGGCCCATCAGGATCGGAGGTCGAACTGCCGCCGGAGACCACCAGGCTCCGGGTGCCGCCTTCGGTTCCGAACGAGAAGCGGAAGGTGGTCGGAGCCGGAACGGGGTCGGTGACATCGAAGGTCAGCGCGCGCGAATTGTCGCTCTCGTCGATTTCGTCCACCGTCCCTTCCGGGTCGAGCACCACCGTCACCGTATACGTTCCGGCCGCCGTGATGGTCGCGTTCGTCCTCGCGTCCACCATGATGTTGTCGTCGGTCACCGTCCATCCCCGGTGGCTCTCCAGCCCGCTCCAGCCAAGGTACCAGAAGGCGATTTCGTTCCCCGACGCGTCGGTGATGGCCACCCGCGCGAGATATTCCCCGGCATCCGCCTCCCCGAAGTTCGCGTGCCCGAAATGGAGATACACGGGGGTTCCCAGGGTAAAGGAGCGCGCCGCGTCCGTGCTTTCCGGCGTCTCCGCCAGGAACATGGCCGTAGGCCACTCGTCGGGGAGGAAGAATCCGAGGTCCGCCTTCGCGCCGTCCCCCGTCCAGTGCGCATGGAGCGTCGCCACGTCGGCCGTGACGGTGTCCCCTTCCTCGACCTGCGTCCCTCCCTCCACTTCGGTGAACCACCCCGCGAAGACATGGTTGCTCCACGAAACGGACGGGAACGACCCGTACGTCCCGCCCACCGTGTAGGTCCGCGTCTGGGTCCCGGGTGTGCCGCCGTTGCCGTCGAAGGTGACGGTCAGGGAAGGGCTGACGACGCTGAACGACAGCACCCGCATGTTGTCGGTTTCATCGCTTTCCGCAACGGTGCCCGTGGAGTCCAGGGTGATGGACACCGTGTAGCCGCCCGCCGGCATCGCCACCTCGATGGGCGCCGAACGCAGGATCACCTCGTTCGTTCCGAAGGCGTTGGTCCGGCTGTGCCACCACTCTTCGACCAGCCCGCCGGACGCGTCCTGCACCAGCACGTGCGCGTGGTGGGGGGCTGCATCCGCGGTCCCGCTGTTGTCGTACGAGAAGCTCACGTACACGGGGGTTCCCGTCTCGAAG
>JAFXQI010000041.1 GCA_017527155.1 Kiritimatiellia bacterium
CTTTCGCGGACGGCCGTCGTGGGGGATGTCTACACGAAGCTCGCGAGCGCGACGCGGGATGGCTACAAGTTCGCGGGCTGGTACGACGCGCCAGAAGGCGGGAACCGCGTCAAGATCGGCGATCCCGTACCCCCGCAGACCGAGCGGACCCTGTTCGCCCACTGGGAAGGGCTACCGCAGACGGTCCGGTTCGACGCCAACGGCGGGACGTGCAAGGTGCTTTCGCGGACGGCCGTCGTGGGGGAGACCTACACGAAGCTCGCGAGCGCGACGCGGGATGGCTACAAGTTCGCGGGCTGGTACGACGCACCGGAAGGCGGGAACCGCGTCAAGATCGGCGATCCCGTACCCCCGCAGACCGAGCGGACCCTGTTCGCGCACTGGGAAGCGCTCTCACAGACAGTGTGGTTCGACGCCAACGGCGGGACGTGCAAGAAGGAGTCGGTGACGTGTCGATTCGGCGAGACCTACTCCGGGTTCACGACGGCCACTTGGGCGGGCCACTCGTTCCAGGGGTGGTACGACGACCCCGAAGGCGGAAAGCGGGTCAAGAACGGCATGGCCGTGACGGGCGGCGCGGAGCGAATCTTGTACGCGCACTGGAAAGAGGCGGCCTCCGTCCTGTCCATCACGGGCTTCTCGCGCTCGCCCCGCCCCGTTTCCTCCGCCCGCGACGCCCAGGCGTCCGCAACGGAATACACGCTCCGTGCCGAAACCAGCGCCGGTGTCTCCTACGAAATCCAGTGGACTCCCGCCCTG
Source organism: Kiritimatiellia bacterium (assembly GCA_017527155.1). Classification (GTDB taxonomy): domain Bacteria; phylum Verrucomicrobiota; class Kiritimatiellia; order CAIQIC01; family Lenti-01; genus CACXEY01. The sequence continues at coordinate 760 of JAFXQI010000041.1, forward strand.
GACGGCGGCTGGACGGTTGTGAAGCGCTGGACCGCCCCCGCCGAGGGCGAAACCGCCGTGCCGGTCGTCCTCCCCGCCGACTCGCCCGCCGGCTTCTTCCGTCTGGTCGAAACGGACACGGAATAGTACACAGTCCGGCTCAAACCGTCGCTTTTGCGAGGCGCCCGGGAAGGCCCGGCTCCGTCCGGGCCGTGTCCGTGGAATTCGCCAGGAGCGATGCCGGAACGACTTTTCCGCACGGGCTCGACGGAGCGCGGCCCGCCCGGACAGACCCGGAAGATGAAGCGGTACGCTGCATGCTTGTCTTCCAGGCTGTGTCCTGATGCTTTCGCGTCCGACAGGCCCCTTCTATGGTTTTTCGAGGGACTCGAAGAGGAGGACGGCGTCGCCGGTGGCGGGGGTGGAGGAAGGGCGGAGGTCGGCTTCGACCAGGCGCCAGGGGGGACGCTGGCGGGCGGCTTCGTCGCAGAAGGCGGGGAGGTCGGCGTAGGGGATGGCGGTGAGGGTCAGGAGGGTTTCGCGGCGCTGCCAGCCGTCGGCGAGGGGCACGGCGGTGCGCGGGGCGGCGGTGGCGGCACCGTCGGGGAAGCGTCCGGCGGCCAGACGATCGAGCGGCGGCGGGGTGCGGGCGCCGGAGGCTTCGAGGGCATCGATCCAAGCGCGGTCGGGGGCACGGGTCGCGGCGAGGCGGTGGAGGGCGCGGATGGCGTCCGTCTTGCGGTCGAGGCGCGCGCGGCGGCGTGGCGCGGAAAGCGCGGTGTCGAGCGTCCATGCGAGCGCGGCGACGGCCAAGGCGAGGGCCAGCCAGCGGAGGAGGCGGTCAGAGTCCATCGGGCCACTCTCCTTTCAGGCGGAAGGTGACGCGTCCGGCATCGGGGGAAGGCTGGACGGTGGCGTTCGGGGTCCACCCGGTCAGGTTTTCGACGGCGCGCGCAGAGGGGGCGTCGCCCGCGATGTCGAGTCCGGCCGGCGACCAGGTGACGCGGGAGAATCGGACATCGCGCCCGGCGAGTTCCCGGAGGACGGCGAGGGCGTACGGGGCGCGCGGGTCTGCCGTGCGGGCGGCGTGCACGGCATCCCAGGCGGAGGCGTCGGCGGCAAGAGCGCGTTCGGCCATGAGGACTTCCTGGCCGGGCACGAGGGGGGCGTCGGTGAGGGCGGCGGCGGCTTCGGAGAGCTGGGCCTGCAGGCGGGCGTCCTCGGCGCGGAAGCGGCAGCGGACGGCGGCGTTGAGGGCCAGCACGAGAATCGACGCGGCGGCGGCGACGGCCCAGACGGCGCGAAGGCGGCGTTGTCTGCGGCGCACGATGGCGGGCGGAAGGCGGTCGGGCGGGAGGAGAGCGGCGCATTGGCCGTCGGCGGCGCGCCGGGCGAGGGCGCGCGCGAGGAAGGTGGCCGGATCGCGGTGGGTTTCGTGGCGAAGGCCGGGCTCGCCGGAGAGGGCATCGCGGAGGATGGCGGCATCGGCGGATCCGCTCCACCAGACGTCTGTCGGGGCGTCTCCGGAGGAGGCGGCGATCTGGCGGAAACGGGCGCGCCATTGGGCCGCGGGGAGCGCGGCGGGAGCGGATCGCAGGACGTGCACGGTCCCGAGTTCGCGACCGCGTCCGCGCAGGACGGTCACGTGGTCGTCGGCGGCGTGGACAAGCAGGCGGATGCGATCCGCACCGGAGGGCGGGGTGTCGCGCAGGTGTTCGTTCCACAGGGCGAGGGCTTCGGCGTCGCAGAAGGCGGGCACGGCACCGGCTTCCGCGGCATCGTCGAGGAACGCGTCGAGATCGGCGCGGCGCACGGCGCAGGCGAGGGCGCGGGCTTTCCCGGCGGCGGGAGGCAGGGGAGCGTAGTCGCACCGCGCGGCTTCGACGGGGAACGGCAGGTCCATGTCGAGCAGCGACGCCCACACGCGGGCCGCCTTCCGAGCGGAGGCGAAGGGAGCCTCCAGCTGCCGTACCACCGTCGCTCGCGCCGGGGCGGCGATGGCCAGCGCGGCCGTGCCCTTGGCGAGTTCGCGTCGGATGGCTTCGTCGGGCGGCCACGCGACGGCCTTGGCGGTACCGCGCGCCGGCTCGCGCCAGCAGACGGGCGGCGAGGCCGAGAGGTCCAGTCCGTATGCCACGGGATAGCGGTCCGCGCTCATGCGCCGCCTCCCGATTCGATCCATTGCAGGATGCGCACGCCGCCGTCCGTGCCGCGCTCGACCCACGCGGTCACCGTCGCCGATGCACCGGGCAGCGCGGCCTGGACCGTGATGCGGAAATACGGGCTCGCGACGGCGGTCCAGGGCTCGAGCTCCTCCACCGCGGACGGGTCCACTGCCGCGAGCATCGCGGCGGATTCCAGCGGTTGCACGGCGCGGAGGGCGAGCAGGGCGCTGACGGCCGATTCGCGTTCGGGACCGAAGACGCCCATCAGCACCGCGCGGGAGGCGGTGTTGAGGTTGACGGGCAGCGGCGCGGCGCGCGTGGCGCCGACGGCGGCCGGCACGAGCGCGCAGGAGGCGGCGAGGTCGCCGTCTGTCCAGCCGCCGGCGCGCGGTGCGGCGCCGCGGCGGGGCAGGAAGAGGTCGGGCGGGAAATCGTGCACGTCGAGCAGTTCGTCGGGCGCCCGGAGGGGGCGGTCCGGCGGGGAGAAGGGGCGGTCGGCGAAGCGGTAGAAGGCGGTTTCGTAAGGGCCTTCGGAGTCGGCGTCCACGTAGTCCCGGAGGGCGTCGGTGCGCGCGTCGGCGTCGAAACGCCCGCAGGCCGCCATGAGGTCGAGGAGCACGGTGCGGGGCGTGCGGGAGAGGTCGTTGGTGGCGGCGAGGTTGTTCCAGTCGAACCAGCGTCCGGCGTCTTCGGTGACGGTGCGGAGGGCGATGCCGTCTTCGGTGGTCCAGGATCGGGGTTCCGCCCAGGCGTCGGCTTCCGAATCGACGGCGTAGTCGTCGTCCTCGCGGAGCGTCAGCATGGCGAGGCGTACCGCTTCGGCACCGGCCAGGCGCAGGCGTTCGACCGCCAGGTCGCGTTCCGCGGCGCGCAGGGCGCCCAGCGAACGGGCCTGCATCCAGAACGCCAGCCCGCCCGCCAGCGCAATCGCCCCCAGCGCCAGGATCAGCGCCATGCCCGAGCGCGACGATTCGGCTTGCGCCGGGCGCGCGGGCATTCAGCCCTCCTTGGACGAAGGCGCGGCGGCGGCGTCCGCCGCTTCCGCGGCCTGCTGTTCGGCGCGGCGCTTGGCGGCCAGCGCTTCGCGCTCGCGCTGGAGCACTTCGTGCTGGTGCTGGTGGCGCAGCGCGCGGTTGCGGTCGGAGATGGCCTGGCGGCGCTTCTTTTCCGACCGCGCCCAGAGGTAGCCGAGCAGGAAGACCATGCCGACCATCACGAACTTCAGCGCCAGCTGGTTGTACGGCGCGCGTTCCGCCTTCAGGACGAACAGCGACATGATCCACACGAACAGCGCCGCCAGCGGGCACATCACGGTACCCACTTCCAGCACGTGCCGGATTTGCGCGCGGGTCTTGCTCTTGCTGTGCCGGCGCGACGTATCCGCCTTGAAGCGGCCTTCGCGGATTTCCTGTTTGTGGTCGTGGTCGTCGGCGGACATGGCGCGACCTCAGGCCTTGCGGTATCCGTGCGGATGCGCCTGGTGCCAGGCCCACGCGTCGGAAACCACCGTGCGGATGTCGGAACGTACCGGCTCCCAGCCGAGGATTTCCTTCGCCTTCGCCGCGCTCGCGACGAGGCAGGCGGGGTCGCCGGGGCGCCGCGGGGACATCTTGACGGGAATCTCGTGGCCGGTCACTTCGCGGCAGGTGTCGACGATCTGCTTGACGGAGAAGCCGGTGCCGGTGCCGAGGTTGAAAGGACCGGTCACATCCTTCTCCAGCGCCAGGATGTGCGCGCGGGCGAGGTCGACGATGTGGATGTAGTCGCGGATGCACGACCCGTCGGGCGTCGGGTAGTCGTCGCCGAAAACCGGCACCGCGTCCGCCTGTCCCAGCGCCACGCGCAGGACGTTCGGGATGATGTGCGTCTCGGGATCGTGGTCCTCGCCGTACTTCGCCGACGCGCCGCACGCGTTGAAGTAGCGCAGGAAGACCGGCTGGATGCCGCGGCGCTGCTGCTCCCAGCGGAGTGCGGTCTCGAACATCAGCTTGGATTCGCCGTAGGGGTTGGTCGGGCGCTGCGGGAGCGTCTCGTCCATCGGCATCTTGTCCGGCTGGCCGTAGGTGGCGCAGGTGGAGGAGAAGATGATCTTCTTCACGCCGACCTTGAGCATCGCGTCCAGCAGGTGCAGGCCGCCCGTGGTGTTGTTGTGGAAGTACATCATCGGGTCCTGCATCGACTCGCCGACCAGCGCGTACGCGGCGAAATGGACCACCGCGTCCGGCTTGACGGCGCGCATCGCGTCGAGGATGCCCGTCGGTTCGCGCAGGTCGCCGATGACCAGCCGCGCCCGCGGGTCCACCGCCTCGATGTGCCCGCGCTCCAGATTGTCGAACACCGTGACGTCGTGCCCGCCGTCGCACAGCAGCTCCGTCGTCACGCTCCCGATGTAGCCCGATCCGCCTGTAACAAGTATTTTCATGGTTTCGTTTTCTTACCAAACCCCCGCTTCCCCCGCAATGCCAATTCCACGGTGTGCGGGACCTCGCAACAGGGGAGGGAAGGTATCAAGAGCCGGGCCACCATCTCCCCCCTCAATGCCTCCAGCTTCGGTGTCAGATCGTGGGCCTGCACGAGTTCAACCAGTTCGCGCCGGATGTTTTCCGCCAGGACCCCGTCGAGCGGTTTACCGCCGGTGTGCCCAGGACGCGGCAGGCGCCGCAGGCCCAGTGCGTCGTCCACGTGCGATTGCAGGCGGCTGAAATTCCAGTGCGCCCGCATCAAGCGCGCAAGACGGCGTTTCGCGGCCGAGTATTGCGTTTGCAGCGCCGGGGGAAGCGCCGCGGTCGCCGCTGCGCCCGGCAGCAGCCATTCCAGCGGAATCCGGTCGTCGAGTTCCAGCAGGGTGCGGAGGCGGATTGCGAGGCGCATGTACCGCATGAGGGTCGAGTAGTTCATCCCGACGCGGTGGTCCTCCAGCCACCCCCGGACCCCACGGCCGCGGCCGCGGATGCGTTTCGCGCCCGTCGGGGAGATGTCGTAGTGGTTGCCGCGGTCGAGGGTCGGGGCCAGATCGGCCAGACGCGACCCGATCCGCAGGCGCACCGACAGCGTGCGGGGGGACTCCGCCGCATCGGCGGCGAATTCCTCCGGCGTCGGCGTCCCGCGCAACGATGGCGAGGGCGCCCGCGGCACCCGAAGACGCTTCCGGCGGCGCAGTTCGGAAAGGATGGCCTGCCCGCTGCCGGCGATCCAGGTGCCGATGGCGGCCGCCGAGAGCGCGGCGATGCCCGCGACGGCGACGGGCAGGACCACGGGCAGGGCCAGGGGCATGGTGTAGGCGCGGGCGACATCGCCGGCAATCCCGGCGGCTTCGCGGAGGGCGTGTTTGAGGTCGTTGTTCATGGGGGGGAGCATGGGGGAGAAAGGATGGAAAGTCAATGGTTTTT
>JAFXQI010000086.1 GCA_017527155.1 Kiritimatiellia bacterium
CCCATCCGGTCATCCTCTACACGGACCATCCAACCCTCCTCAGAACCTGAACACCCGTACCCAGAAAAGGACAGTCCCACGCCCCCACCCATTCCGGTTTTGATCTCCACAAAATTTCCGGTTTTGAAATCCACGCGACAGCGGACGTCAAAAGGATTGCAAAAGGCGCGGGGGACGCCATACTGGCCGGACGATGTCGAAACGATCTCCAGAACGCCTCGAAGCCTATTTCCTGGCCGTCATCGCCAACCGCATGCACGGCTGGGGACCCGGCACGTTGCGGTGGGTGCTGTCCGGGCTGTCGCGCCTCTACAGCGGCATCATCAACCTGCGTCTCGCGATGTTCGAGCACCGCATCATCCGCTCCGAAGAGCTCGGCTGCCAGGTCATCAGCATCGGCAACCTCACCGTCGGCGGCACCGGCAAGACGCCGGTGGTGGAAGTCTTCGCCCGCGCGCTGCAGAAGAACGGCCGCCGCGTCGCCATCCTCTCCCGCGGCTACAAGAAGGCCGAGCTGCCGCTCTCCGAAAAGCTCTGGAACCTCGTCACCTTCAACACGCCCAAGCAGCAGCCCCCGCGCATCGTCTCCGACGGCCGCCGCCTCCTTCTCGACTCCGCGATGGGCGGCGACGAGCCCTACATGCTCGCCTCCAACCTCCCCGACGTCTGCGTGCTCGTGGACAAGGACCGCGTGAAATCCGGCCGCTACGCCATCCAGAAGCTCGGCTGCGACACGCTCATCCTCGACGACGGCTTCCAGTACCTCCGCCTCAAGCACCGCGTGGACATCGTGCTCGTGGACCGCACGAACCCCTTCGACAACGGCCGCGTGCTCCCGCGCGGGCTGCTGCGCGAGTCGGTCCGCCACCTCTCCCGCGCGTCGTTCATCTTCATCACCAAGTCCGCCGGCGACGGCTCGCCCGAGCTGCGCGCGCGCATCCGCGAACTCAACCCCACGGCGGAAATCGCCGAATGCCGCCACACGCCGCGCCACTTCACCAACGTCTACACCGGCGAGCGCGAGGACCTGGACTTCCTGCGCGGCAAGAAGGTCGCCGCCATCTCCGGCATCGCCGCCCCGCGCGGCTTCGAGGAGTCGCTGGAGCGGATGGGCGGCGAGCTGGTCTACCGCAAGCGCTTCGGCGACCACCACCGCTACACGCAGCAGGAAATCCTCGACATGATCAACGACAGCCGCGACCGCGGCGCCGAGGTCATCCTCACCACCGAAAAGGACGCCGTCCGCTTCCCCAAGATCGACCGCCGCGACGTCCCCGTCTATTTCCTGCGCATCGCGATCGACCTGCTCAGCGGCGCGGAAGACTTCCAGCAGCTCATCGAGCGCATCTGCTTCAAGTAGCACCGCCTCAGTCGGCGGCGCGGATGCGGTAGAAGGCGGCGGGGGCGTTCGTGGGAGGCAGGACGGAGAGTTCGCCGGAGCGCGGGAAGGTTTGTTCGGCGGTCCAGTCGGGGGAAGCGAGGTCGGATGCCGATTCGAGGACGTAGGTGCGGAGCGGATCGAGACCGGCGACGGAGAAGTGCAGGGCGCCCGTCCCGGGGTCGGTGCCGATGCCGCGCACGGCCAGCTCGGCCGGTGCCAGCACGATGGCGGGGACGCTCGCGGAGGCGGAGCCGTTGACGTTGTAGCCGTTGTTGGAGGCGACTTCGGGGGCGTCGCCGAGCATGCGGATCACGGCGCCGTTGGCGGCCAGCGCGGCCGCGGCGCCGGCATCGGCCAGCAGCGGGGCGAGGTCGAACGCCAGCACCGACTGCGAGGGGCTGTCGGCGGCGGTGACGTGGGCGTCGAGACAGTCGCCGCCGGGAGTCTGCCATGCGGTGTCGGCGGTGGCGTTGTTCCAGGTGGCTTCGTCGGGGCGGAACGCGGTCGCGGCGGGATGGAGGGCGACGGGGTTGACCCCGGCGTCGCCGGGCCAGGAGCGGAAGTAGGAGACCAGCAGGTTCACGGACCCGGCGCTGTGCAGGTCCACGCCGGAGAGCGAGGGCGGGAACGCGACCAGGGCGCGGGATTCGTGGCCGGAGGCGGCGTTGTTGAGCGTGACGAGGGTCTTGTTCGCGGCGGAGAAGTTCCGGTCCGGGGCCGAACTGTCGATGTAGGTGGTGGCAGGGACGCCGGAAAGGGCCTCGTACTCGGTCACGCGGACCCAGGAGTGTTTGTTTCGCAGGTCCACGACGACGTCGTCGGGGCGGTAGAGGTTCACGCGCGCCATGCGCTGGTCATTCTTGGCCGCGTCGAAGGCATCGGGGTCGAGGAACACGATCGCGCCGTTCGCCAGCAGCGCCGCGCGGGCCACGTCGTCGTGCCAGAGGGCCGTGAGGTCGAACTCCGCCTTGCCGGCGCCCGCGCCGGAGGGAGGAGTCACCGTGCCGCGTACCGCGCGGTCGGCCATCCAGTCGCCGCCGGGAACTTTCCACGGGGCGTTCCCGACGGTCTCGCCGCCGATCACGTAGGAGCTGGCGTCGGGGTCGGTGGAGGCGTCGGCGCAGTTCCACGAGGGACCGTGGACGGGGGACGTGTCGTTGTTGGGATGGCGCTCCAGCTTCGTCGCGGTCGCGAGCGGCGCGAGGAAAATGTCCTCGCCGTCCCAGTCCTGGATTTCCGCGTCGAACGTCGCCACGACCGACTGCACGCGCGAAGGGGAAAGCTCCGCCAGGCTCCCGGGCATCGTCAGGATCGCGCGGCATTCGGAGCCGTCCTTGCCGTTGAGGATGACCTTGCCGACGAAGGACCCGCCTTGCTCCCAGTAGACCGTGGCGGCATCGCGGCTGTCGATGTAGGAGACCGCGAAGTCGCGCGCGTCCGACCAGGAATCGAGCTCGACCCAGAAGGTTTCCGGCCGCAGCGCTTCGTCTTCGTTGACCTCCGTCGCGAGCTGGAGCATCACGAAGCCGCTTGCCGGCCGCTCCTCCGCGTCGAGCCGGACGAGCGCGCCGTTCGCCCCGAAGGCCGCCGCCGCGTCCCCGTCGGCGAGCAGCGGGAGCAGGTCGAACGTCACGGTCGCCGCCTCCGCGTCGTAGACGCCGGGTACGGACGGACCGTCCAGGAGGTCGCCGCCCGCCGTCTCCCACGCCGTGCTTTCCGCGCGGAAGAGCCAGGTCGCGGACGCCGCGTCGTAGGGCGCGGCCAGCGGCTGGAGCAGGATGCCCCGGCCGTCCCAGTTGCGGGCGCGGGTGACCTTGAACGTCGCCGTCGCCTTGGCCAGGCGCGCCGCGCCGGTCCCGAAGAGCGCCGCCGGCGCGCGGAAGAGCACGTGCGTTTCGCCGTCCGCCTCGCTCGCGTTGACGAGCAGCTTCGCGGCGGCAGCCCCCGAGAAGTTGGACTCCTCGTTGCCCGGCCCCCCGTCGAGATACGTCATCCCCGAGACGCCGTCCTCGTGCCAGGATGTCAAGGCGAACGACGCCTGTGCGCAAAGCACCGCCGCCGCCAGCATGAGTTTCCGAATGTCCAATGTCATGGGGGATCCTTCCGATATATATTACAGTGAATATCGGAATCCTATCTCCGTCCGTCCCCGGATGTCAAGCGCGGAGGGCTCTATCGGACCAAGGCGGACGGGGAGGCGGTGAGGTCCGCGAAGGCGAGGCCGACGAGGGCGGCGAGGTCGTCGGGGCGCATTTCGAGCTGGCAGCCGATGCGGCCGCCGGAGAAGAGGATGCGGTCGTGCAGGCGGGCGGTTTCGTCGATGGTCGTGCGGAAACGGGTCTTCATGCCGATCGGGGAGCATCCGCCGTGGACGTAGCCGGTCAGGGGGAAGAGGTCGCGCATCCTGATCATGGCGACGGATTTCTCGCCGACGGCGGCCGCCGCCTTCTTGAGGTCGAGGCCGCAGGCGACGGGAATCATGAACACGTAGTGTTCGCCGCTCCGGCCCTGCGCGACGAGGGTCTTGAAGACGCGGTCGGGGTCTTCGCCCAGGCGCGCGGCGACTTCGGTGCCGGGGATGGCTTCGGGACACTCGAACACGATGAAACGGTGTTCCAGCCCCGCCGCTTCGACTTCGCGCAGGGCGTTGGTCTTCTTTCCCTTGTCGCGGTCTTTCGACATGGGGGGCGGGGAAATCAGGCGCCGCGGCCTTCCTTGCGGAGGGTGGCGACGAAGTCGGCGAAGCGGCGCATGGATTCGCGGATCTGGTCCATCCCGGTCGCGTAGGCGCAGCGGAGGAAGCCGGCGCCGGAGCGGCCGAAGGCGTCGCCGGGCACCGCCGCGACCTGGTGCTCTTCGAGCAGGCGCAGGGCGAATTCCTCGGAGGAGAGGCCGAAGCCGCCGACGTAGGGGAAGGCGTAGAACGCGCCCGCCGGGGTGTGGCAGGGGACGCCCATCTCGGCGAAGGCGGAAATCAGGTAGCGGCGGCGGCGGTTGTACTCGGCCACCATCTGCGCGACGGCTTCGTCGCCGTGGTCCAGCGCCTCGGCGGCCGCCCGCTGTCCGGTGGTCGGCGCGCTCATGATGGCGTACTGGTGGAGCTTCATCATGTTTTCGAGGATGTCCGCCGGCGCGCAGGCGTAGCCGATGCGGAAGCCGGTCATGGCCCACGCCTTCGACATGCCGTGCAGGAACACGGTGCGCTCCTTCATGCCCGGGACCGACACGAAGCTGACGTGCGGGCGGTCGTAGGTGAGTTCGGCGTAGATTTCGTCGCTCACGAGCGTGAGGTCGTGCGCGATGCAGAAGTCCGCGATGTCCTCCACGTCCGCGCGCGACAGGACCGCCCCCGTCGGGTTGCACGGGAAGTTCAGCAGCAGCACGCGCGTCTTCGGCGTCACCGCCGCCTCCAGCATCGGGCGCGTGAGGCGGAAATCGTCCTCCCGCCGCGTCTCGACGCACACCGGCACGCCGCCCGCCAGCACGATCGTCGGACGGTAGCTGACGAAGCAGGGTTCGTGGTAGAGGACCTCGTCGCCGGGGTTGAGGAGGGTCCGCATCGCGACGTCGAGCGCCTCGCTGACGCCGACCGTGACCAGCACCTCGCGTTCCCAGTCGTACTGGGCGCCGAAGTGCTTCGCGACGTAGCGGCAGACCGCCTGGCGCAGCGCGGGCTCGCCGCGGTTGGCGGTGTAGTGCGTGGCGCCGCGCTCCAGCGACCAGAGGGCCGCCTCGCGGATGCGCCAGGGCGTGTTGAAGTCCGGCTCGCCCACGCCAAGCGAGATGACGTCCTTGCGGCCCGCCACGATGTCGAAGAACTTGCGGATGCCCGAAAACGGCAGCTCGCGGACGCGGCGCGCGACGCGGGAGGGGGTGGTCGTGGTGTCCATGGTCGTCCCTCCGCCGCGACTACGGACTGACCTGGAGGCGGTCGTCGGACTGGACCTCGCCGGCCATCAGGACGCCGTCTTCCTTGTAGGTCTTGAGCATGAAGTGGGTGCCCGTCGAGAGCACGCCGTCGAGCGTGGAGAGGCGCTCGCTGACGAACGACGCGACCTGGCGGAGGTTCTTGCCGGAAACGAACAGCAGCAGGTCGTACTTGCCGCTCATCAGGTACATGTTGACCACCTCGTCGAAGCCGCTGATGCGCCGCGCGATGCGGTCGAAGCCGCCCTCGCGCTCGGGCTGGACGCGGACCTCGATGACGGCCGTCACCCGGTCGTCCGCGGTGAGGTCGTCGCTGATCATGGCGCGGTAGCCGCGGATGACGCCGTCGCGCTCGTAGCGGTCGATGCGGTCGGCGACGTCGGCGGGCGTGGTGCCGAGTTCGCGCGCGAGGTCTTCCACGCTGGTGCGGGCGTTGTTCTGCAAAAGGGTCAACAGTTCGTCCATGGCTTTCTCCTGGTCAATCCCTCCATCCTAGCCGCTCCCCCGTTCCCTGCCAACCCCGAAAACACGCGCAGCGGCGCTTGCGCGGCAGCGCGGCAACAGGCCCCGCTTTCGGGCTTGCGCGGCTGGGGGGAACGGGAATAGGGTGGGAACATGAACACGATGACATCCCCGATCCTCCCCTCCCCCGCCCCCTTCGATACCGCGGCCGCGCTGCGGACCGCGGAGCACGCGGTCCGCGAAGCCGCCCGCGTGCTGCTCGACCTTGCCCGCCGCCCGCTCGAAGTCGTGGCCGAAGCGGCGCACGACATCAAGCTCCGGGCCGACCAGCTGGCGGAAGCCCGCATCCTGGAGGTGCTGGCGGCAGAGTTCCCGCTGCCGGTGCTGACGGAAGAGAGCGGCGAGCACGGGGCGCTGGAGGAGACCTCGCGGATGTGGGTCGTCGATCCGCTCGACGGCACGTTCAACTATTCCCGCGGGATGCCGATGTGCTGCACGTCCGTCGGGCTCTGGGAGAACGGCGAACCGGTCCTGGGCGCCGTGTACGACTTCTTCGGCGGGCACCTGTTCCTCGGGGCAGCCGGTATCGGGGCGACGCTCGACGGCCAACCGGTCCGGCCCTCCGGCGTGACGGACCCGGCGAAGGCCGCGCTGGCAACGGGCTTCCCGCACCACCGCGACCTGGGCGACGCCTCGATGGCGCAGTTCCTGGCGCAGGTCCGCCAGTACAAGAAAATCCGCATGCTCGGCAGCGCGGCGCTGATGGGCGCCTACGTCTCCAACGGCTGGCTCGATGCCTACGTGGAAGACGACATCTGGCTGTGGGACATCGCGGCGGCGGCGGCCATCGCGCGCGCGGCGGGCGCGACCGTCACGGTCGCCCCGGGCACCGCCGGCCGCTGGGCGCGCACCATCGTCTGCGCGGCCACCCCCGAACTCGCCGACGCGCTCCGTCCCTGAAGGACTTCCTCGGAAGCCCCCCCTCCCCTCCCCCATCCCCGGCACCGTCATGGCGCGCGGAAGAGCGCGACGCGGCGGTCGCTAGCCGGCAGGAGTTCCAGCCCGTGCCGCCGGGCGATCCAGCGGAGGGTGTCCGCGTGGTGGAACGCGACGTGCGTGAAGTCGTCCGCGTAGCTCCAGGACGGGAAGGCGTCCGCGTCGGTCCAGAACCCGCTCATGACCACCAGCAGGCCGCCCGGCGAGACGCGCGCGAGCATCGCGGCCCAGTCGCGCGCGGGGTCGCGGAAATGTTCGACGACTTCGGTGGCGAACACCGCCGGATACCGCTCCAGCGGCGGCGGGTCGGGAAAGAAACACGGATCCCACCGGTCGCAGGCGATGCCGAGTTCCGCGAGCGGGATCTGCAGGGCGGGACCGGGGCCGCATCCGTAGTCGAGCGCGCGACGGACGCCGCCCAGATGCGGCCGCGCGGCATCGACGGCACGCCGCAGGAAGGAGACGTATCCGGCGTCCTCCGGTCCGTTGCGGTGCAGCGCGTAGCGGGCGGCCGCGCGGGCGGGATCGGGGAGTTCCCCGCGCACCGTGGCGATCAGCCTGCAATCGGGGCAGAGCCGGTGGTGGCGCCCCCAGCGGTCGGCCAGCGGACGGAACGGGCCGCCGCCGCCGCACAGCGGGCAGACGGGAGCCGTCACGCGCCGGGCACCGCGGCGGCCGGCAGCGACGCGGGCGGCGTCGGGACGGCCTTGGGCAGGATGAAGCGGGCGGTCACGTTGGTGCCGACGCCGAGCGCGGACGCGATGTGGAACTCGTCCGCCACGCGCTTGGCGTTGGGCAGCCCCATGCCGGCGCCGAACCCCATCGCCTTGACCCACTCGTTCGCGGTCGTCCACCCCTCCTTCATGGCGAGCGAGACGTCGGCGATGCCGGGGCCCTGGTCCTTGGACACGATCTGGATTTCGTCCTCGTCGGCGCGGAACGTCAGCGTCCCGCCGTCGGAGTGGACCGCGAGGTTGATCTCCAGCTCGTACGCGGCGATGGCGACGCGCCGGATGGTCTTGGCGGCGATGCCGCGGTCGCGCAGGACGTTCTTGATTTCGGTGGACGCCTTGCCGGCGTTGTCGAAGTCGGCCTTCTGGATGCGGTAGGTCTTGAAGTAGCACGTCGCGTTGTCGTCCACCGGCAGCACGTACTGGTTCTCGATCCGCGCCAGCTCCCGGAACAGCTCCATCAGCAGCCGCGAGTTGATCGACCGCGCCGTGATGATCCCCACCGGCTCGTTGCTCGCGTTGAGCACCGGGAAGCGCCGGTAGTCGTACTTGTTGAAGTACGACATCACGATGCTCAGCGGCATGTTCTCCTCCACCGTCACCGCGTTCGGCGCCATGAACTCCGACACCGGCGCGTTCATCCGGTTCTTCTCCAGCGCCTGGATGAGGTCCTCGATGCTGACGATGCCGTAGAGGCGCTTGTTCTCGACCACCGGGACCCCCGACACCTTGCGTTCCTGCATCAGGCGCTTGAGGTCGCGCATCGTGGCGGAGCGGGCGATGGTGACCAGGTCCTTGGCCATCACGTCGCGCACGCGGAGCTTGTAGAGCAGCTCCAGGAAGAGCAGCGGCGACTGCTCGGCGGTCAGTTGCAGCGGTTCCACGGCGCGCCTCTGCGGGTGCGGGGGATGCGGCGGCGGCCCGGCCCTAGCGGCCGAGCGCCTTGCCCAGCGCCACCGACGCCTCGAATTTGGCCATCTCGGTGCGGGCGAGGGTGATCCCGAGTTCCTGCGCGAGCTCCACCATGTTCGGCGGCGGAATCTTGCCGTTGGCGACGACGAGCGCGACGGCGCCGACGACGTTCGCCGTGCGCAGCGACTGGTCGGAGACGAGGGAGGAAAGCAGCAGCGGCTGTTCGGCGTCCATCATGAGCACGTCGCTCATGAGGTCGGACGAGATGACGTTGGCGACGTCGGTGGCGTCGTGTGCCGGGTCGGACCAGAGGACCTCGGCCTCGACCGCCTGGAGGAGTTCGGAAAGTTTCATGGGATTACGTCGGTGCCTTTCGTGGAATGGAAATCGCGCTGAATATACACGACCGGTCCCGTCTGTTCAATCCTTGTTCCCCGGCCATCGGGATCGGCTCCGACCTCCGTTGTCTCGCCCGCTGTTTCCATGCGGACGTGAAGAATCGCGTCCCACCCCGTGGAGTGCCCCCGGGAGGGTCGCGCTTCCGCGCGACCATGCGCTCGGAAAAGGGCCGCTTTCCCCCCACCCCGCTCCCTCTCCGGCAGCACGTTCCGGTCGCCTCGCCCAATTGCAAACCACCGCACACGGAGCCCTCGCAAGCCATTCGCCCCCCATCCCGGCGGCGAAGGCGCCGCCGCGACGCACGCGGGGTACGATCTGCCCTTTCGCAGGCTTGCTATCATCTTTTGCAAATACGGAAAATATTGATGTTTCTCCCTATTTTTCTCCATGGTCTCCCCCATGAAAATCAACCATGGGCGTGACTGTTTTTCCCGTGTCCCACAGCGGACGCGCAGAAGCGCGTCCCTCCCCGTGGAGAGCGCACCGGTCGCGCTTCCGGGCGACGTTGTGGGAAGGGAACGGCTGGAAGCCACGGAAACCGGGGGCGCGGCCTCACCCGCCCGCCGGGGGGCTCATCTCGGCGATGAAGGGCAGGGTGCGGTACTGCTCGTCGTAGTCGAGGCCGTAGCCGACGACCCAGACGTCGGGGATGGAAAAGCCGAGGTAATCGACCTTCAGCGGCAGCACGTGCCGCGCCGGCTTGTCCAGCAGCACCGCCGTGCGCACCGAAAGCGGATTCCGCTGCCGGAACGACCGCACCAGGAAGTCCAGCGTGCAGCCCGAATCCAGGATGTCCTCCACCACCAGCACGTGGCGGCCTTCCATGTTCTGGCGGGTGTCCATCATCAGCCGCACGTTCCCGCTCGTCTGCCCGCCCTGGTAGGACGCCACCGCGATGAAATCCACCACGTGCCGCCGCCGGAGCCTGCGCGCCAGGTCGGCCGTGAAGATGAACGCGCCCTTCAACACCCCCACCACCAGCAGGGGGCCCGCCGACTCCGGGCAGTCCGCGTCGATCCGCGCCGCCAGCTCCTCCACCCGCCGCCGGATCTCCTCCTCGCCGATCAACACCCGGCACAGGTCCGCCGGCAGCCGTTCCGATTCCCGTCCATCCATGGCCATCCGCTCCTTTCGGTCGTTCACAGCACGATGCCGTAGCGCGCGCGGGCGTCCTCGACGGCCTTGCGCTCGCCCTCGTCGAGAAGGTGCGCCTTCGGCCCCAGGCCGGTCAGGATCAGCATCTTCGCGTAGTATTCCAGCGTTTCCAGGCGGAAATAAGCCTGTTCCATCGAGGCGCCCCACGTCACCGCGCCGTGGTTGGCCAGCAGGACGGCGGCGTGCCCGCGCAGGAAGGGGACGATGCTCTCCGCCAGTCCCGCCGAGCCCGGCGGCGCGAAGGGTGCGCACGGGACGGTCCCCAAGTTCAGCACCGCCTCGCAGACGACCGGCCGGTCCATGTCCATCCGGGCGCACGCGAAGGCCGTCGAAAGCGGAGGATGCGCATGGACCACGGCGTTGACGTCGGGGCGGTTGCGGTAGACGGCCAGGTGCAGGTTGATTTCGGACGATATCCCGCGGTCGGGCCGCTGTTCCAGGATGTTGCCGCCGAGGTCCACCTTGACGAGGGTTTCTTCGTCCATGTAGCCCTTGGAGACGCCGGACGGCGTGACCCAGATGGCGCCGTCGGCGGTCCGGCAGCTGATGTTGCCGTCGTTCGCGGCGCAGTAGTCCTTGGCGTGCATGCGGCGGCCGGCTTCGAGGATGTTGGCCCTGGCCTCCGCGTCGCTGGGGAGCTTCGCGTCAAACATGGCGGCCCCCTTCCACGGCTTCCGCACGGGCGCGGAGCGTTGCATGCAACCGTTCCAGCGCCGGGCCGTAGGGCGGGCGGAGGACGCCGTATTCCGTGATGATTCCCGAAACCAGGTCGGCGTCCGTGACGTCGAAGGCGGGGTTGTAGGTGCGGACGCCCTCCGGGGCCATGGGCTCCGAGTACCACATCTCGCGGATTTCGCCGCCGGGCCGCTCCTCGATGCGGATGGCGCGGCCGTCGGGGATGGAGAAATCGATCGAGGAGGTCGGCACCGCGACGTAGAACGGAATCCCGTAGTGGTGCGCCAGGATGGCCACGCCCAGCGTGCCGATCTTGTTGGCGGCGTCCCCGTTGGCGGCGAGGCGGTCGCAGCCCGTGATGACGGCCTGGATGCGGCCCTGCTTCATGACCGTGGCCGCCATGTTGTCGCAGATCAGCGTCACGTCGATGCCCGCCTGCCGCAGCTCGAAGGCCGTCAGCCGCGCCCCTTGCAGGAGCGGCCGCGTCTCGTCCGCGTACACCTTGAAGCCGTACCCCCTCTCGTGCCCCAGGTAGATCGGCGCCGTGGCCGTCCCGTAGCGGACCGTCGCCAGCCGTCCGGCGTTGCAGTGGGTCAGGATGCCCTGGCCGGGCTCGAGCAGCGCCAGGCCGTGTTCGCCCAGCTTGCGGCAGACGGCGATGTCCCCGTCGCGGATCCGGAGCGCCTCGTCCTTCAAGGCGGCCGCGATCCCGGCCGCGCCCCGCCCCCGGCAGCGCTCCGCCCGCGCAAGCATCCGGTCCAGCGCCCATTGGAGATTGACCGCCGTCGGCCTGGCGCTGCCGATGACGCCGGCCTCCGCGCGCAGGGCCGACACGAAGGCATCTTCCGATGCGACCCCTTCCTCCAGCATCCGGTTCGCCCGCACGTACAGCCCAATGGCCGCGGCGACGCCGATGGCCGGCGCGCCGCGCACCTTCAGCAGATAGATGGCCTGGCGGATGTCCTCCAGCCCGTCCAGTTTGAGGAACACCGCACGGCCCGGCAGCCGGGTCTGGTCGAGGATGACCAGCTTCCGTCCGTCGCCGGAAAGGCCGACCGTGTCGAAATCGCCGTGTTCAACGTCCGTTTTCATGTTTCTCCGCTTTTCCCCGGTCATGGGGGGATCCACCCTAGCCGAGTCCCCCGCCGGTGGGAAGCCAAAACGCGGCGGCGCGGCAAGCCGTCGGGGCGGTACTTGGAATGTCGCCCCAAAGAGAGGATGGGGAAACAATGTGACCTCAATCCATTGTGTCGCACCTGCTTCCACAGCGGACGCGCAGAAGCGCGTCCCTCCCCGCGGAGAGCGGAACGGATCGCGCTTCCGCGCGCCCCCATCCCGGGCAGCCGCGGTCGCCCCGGCCGCCGCGTCTTTTCGCTTGAACGGGGGCGGGGGGGCGGGCAAATTGGGCGGCGCAATGCGGCGGCGGATGTAACCTTTCGCGGCGTTGCGGGAAAACAGGGCAGGCAAACGAGGTTTGCCACAACCCACAGAGGAAACACCATGAGCGGACACAACGGATTCATCGCCATCGGCAACAACAACCAGCCGATCAACCCCATCATCGCGAACAACGTCGGGGGCGCGCGGCCGCCCGCGAACCCCAATCCGCCGCCCGTCGTCCCCGGCGTCGGGGAACCGCCGCAGGGCGTGCAGGAACCGGCCGTGCCCGGCGAGATCGCCCGCCAGCTCGACGTGCTCCTCCTCCAGGCGGGCAAGGCGTCCGCGAAGGGCATCGACGCGGCGGCCCTCAAGACCCAGATCCGCGGCGTCGGCCTCCCCAAGGGCGAGGTCAAGGCGCTCAAGACGCTCATCGACAACGCCGCCAAGACCCTGGACGCGCTCGACAAGTTCACCGGGCGCGACATCGCGGTCGCGACCGGACAGGACATCGCGGGGTACCACCAGTGGGACACCGAGCATCCGGCGGGCCGGGCCATACAGGCCGCCCTCGACGCCCAGGCGGCGCTTTCCGAGAAGATGCGTTCGCTCATCAACGCGCAGGGCGCCTCCCGCGAGGCGAAGGCCATCCTCGAAACGTCCGCGATGACCTGCGACCGCCGCGCGTGCGAGCTCGAAACGCTCGTGCTCCAGTTCGCCGAAGCCGTCGCGAAGATCCGCAACAAGGACATCGACACGCTCGACCCGGCGGTCCGCGCCCGCCTCGACACGAAGGTTTTCGCGCTGATGGGTGAGAAGGCCGCCACGATGCACGGCCACGCCGAGGCCCTCGACCACATGCGCGCGAAGCTCGCGCCGCTCGCGAAGCGGATCGACGATTTCGCGTCCAACCCCGACAAGAACATCGGCAGCCCCGCCTTCGCCGCCATGCGCCGGGAGTTCTCGGAGGCCAAGACCGCCCTCGCGACGCTGGCCCGCGACGGCTACCAGGCCGGCGACGGCCGCGTCCACCCCGACAGCGCCTTCCTGGACGCCGCGAAGGCCGTCCTCGACCAGGTCGAACAGCTCATGGCCGGCGCCCGCCAGCGCCTCGCCCAGGCCGCCCTCGACTCCTACATCGACAGCATCTTCGCCCCGCCGCCCAGCCTTTCGCTCCTCGCCCCGAAGTTCCGCCCGCTCCTGAAAATCCTCTACCCGCCGGCCGCGCGCCTCGTCCTGGCGAAGGGCGCCGTCCACGCGGCCGCCCGCGCCTACGCCAAGGCCCCCACCCCCGAAAACCTCGCCGCCCTCAAGGCCGCCATCGCCGACTACAACCAGAACCCGACCGCGGCCTCGGCCGAGGACATCGGGGACCACCTCGCCCATGCCGCCGCGGGCTTCCTCCAGACCGACGACACCGTGCTGGCCACCCACATCCAGAAGAGAAAGGCGAAGCTCCCCGCGGACGAGCGCCGCGCCGTCACGCCGGAGCTTGTCAAGGAATTCAAGGCCGCCCTGGAGAAATACACCAAGGGCGAAGCCCCCGCCGCGGCCTTCTGCGCCTTCTACAAGCCCGGCAGCTTCTACAAGACCCAGCTCGCCCACTTCGAAGACATGCGCAAGACCGTCGGGCGCATGGGCGACGACGACTTCCTCACCTCCAAGGTGTTCCTCGCCGCCTTCGAGGGCGAAGTCGCCCCCTCCACCCTCGTCGAGGTCCGCGTCCACGGCATGGAAGACGGCGACCTCGACCCCGCCACCGACCCCTCGAACGTCGAAAAGGCCCGCCCCCTCGGCAAGGGCCAGATGAACACCGTCACCGCCGTCATTCTCAAGAACGGCGACGTCCGCATCTTCAAGCCCGAGGCCCCCGGTCGCGACACCCTCGAACACGCCCCCTACGTCTTCGAAGGTTACGAGCGCAACCAGCAGATGGCGCAGCTCAACATGGCCACCCAGAAGACCGCCGAGGTCCTCGGCCTTGAGGACATCGTGGTCAAGACCTCCGTCGGCAAGCACGACGGCCAGTACGGCATCTTCATGACCCACGCCCCGGGCACCAACCTCCCCACCTTCGGCAACAACCACAAGGTCGCCAAGGGTTCCCTCAACGCCTCCGGCGTCCAGACCCTCTCCACCGAAGACCACGCCAAGGTCCAGGGCCAGCTCCTGCGCAAATGCAACCGCCTCGACTGGCTCGACGTCATCACCGGGCAGGCCGACCGCCACAACGGCAACGTCCTCGTCGACGTCCGGCAGGACGGGCACGTCGACGTCACGGGCATCGACAACGACACCTGCTACCCCGCCTTCCGCATCGGCCTGGACAAATACATCGCCGCCGGCAAGCACCTCGCGCGCTTCGAGCAACTGGTCGACGACGTCTCGAACCTCTACGGCCGCCACGCCGCGGACGCCAAGAAGCGCCTCCTCTCCGACCCGGGCGTTACCAAGAACGACGACGGCACCTACACCCTCGACTCCTCCAAATTCCAGTCGCCCGAACTCAACTACTGCCTGATGTACACCTTCGGCATCTACTCCAACCACGCCCCGACCTACATCGACCGCGACCTCTACGAGCGCCTCCAGACCCTCAAGGCCGGCCCGGCCCGCGACGCCTACCTCGCCGACCTGAAAAAACGCCTGTCCCCGGCCGCCTACGACGCCGCCGTCAAGCGGCTCGACGACGCCATCGCCCGCGCCGACGACCTCCGCGACCGCAACCGCGTCTACAGCGAAGCCGACTGGAACGACCGCGACAAACAAAAAACCTTCTACCACGACCCCTCCGAGACGCCGCCCGCGCTGGATTTCAAGTACCGCACCATCCTGCAGCGCCGCCCCCGCCAATACCAGGAAATCCAGAAAGGCATCGTCCAGATGACCCAAGGCAACTACCGCCGCAACGGCTTCGACCACTCCACCAAACGCGGCTGGTTCGACTGACCCGCCCCCCTACCCCACGAGCGACGCCCTTCCCGCCAAGGCCGCGGCCCTCGACCGGCTCATGACCGCCATCCAGGCCACCGCCCACGACGCCCTGGGCAGCATCTGCCCGTAGAACCGCGCACGGCGCGAATCCCCGGGCATGTGGATTCCGGCAGGCCGGCTTTCGATTGCAAGCGACTGCAACCGCCCCGCCCGCCCGCCTACGAGAAATGCCGGCTCGTGAACTCGGCCAGACGCCGCCCGTTGGCGGCGCCGGGCTTGCGTCCGGCGTCCCGGGGGCGGACCAGGAAGCCCCAGGACATGGGCTGGCAGAAGGCGGCCGCGTACACCAGCGGCCACCAGCGGACGTGGTGCCCCATGCACGGGGCCATCTGCACGGCGTGGGTGCCGAGGTCGGACCGGGTTACGAAGCGCCACGCGATGTCCCGGAAAAACGCCACCGAATGGTCGTACCACCAGCTCTTCTGCGCGTTCACGATCCACGAGCCGTTGTTCGGCAGGGAAATCCACACCGTGCTGCCAAGGTCCGCGACGGCATGTGCGAGCGCGTTCATCGCCTCGTAGTGGTAGTTGACGTGTTCGAGGACTTCCATCGCCAGGATGACTTCCGGGCGGTAGGCGTCGATGATGCCGCGCAGGGCCTCCACGGATCCGGGCCGGTTGAGGTCCACGATGTCGTCCACGCCGGGCTTTTGCTGGTAATCGACAACACGGTATTCCCGCGCCCCCGCCCGGATGCGCCGGTACCGCTTCGTGAAGGCATCCTCTTCCCTGGTTTCCGGCATCAGCGCCCCGCCGATGTCCAGCACCCGCGCGCCTTCCGCCAATTCCCTTGCCACTTCCAACCGATCCACAACCAGCATGGTTTGCTCCTTTCCCTGTGGGCGTTCCGCTACCGGGCCTGAGGGCCCCTGCCGTTACGCCGAAGAAGTTATAGTGGCTCCGATCAATGTCAAGGCCGTCGGTGATTTTCCTCGCGCTCTTCACCTGCTGGGGGCGGCCTCGCTGAAAGATTGTTGTGCGTTGGTTGGGCCGACCCTGTCCAGTTTCCGCTGAAGTATGGGGAACAACCATCGATTGCAGTCGAAGGCTATCGATTGCAATGGACTGCAATCGAAAACGACGCCAAAGAACTCCCGTTCTTTTTACTTGATGCCGGCAGCGGCGGCTGGCATTGTCGCGGCATGAACCCTAACAAAAACACTCCGCTTCCCATTCTCCTCCCCTCCACCGGCTACAAGCGCCTCGACGCCTACATCCTCGCGAATCTCGTGCAGTTGGAAACGCTGGCGTTCTGCCGCCAGCACCTCCCCCACTCCATCGATCCGTGCGGGCGGCAGTTCGACCAGATGACGCAGGCGGCCCGCTCCGGCGTCAAGAACATCACCGAGGGGTGCGAGAGGGTTGCCACCTCCGCGCAGACCGCCCTCAAACTGCTGGATGTCGCGAAGGCGTCGCTTTGCGAATTGCGGGATGATTTTCTCACGTTCCTCGTGGACCGCGGGGTGCCGCCCTGGCGGGCGGATTCGGCGGAGGCCAAGGCCGTGTTCGCCGTGCGCCTCGATCCGGCGGCCTACGGGAGCGACATCAACCATGATTTCGCGGTGCACCTGCTTGCACAGAGAGGGAAGTTCGCCCCGTTCTTCGCCGACGGCAACCCGGAGAAGGCCGCCAACGTCCTCCTCATCCTCCTCACGCGGACTCTCGCGACGCTCGAGCGGTTGCTCCATCGTGTCGCGGACGATTTCACACGCAACGGGGGCGCCACGGAACGGATGACCGCGGCGCGGGTTGCGTACCGGCGCAGCCAAGGCGGCCCCCCGGTCCCCGAAGATGCACCGGCGTGCCCCGAGTGCGGCGCACCCATGCGGTTGCGGCACGGGCCGTACGGGGAGTTCTGGGGGTGCAGTGCGCACCCGACGTGCAAGGGGCGGCGGCCGGTCTGAAAATTCGACTGCAATCGATTGCACTCGACTGCTCTCGATTGCAGTCGAATAGGGCGGCCGTCAGGCCGCCCCCTTACTTGAGCAGCGCGTCCGCCGCCGGGAGCAGGAGCCGCTGCATCACGACGTCGGGGAAGAGGCCGATGGCGATGGTGGCCAGGGCCAGCAGGAGCATCGGGAAGGCCATCGCCAAGGGAACTTCCTTGACCTCCGACAGGTGCTTGCGGGCGGGGCCGAGGAACATGGCCTGGAAGACTTTGACGAAGCTGGCCAGGGTGAGAAGGCTCACCACCATCGCGACGATCGCCAGCAGGGGGCTGTAGCGGAAGACGGATTCGTAGAGAACCCACTTGGAGGCGAAGCCGCTCATCGGCGGGATGCCCGCGATGGCCAGGGCGCCGATGCCGAAGCACAGCATGGTCACCGGCATGGCGCGGCCCAGTCCGCCCATGTCGTCGAGGTTGCGTTTGCCGGTACGCCACACGACCGCCCCCGCCGCGAGGAACAGCAGGCCGTTGTAGATGGCGTAGTTCATCATGTGGAAGAGGGAGCCGGCGAGGGCGTCGCGGCCGAAGGCCGCCGTCTTTTCGGCGTCGCCCAGCACGGCCAGGGCGACGGAGGCGCCGAGCAGCATGTAGCCGGTCTGGGAGACGGCGTGGTGGGAAATCAGGCGCTTGACGTCGTGCTGGGGGATGGCCATCGTGACGCCGACGAACATGGAGAGGGCCGCCAGCACGGCGAGGAAGGCGCCGAGGGAGGTGGTGCTTACGACGGGCGCGCCGAAGAGGGTGAACGCGACGCGGAAGAGCCCGAAGAGGCTGGCCTGGCTGGAAATGAGCAGGAAGGCGGAGACGGGGTGCGGGGCGCGGGAGTAGGTGTCGGGCGTCCACTGGTGCATGGGGACGGTGCCGGCCTTCATGGCCAGCGGCAGGGCCATGAGGCCGAGCGCGGCGTAGTCGGTGGCGGACGGGCCGCCGCCCTGGATGGCCTGGGAGAGGGCCGCGATGTTGAGCAGGTCGTGGCGGGCGAGGAGGAGGCCGACGCCGACGAGGTAGGAGAGGCCGCCGAGGGAGCTGATGGCGGCGTACTTGAGGCCGGCTTCGGCGGCAAGCCCGCGGTCGATGCGGCACGCGGCGAGGGCGGCGCCCGCGAGGGACGTGATTTCGAGGAAGACGAAGAAGTTGAAGGCGTCGCCCGTGGCGACCATCCCGTACACGCCCGCGACGAGCAGCAGGTAGAGGGGCTGGAAGGCGGTGAGCCCGGAGGAGCCTTCCTCGCTCCGCAGCGCGTAGAGGGCGGCGGCGGTGGAGGTGATGGCGGCGACGAGGAGCATCAGGGCGCCCGCGGCGTCGATGTGGAAGTAGATGCGGATGGGGACGCCCGAGAAGGTCGTGCACGTTGCTTCGGGGCCGCCGCCGATGCGCGGTCCGGCGCCGAACACGTAGGTGCACGCGCCGTCGGCGAGGGCCTGCCCGGCGACGTTGATCGCCGCGAACGCGCCCAGCGCCGCCGCCAGGAAGAAGACGATGCCGCGCAGCTGCGGAAAGCGCTCCGCGGGCACCAGCATCACGAGCATCGCGCCCAGCAACGGCAGGGCCACGGCCAGCGCGGGGGTGTGGAGGGACCAGAAGGCGAGGAGGGTGTTCATTCGCGGAGCCTCCGGACGTCGCGCACGTCGGTCGTGCCGTAGTGGCGGTGGATGACGATCACCAGCGAGAGCATCATGGCGGTGGTGGCCAGCCCGATGACGATGGCGGTCAGCGTGAGCGCCTGCACGGTGGGCAGGACCATGTAGACGTGTTCGCCGCCGTCGCGGAGGCCGGTGTAGATGGGGGCGACGGCGTCGTGGCGGTAGCCGAGGGCGACCAGGAAGAGGTTCACCGCCGACTCGACGAGCGACATGCCCATCAGGACATGGATGAGGTTCCGCCGCCACAGCACCACGGCCAGGCCGGCGATGGCGACCGTCACGGCGATCACGAAGGGGAGATGGGTGAGGATCGCGTTCATTCGGCGCCCTCCCCTTCTTCGTCCTCGCGGTCTTCGCCGCGCTCGGCGGCCTTCATGGCGCGGATCATGGTGACCAGGATGACGGAGATGCCGCCGAAGACTTCGACGCCGACCGCCAGGTTCATCAGCGGCAGCAGCCCGCCGCTGTTGAACGACCCGCTCTCGCCGGGCGCGCCGAACCAGCCGCCCGCGTTGGCCCAGATGTTGCGGAAGAACGCCCCGTGTCCGGAGAGGATCCCCGCGAACGCCAGGCCGATGAACAGCAGCAGCCCGAACGCTTCGATGGCCTTGTAGTGGTGGTACTTGATTTCGCGTTCGCCCTCGTCGAACATGCCCGCGACCATCATCAGCGCCGCGCCGGTCGCCATGACCGCGCCGCCCTGGAAGCCGCCGCCGGGCGTCAGGTGCCCGTGCAGCACGACGTACAGCCCGAAGACCAGGCAGAACGGATAAACCACGGCCGCGATGTGGCCGACGATCCTACTCTTCCGCATCGCGCGCCTCCCGTTTTTCCTTCGCGTTGAGCTTCCGCAGCACCAGCCCCACGCCCAGCACCGCCGTGAACAGCACCGACGCCTCGCCCAGCGTGTCGAATCCGCGGTAGTCGAAGACGATCGACGTCACCACGTTGGACGCGCCCGTCTCCGCGCGCGCCGCCGCGATGTAGTGCTCGTCCATCGCCGGGGGGAGCGGCGTGCCCGCCAGCGGGTTGCCGAACGGTATCGCCAGCGCGCACCGCCACAGCGCCGCCGCCAGCACCGCCAGGACCAGGAACTTGAAAAGGTGTTTCACGGGGCCTCCTTTTCCGGGGGAATGGGGGTCGGGGGGGGCGGGGCCGGGGAAGCCGGAATCTCCGGGACTTCCGGGACCACCGGGACATCCGGGACGTCGGGAGCCGGGGACTCAGGCTTTTGGGGTTGCGGGGGTTCCACCGCCGCGTCCGCTTCCGGGGGGGCGGCATCTTGCCGCGCCTCTTCGGCGGGCGGGTCGGCGGAAGCGGGCGAAGCTGCCGGGATTTCGGGTTTCGGGGATTCCGGCACTTGGGGTGCGGCGGGGGCCGCCTTCTTCTTACCCTTGGCCGTCACCGCGCGGATGGCGACCATGAAAATCGCCGTCGTGAGGCCCGCGCCGATGCCGGCTTCCGCGATCGCCACGTCGGGCGCCTGCAGGATGTAGAACTCCAGCGCCAGCAGCAGGCTGAACCCCGCCAGCGAGACCGCCGACGCCATCAGGTTCCGCAGGAACAGCACCGACACCGCCATCGCCACCATCCCCAGCCCCAGCGCAATCTGCAATGCCACCACGCTCGCGTTCATGCCTCGCCCTCCTTCTTCCCCGCCTCCGGCCGGGCCTTCGCCTTGTCCGCGGCAAGCGCGTCGCACACCGCGCGCGCCGGCCGTATCCCCAGATGCCAGACGGCGCGGGCGATCGCGTGCCCGCCCGTCGCGTTCGTCACCGCCAGCACCACCACGGCCACGACCGTGTGGATGGCCTGCTGGAGGAGCGCCCCGTCGAAGTCCGCGCCGACCCACTGCCGGAGCAGCCACAACAGGACGGCCAGCGACGTGAAGACCGAGCCGAAGGTCGTCGCCTTCGTGTCCGCGTGCAACCGCGTGTACACGTCGGGGAACCGCAGGATGCCGAAGACGCCCAGCGTGTTGAACGCCAGCCCCACGAAGAGGGCCGCGGCCATGAGGATGTCCAGAACCGTATCCATCGCCGCCTAGTCCTTCCTCATCACGCGCGCGATGTAGAGCGTGCCAACATAAGAAAGCAGCGCGTAGATGATCGCCACGTCCACCATCCACGTCCCGTGCAGCAGCACCGCGCCGAGCAGCATCGAGGCGACGACCAGCGTGTTGATCGCGTCGAGCGCGACCACCCGGTCGGCGAGCGTCGGCCCGCGCAGCAGCCGCCACGACACCACCGCCATCAACCCCGCCATCCAGGCCCCCGCGAAAGTGAACAGCCGCAAGATCATTCCACGATCCCCTTCACCGATTTCGGGCAATCCAGCCCGAACAACTCCCGCACCGGCACCTCGTCCCGGTTTTCCATGCCCTCCGGCACGTTGAGCATGTGGACGTAGAGCACGCCGTTGGGGGCGTCCTCTTCGACCGTCAGCGTGCCCGGGGTGAGCGTGATCGAGTTCGCGAGCATCACGATGCCCGCGCCCGGACCGAACTCCGTCTTCACCTTCACGATGCCCGGACGGATCCGGCCGGTGATCACGCGTCCGGCCACGTCGAAATTCGCCTTGGTGAGCTCCACGAAGAACTTCCCGCAGGCGTACGCGAGGACCTTGATCCACCGCCACGGCGAGAGCGCCCTGCCGGGCACCTGCGCGCCGAACCAGCGCGAAGAGAGCGCCGCGACGGCGGTCGCCACGACGGCGCCGATCCAGATTTCGGGCGCCTCCCAAAGCCCGAGCACGCCGCCGCTCCCCGCGGCCAGCGCCAGATACCCCAGAAACGCGAAAACCCAAGTTGTAAGGAATGCCACCATGCCGCCCATCCTATCCTTCCCCGCCCCTCCCGTCAAGAAAGGCGCGCGCGGCAGAAAGCCGCGTGCGCCGCAGACCGTTCCCCCTCCCGGACCGGTGAATCCGTAGTCCGCCTATCCCCGCACGCGGATGCCCTGGCTGCCCAGGTAATCCTTCACCTGGCGCACCGTGAACGTCCCGAAGTGGAACACGCTCGCGGCCAGCAGCGTGTCCGCGTGCCCCTCCAGGACGGCCGCGCGGAAATGCTCCAGCGTGCCCGCGCCGCCGGAGGCCACGACCGACTTGCCCGTCGCGTCCGCCAGCATCCGGATCAGCTCCACGTCGTAGCCGCTGCGCGTCCCGTCCCCGGCCTTGCTCGTCGGCAGGATCGTGCCCGCGCCGATGCCGGCCATCCGCTTCGCGAACTCCACCGCGTCGCCGCCCGTCGCCGTGCGCCCGCCGTCCACGTAGACCTCGCGGCCCGACGGCAGCGCCGGATTCGCGTCCACGTCGATCGCCACCGTGATCTTCTCCCCGCCGTGCGCCTTGACGGCCGCTTCCACGAACGCCGGGTCGCGCCAGGCCGCCGTCGAGATGCTCACCTTCGCCGCCCCCGCCGCGAACGCCGCGTCGATGTCGGCCATCGACTTGATGCCGCCGCCGACCGTCACCGGGATCCGGACCGCCGCCGTCACCCGCGCGAGCACGTCGAACAGCGTGCGCCGCCCTTCGACCGTGGCCGTGATGTCGAGGAACCCGAGTTCGTCGGCGCCGGACGCCTCGTAGGCGGCCGCGCAGGCCACCGGGTCGCCGGCATCGACGATGTCCACGAAGTGGACGCCCTTGACGACCCGCCCCCCGCGGATGTCGAGGCACGGCATGATGTTGACGATGGACGGAATGGAGCTGGCCATAAAAGAAATCCTTTCGTTGAGATTCCCCCGCAGGATACCGCATCCGCCGCAAAACTCCACTCCGTTTTTCGCCCGACCCGACAACCCGACAACCGTCCGTTGGGTGCCGGCGGTCCGCCCTTGCATCGACGCGGGGGGCTTTGCTAGAGTCCGGGAAGCGTCTTCCCCGAAGGCCGCGCCCGCGGCCGGGGGGACGGGAAACAAGGAGGCTCGATGAACAAGATGCTCAAAGTCGCGGCGCTCTTGTCGGTGGCGTTGGCCGCCGGGTGCGCCCATGTGGACATATCGTCCCCGAAAAGCCTTTCGGGGCTGGATGTGATCGGCTCGCCGACCCAGGCGGACCGCCAGGTCGTCGTGAGGAATTCCGGCATACACGTGCTCTGGTGGTTCCCGCTCGCCTCCGGTGACATGCGCTGGGACGAGGAAAAGCAGGACATCAAGGGCGGACTCGATTTCTTCGCCGACCACTGCAACTCCGATGTCTGCATGGAAGTCCTGGAAGGCATCGCCAAGCGCGAGAACTGCGACCTGGTGGGCGTGTACTTCACGGACATGACGAAATCCGGCTTCGACGTCACCACCATGTCCGGCCTCTTCGCGTGGGTCGGCGGGTTGTACGAAGTCCAGGCGTGCGGCATCCTGCGTCCGCGCGGCGCCGCGCCGGCAAAGGAGGCAAAGTGATGAAAACGAAACTGATCGCCATGCTGCTGGCCCCGTTCCTGTTCGCCGGGTGCGCCTCCATGAGCACCCTTTCCGAGAACAAGGCGGCGTCGGGCGTCCGGGTCGAAGACAACGCAAAGGCCCTGGCCTCCTACTACGTCGTCAACCACTCCTACAAGCTCTTCGGCTGCGTGCCCCTTTCCACCGGCGTGACGTGGAAGGGCGGGGATGACTACAACGGGTTCAACACCGAGTACTTCTCCGACCGGTGCACGGTCGACGAGAACCTCGCCTCGGTGAAGGCCGCCGCGAAAGCATGCAAATCCGACCGCATCGCCAGCCTGATCACGACGGTGGACACCAGCTGGGCCTGGAGCCTCTTCCTCGTGAAACACACCGAGATCAAGACCTCCTGCGTCATCTGCGCGCCCGACGCCCCCTGACCTGCCGCAAGCGTCTCTCCCGCCCAAGGGAAACGGAACCCCGGTCGCCTCCCGACCGGGGTTTTCTTTGACGTGGCAAGGGAACGGGGCACCTTGACGAACCGGCACCGGTTTTTCTTCGGCAGCCCATCCGTTGACCCAACCACCTGGCCGCGCGGAAGCGCGTCCCTCCCATTGCGCTCTCCATGGGGAGGGATGCGCTTCCGCGCGTCCGCAACGGAAATGGCACCGGAGCGACGACGCACCCGCCGTCTGCAGGCGATGGCCGAGCAGGCGCCCGCCCCTCTTCGTTGCCCCGCCCGCCCAGCGGGCGCAGTGACGAGAGACGAGTGACGAGAGACGCGTTTGCGGTGCGGCCTCCCGGCCGCCCATGTCGGAGCGCGGGCGGCCCGCCCGCTTGCTTGTTGACGTTCTGCCCGCGCTCGGTGGGGCAAGCTCTCCGAGCGAGCCGTACCAAGCACCCGTTCGGCTCGCACGGAGTGCTCGCCCCACCCGGGGGCCCGTGGATGAAGTTCTGCGCACCGCAAACTCGTCACTCGTCTCTGGCGCGCCCGCCAGGGCGCGCCAACCGCATCCCGTCACTTGTCACTTGTCACTTTTCACTGCGCCCGCTGTCATACGGCGGGCGCCCCCCGGTTATCCCTTGTATGACACCCCGTGCCCCCCGTCCGCGTCCGGACGCCCGGCGCGGCGAACAAGGAGGACGAAAGACCGAGACAGGACATAGGCTTTCCGCGATGACGCGGGCGGCAGGAGAGGTGCGCGACGAAACGGTGTGACGCCACGGCACGCGACATTTTCGCGCTTGCCTAGTCCCTCCGTTTCTGCGAAGGTCGGTTCTGCCAAAGCGCTCCGGGGCGCAAACCCCGCCGCGTCGAGGCGGACAATCGATTTGCATACCCGCAAATCCAATCGTTCCTGAGAAATCTGGTCCATTTCTTCCCCGAACATTGGTTGCGAGGTGCGTCCATGCGCACCTCTCTGCTGATTTTCGGAAAGGGCCCGACCAGAGCCTCTCAGGAGAACCACAGAGAGGCTTTTGTTGACCCGGAAAAGTCTCTCCTGGAGTTGTAGCAACCAGGGTCGGAGACAAAACTATTATGGCAACCATCACGGTCAATATCCTCGACGCCACGGGAAACAAACGGCAGGAAGTCGAACTGCCCGACAATGCCCCTGTCAATCGCGTCATTGCCGTCCTCCTGGACAAGATGAATCTTCCAAAGAACGGTCCGGATGGGCAACCCTTGGCCTACAAGTTCCACCACAAACGGACCGGCAAGCAATTGCAGGACACGCAAACTCTGGCCTCCATCGGTGCCCAAGACGGCGACATCATCCGACTCCAGCCCGAAATCACGGCCGGCTGAAAGGACCTGTCATGGAGACTGGCAAGATCAAAGTCTCTCTTGAAGAAACAACCCCCACTCTCCGGGAAGAGGACCGCTTCCAGAGATTCAGCCTGATTGGATGGTGGAATCAGTCCCGCCTCCGCAACGCCAAGGTGCTCGTCATCGGTGCCGGGGCGCTGGGCAATGAAATCGTGAAAAATCTTTCATTGCTCGGGTTCGGAAATCTTTTCATTGCCGATTTGGACAATATCGAGAATTCCAATTTGTCGCGTTCGGTCCTGTACAGGGAACGCGACAATGGAACATCGAAAGCCCGGACGGCGGCCCGGTCTGCGAAGGAGCTGTTCCCCGGCATGAAAGCCCAGGCGTTCCACGGCAACGTCCTTTACGATCTGGGTCTTGGCGTCTACCGCTGGGCGGATGTCGTCATCGCGGGACTGGACAACCGCGAGGCGCGCCTGTCCATCAACCGGAATTGCTGGAAACTCGGAAAACCATGGATTGATGGAGCCATTGAGCAAATCAACGGCATCGCGCGGGTATTCGCCCCGGACGGCCCCTGCTATGAATGCACCATGTCCGAAACGGACTGGCAACTCCTCAACCGCAGGCGGTCCTGCAATCTCCTTACGAAAGACGAGATGCAGGAAGGCAAGGTCCCGACCACGCCGACCATCAGCTCCATCATCGCCGGCGTGCAGTGCCAGGAAGCCGTCAAGCTGTTGCATGGCATGGAAACGATTGCGGGAAAAGGTTTCGTGTTCAACGGCATCTCCTGCGATTCCTATCTGGTCGAATACCAACGCAACGACGATTGCTATTCGCACGACACGGCGGACCGCATCGTCCCGCTCCCGGCCAAAGCGGCGGACACCCGGGTGGCCGATTTGCTCGCCCGCGCCCGGAACGACCTCGGTCCCGACACGGTCCTCGAACTCGGGAGGGACATCCTTACCGCGCTTCGCTGCCCATTCTGCGGGAAAACGGAAAGCATTTACCAATCCTTGGGGCAAGTCCGCAATTCGGCCGCGACCTGCCCGGAATGCGGCCGCCGCCGCGAGGCCATGACGGCGTTCACCATCGACGGCACACAAGATTTCCTCGACCAGACTTTTGCCGGAATTGGCATCCCTCCCTTCGACATCGTGTGGGCCCGCAACGGCGGCATGCTCGTCGGATACGAATTTGCGGCCGATGCCCGGGAGGTTCTCGGCGAAGTGGCGTCGGCCGGGGAAGGGAATGGTTGACCATGGCCGACTTTACCTCCATCCGCAGGGAAGAGTGCCGGGCGACCCCCCTGCCTCCCGGATGCAGTCTCGGCGCATCGCGGACGGTCATTCTCCAGTCCGTGCTGAACGAAATCAAGGAACACGGCCGCGCGAGCATGCACGCGGAAGTCTGCGGCGTGCTCGTCGGTTCGCTGTGCTGGGACGGGGCGGCATATCTCCTTGTCGACGGCCGTATCGAAGGGAAGCACGCCACCCACCAGAGCGGCAGCGTGACGTTCACGGCGGAGACTTGGGATTCCATCCATGAAGAACTCGACGCGAAGCATCCCGGCCGCGTCATCGTCGGCTGGTACCACACGCATCCCGGCTTCGGCATCTTCCTGTCGAACATGGATGCGTTCATCCACGAGAATTTCTTTTCCTTCCCCTGGCAACCGGCCTATGTCTTCGACCCTCAGGCTGAAACGGACGGCTTCTTCTTCCGCGAGGGGAACAATCTTGTCCAGGAAGAAGTCGCGGTTGTCCCCGACGCCGCGCCGCTTGTCAGAGAACCGACGCCCTGCACGGGGGATAGAATCGTTGTCCAGGATGAATCAGGCCGATCCTTCCTGCGCATCGGGCTTGTGGGCGCGACGGTTCTGCTTCTCCTGCTGGGGACGATATCGGCATCCTCGATTCTTCTGCTGCGTCAATCGCGACAAAGGGAACGATTGGCCGAGGAAAAGGCGGAACGCCTCCAACAGACCATCCGGAATCAGGCGGAGGAGCTTCGGGAGTTCCAGCGGCAAAGGGAAGCGGAACAAGCAAGCCATTGGCTGGGAAGCGGTTTCGCGCACCACCTGTTCCATTGGTGGAATTCCGAACGCGACGTTCCCGCACGGCAACGTGCCAACGGCCGGAAAATCCTGGAATTCCGCTTCGGCGAGAGCCCGGTTCCCGGCAAAACCGCTCCGAATCCGTCCATCGTGGACGAACGGTGGGAATGGGATGCCGCGGAACACATTCCTGTCTCGTCCACAAGGCAACAGGACAAGCCTTCCCCGCCCGGGAGGGACGACCAATGACGGCAATAATGGCAAACACATGAAAGGCATACCCACATGAGCGATTCGAAAATCACGGTTTCCCTCGAGGAAATCGATCAAGCGACCCCTGTTCCCGGCCCCATGCCGCCGCCTTTTGTCTCCCCGGATGGCCCGGAGGAGGCTCCGAAACCTCCACCCGGCACCCGTGCCCCGTGGATAATCATCGCGGTTGCAGTTGCCATCGTGGTCTTGGGCGTGGTCTGCTTTTCGTTGTTTTCTGCAGCCAGCACGGCGGATGCATATCTGAAACGATATGTCCAATCCGTGAATGCCGAGTTGAGCGATCCATCGTCCCGGCTCAGAAAGTCCGTCGACCAGCGGATAGGGGCCGCCCATCTTACCGTGACCGTGAAAGACGCACGGGTCGTCGGAAGCGAGGTCACCACGTTCGACGGAACCAATGCCGCAGGCAAGGGCGGTGAAAACATCGACAAGATGGCATTGGTGATTCGCTTCGACTGGGATGGTCTGACGACCGGCGGATACAGCGACATGCTCTGGGTCATCGACGGGAACCGAAAGCACCTCGTCAAGTCGGAAATCATCGAAACATCGGCATCGATTAATCTTGAGGATCCGGACTTCTGGGGGGCCGTCGGAGATATTCTCCTTGCCCTGTGGGGTGCATGACAACGAACCAATTACGGAGAAAAACAATGGAATCTGAAAAAATCAGCGTCTCGTTGGATGAAGTAAACAGTGCCAGGGTCGATGCGGAAATCCGTCGACAGGACATCGCGGCCCGGATGGCCGCGCACCAAGAAGAGATCGAGGCGAACACCCCATCGGCGAAACGCTTCGGCGGCGGCGTGTTTCGCAAGGCCATCGTATACATGGCCGTGTTTGGATTCTTCGCTTCACTGCTGGCCTGGGGCATGGGGGAGCTTGTGCAATACCGCTCGGACCGACACCCCTGGAAGCAGTATCAAGAAGCATTCAACGCCTTTCTGGCATTCAAACCCCAGGGGCGTGTCTGGGAATTTCAGGAATTCGTGACCGCGCTCCGGATGCATGAAAGCGGACAATACCGGGACAATCCGTTTTTCAGTTCCTCCTTCTGGGACAAACCGGAATGGCAGCGGCGCAAGGCCTTGGATGCGGCCAAATCTGAATACCGCACGTTGGATCGCGTTTGGTTCATGCTGCTCGGCCTGTTCATCGGAATCGGCCTGTCGTGTGCCGAACCGGTGGTCGTCAGGAACGGGAAATCCGCCCTCTTCCGGGGATTGCTCGGTGCCGTGCTGGGACTACTGGGCGGGTTTGTGTGTTCCCTGTTCATCAACCAGGTGTACAACTTCCTGCAGGGGGACACGGAGGGCTTCACGTTGCAACAGGTGTTTGCCCGGGGCGTGGGGTGGAGCATTCTCGGGATATTCCTGGCCATCGCCCCCGGCATCGCGATGCGGAACATGAAGAAATTCCTTCTCGGGCTTGCGGGCGGGGCCATCGGCGGTCTCGCCGGGGGATTTCTCTTCGATCCGATTTGCCAACTGACGGGGAGCGATGTCCCCGCCCGTTTCGTCAACATCGTCGGCCTCGGCGTCGGTGCGGCCGTGGCCACGGCCTTGCTGGAAGAAGCCGCGAAACAAGGCTGGCTCAAGGTCGCCACCGGGGTCATTACCGGCAAGCAATTCATCCTGTACCGCAATCCGACGGTCATCGGCAGTTCGCCGAAAACGGAAATCTACCTCTTCAAGGATCCCACGGTGGCCCCCAAGCATGCCGCCATCAACGGACTTGGAGGGGAATACGTCCTCACGGCCCTCAATGGCGCGACCGTATTGCTAAACGGAGCTCCCGTAAGGCAACAGCGCCTCAAGAACGGGGACCAGATCCGGGTCGGAAACACGGTGTTCCTGTTCGGTTCGAAAACGGTGAAACATTCCCAGGGATGAGACCATGAAACTCCATTGTCCCCAATGCAATTCGATTCTCGAAGTACCTCCGGAGGCGGACGGCATCGTCGAATGCCCTTCGTGCGGCAGTCCTTTGGACATGCCGGCGATCCGGACGGCGAACTGCCCGGTGTGTTGCTCGCCCCTGGCGGAAGAGGATACCGTAAAGATTTGCCCCAATTGCAAGACTCCCCACCACATGGAATGCTGGGAAGAAAACCGCGGATGTTCGACGTACGGTTGCGCATCGGCTTGGCACGAAGAAACCCACACGGGGGAATCATCGGAGGGGGCAGGCATGGTGGCCTGTCCGGCTTGCGGAGCGATGCATCCCGCCACGGACCTGGTCTGCAGTTCCTGCGGCAAGTTGCTCGGCGAGAATCTGCCGGGCGACTCGACAGGGGCGCGCCTCCAGGAAACCATCGGGAAACTCGGCAGCGCCGCCCAAATGCATCTCCTGCCGAGGCTGGCACGGAATTTCAGGCTTTTGGGCAAGGACATCGCTTCGGCATTTCGCCTCTGGTGGGGGGAGTTTTCGAGATATGGGGTATTCCGTGGCAAGACCACTCGGCCTTCGCTCACGGCGTTCATGGGAATCAATTGCGCGTTCAGTATTCTGTTCTCGTGTTGCAACGCCACGCCCCTTGTCTGGATTGAATGGATTGTCCTGGCCTGTCCAGTGCTCGCCTCCTTTGCACGACGCCTGCGGGACACGGAAATATCGGCATGGATGATTTTCGCCGTCCCTCTCCTCCCCTTTCTACTGTTGGTTCCAAGCGTCGATTCAACGGAAGGTGTCCAGCCATGATTGAGTTCAACTGCCCGAATTGCAACGAAAAATTCGAAGTCGACGACGAGCTCGCCGGCGCAATCGTCGAATGTTCCGCATGCGACTTCCAATTCACCGTTCCCGGGAGGGGCGAATCCGATTCTCCTTCTTGTCCCGAAAGCACGCCTGAACAACCTCCCGACGACGCGGCGGCCGGGCTGATGGAACATGGAACCCTCGTGTTTTCCTGCCCGAATTGCCATGACCGTCTTGAATGCAGCGCCGAACTGGTGGGAGTCCGTGTCGCTTGCGCCCGTTGCGATTACCATTTCATCGTGCCGCCACCGAATGCGAACGACAGTGCGCCCGATGCCTTGCCCGACGAGATACCTCCTCCAGAGGCCCCTGCGGATTCTTCCCCGGACATGGAGACCTCCCCCCCGCCCCCCCTCCCTGCCGCGGAAGAAAGAGCCGCACCTTCGGGAAAACTGGATTTGTCCGCGGAGTTCCCGGAGTGCGCCGATCCGCCGACCAATTCCGGGGAGGCGAGGTCTGCTCCGATCGATAGGACCGCACAGGCTCCCGCCGTCCCGATGCCAACGGGGAGGCTTTCGCCCCGCCAACGGCGGCTGGTGTCGGATTTCCGGATGATGAGGGAACGGTTCACCGCCTTCCCCTTGATTCATCTGGAACATGTCCAGGGCAACCCACCGGAAATGTACGTCGTCTCCTACCGCATACGCGGCATCGAGCGCCTTCGCGGCGACCAAGTCGTATACCGTGATTACCACGAAGTCGAAATCAAGCTCCCCGGAACCTATCCCCGGACGCCGCCGACGTGCCGGATGCTCACCCCGGTCTTCCACCCGAACATCGAGCCGGCCATCATCTGCATCGGCGACCACTGGACCGCTTCCGAACGGCTCTGCGACCTGGTGGTCAGGATTGGAGAGATGATTGCCTACCAATCGCACAACATCAAGAGTCCTCTCGACGGCGAAGCCGCCATGTGGACGGACCTCCACGGCGACATGCTCCCCATCGACAGCCGGGATTTGACCCCGCCGGAAGACGGGTGACGCCATCGGCTTTCCCGGAAACAAACCACGCGCAAGGAGAACGACGTGAACGACCAAGAAAAACCCATCCGCATCACTCCGATCGGAAAACCCGCCGCCCCTGCCGTGGATAGCAGAAAATTGAGGGTGATTGCACGGCCGGCATCAACTCCGGAAAACCGATTGCAAGGCCAACCGGAACCGGTCGGCGGACAAAGCGGGGAGAGCGCGTCGACCGGCCACCCCGGGATGGAACCCATCGGGATGACGCCGCATGGCGTCGGGCCGGAGAAGGGGAAATCCGGCATTCGGACATGGGTGTGGATTCTGCTGGTGGTGCTGCTTGTTGCCGCCGGGGGCGTGGGATGGTGGTTCATGGCCGGGAAAGACGGCGGAGACGATGGGGCGGAGGATACCGCCGGAAGCCCCCCGGCCCCCTCGCCCATGTATCCAACCGATCCCCCGCAATCTCAGGAAGGAGGCAGGCAACGGAATGCGGTTGCCGTGAATCCCGTCCTGCAAGAGCGCTCGTTGGTCACCTACTCCTTGGAGTTCGGGGGCCGCGTACCTCCTGAATGCTGTTCATTCACCGTGACGAACAGCGGCATCAAAAGCACTTTGCCGATTGATACGCTTGGGGGCAATCCAGTGTACTTCCTGAGCGATATGGATGTCTTGTGGAAATACCGCGTTTCCGGTTCCGGAAACGAATATATCTTTTCAACCATGGTGGGCAAGTATTCCAAAGCCGACACCCCCATCTATTTCTCCCTGCTCAGGGATGCGGTGGCACGCAAGACGCGGGGCACGACCCTTGCAAAAAAAACGGATGTCCTCTGCGAAAATGCCTGGCTCGGAAGCCGCCGTTATCCTGCACCCGCCGTCATGGCATACACCAATCATTCCACGCGGTTCCTTTATCTCAACGACACCGGAAACCCCTCCGTCCTGGAATGGGGGGAAACCATGAAATACTGGTTCTGGTGCCATGAAGGAGCGGAAGCGTTGGCCGAGTACGCGGGGAGTCTGCGGAAATTGAAACAGACATTGATCGACTACTCCAACATCGCCCGCGAGGAAGGATTGCGGCAATACAACAGGGCCATCACCATCGATGATCCCCCCGTGTTCCACATCGGGCAGCTGGACGAGGGCACGCGGGAGCCAGTCGAGGTCGAATACGAGTTCGTGGTCGAAAACGGAATCTCCATGGCAAAAGAGATCTCGAAATGCGGAAGCGGAACCTATTCGAGGCGTTGGACATTGGAAGCATTGGAGGATGAATTGGATTTCTTCTCCCGCTTTGAAACGGCTGAATCCACGGAAAAGGCTTTCGAACCGTTGTATTGCTATCTGACGCAAATGAAAATCCTCTTCGAGGAGGCTGCCCTGGAGGTGGACCGGGTGGAGAACCGGTTCGAGGGAGGCGGGCAGGGAAACAACCCCGGCAAGAAAGATCAACAGTTGACCTTCGCCCCTGTCGGCCCACAAACCACGACATCGCGCGTCAACCTCTCGGCGACGGCGGACAGTGGCGGGAAAGTGGTGTTTTCGGTGGATTCCGGCCCGGGAAAGATTGATGGCGACACGCTCACATTCACGGGGACCGGGGAAGTCGTGGTCCGTGCCCGGCAGTGGGGCGACGAGACATGGCATTCCGCGACGGCTACACAGACCATCGAGGTGAATAGGGATCCCGTCCCCGCGGTCAGTCCCGAAAGGAAAACACAGTCCGACGGTTCCGGGACAACAAATGCCGCACAGTCCGGGGCCCGACTCCCTGGGGAGAGAACGACTGGGACCCACCGCCCGGCGACCTCCACGCCTCCGCCGGAACTGGCGGGCATGAAGGCCGCCCTTGAAGCATTGCAAGGTTCGCAGACACCACCCAATCTCGCGAAAGTGGAAAACGAATGGAAGGCTCTCTCCGGAAAATGGAAGTCCGCCTTGCAGAAGAACGTGATGTGGGCCAGCTGCGCGATATTCCTGCAACATGGCAACACGACGGCGCTGGCAAAGCGCAAGGCATTCTTGGACGCCCAGGCGCTGGCCAGTGCCGTGTCGGACAAATGCCGCGCCTGCAACGGGACGGGCCACAACAAGGATCGATGCCGCGAATGTTCGGGAACCGGGCGTTGTTCCTTCTGCCATGGGAGCGGACGTACCCCGGGTCTGAACGGCCGCACGGGGCCTTGTCCGAAATGCAACAGCTCGGGACGCTGTCTCGCTTGCTCGGGTGGCATCAAGGAGTCCTCATGCCGGATGTGTTCGGGGTCGGGACGGACATTGTCGGCAACCAAATGCCAGAAAGTCGTGGATGACAACATCGCCCAGGCAATCCGCATCTGCCGAGGAGAAGAATAATCGTCGGCACGGAGGAAGGCAGGGGAGATATCCCCCGAAAGTTGGTGGTGCACACGGCCTTGGGGGGGGCTTCCCCGTAACCTTCCCGCTCGGTCCCGAGAAGCAGGAGAAAGGGGGCGCACTTGATGTCAACAAGCCAAAAAACACGGAAACAAGGCGGAACACCATGAAGGTACTTCACAGCATCATTATTTGTCTGGCGCTGCTTGCAATGGGCGGGGCTTGCTCAGGAAGAGGGGACGCGGACGGGGGACGGAAACCCGAAGGCGGGGCGGCACCGGCGGCGGAGGTGCGTCTTCCGCCGGCATGGGTGGTCACCGACATGGATACCGCGGCGCAGGCGGAGGCGGGCGACGTGGATGCCATGGGGTTCGTTGCCCGGGGATACATGGAGTTGGCGACTTCAGAAAACATCGAGGCAAGCGACGAAGAGCGGCAGGCGATGTTCCGGGAAGCTATGGACTGGGTGACCCGGCGGACCAAGATCATTGCCGACCGCGAGGGTGACGTCGAAAGCGTACGCAAGCGGGCGGAGGCGGGGGATGCCGCCGCGCAGCGGAACCTAGGGTACCGGTACAGTCTGGGCGTCGATGTCGAAAAGGACGAGTCTTTGGCGTTCGAGTGGACGAAAAAGGCCGCCGAACAGGGCGATGCCAAGGCAATGTTCAACTTGGCAAACGATTACGCCAAGGGACAGGGCGTCGTGGCGGATGCCGCCGAGGCGCTCGGATGGTACCGCAAGGCAGCCGCGGGCTGGCGGGAGCTGGTTGCGAACGGTGGCGTTCAGGCCGGGGACTGCCAGGCGCTGGTGATTACCGGCATGGATTTGCTCGGTGAGGAGGGCGTCTCGGGGGTGCGGGCCCCCGAGCTCGGGTTGGAGTTCCTCGAAATCGCGGCCTTGGCGGGCGATGCGCCGACCCAGGCCGAGTTGGGTCTCCGGTACATGCTGGGGGGCGGAGTTCCGCAGGACATGGCGAAGGCCGCAGAATGGTGGCGGAAGGCCGCGGACGGAGGCGAGTGCCGCGCCATGCTCTGGCTCGGCACCGCGTACGAGCGCGGCGACGGGGTGGAGAAAGACGATTGCAAGGCCAAGGAGTATTGGGAACGGAGCCATGCCGCCGGGTGGCCCGCGGCCACCGAGAAACTCCTTTCGCTCGCGGACGAGTACCGCGAAGCGGCGGAAGCGGGCGATGCGTCATCGCAGTTCTTCATGGGGGCTGCTCATGAATGCGGGTACGGGACGGAACGGGACGCGGGAGAGGCCGTCGCGTGGTACCGGAAAGCGGCGGAGCAGGGGCATCCGGGAGCGCAGGCGTTCTTGGGATATGCGCTCCTGGCGGGCGAGGGCACGGAAAAGAACGCGGAGGAAGCGGTCGCGTGGTTCCGCAAGGCCGCCGAACAGGGGAATCCCGAGGCACAGCAGAACCTCGGCCTGTGCCTGTTCTACGGCGAGGGATGCGAAGAAAACCAGGTGGAAGCGGCGGAGTGGTACCGCAAGGCGGCCGAGCAAGGGGAGGCGGGCGCCATGTTCAATCTCGGGGCCTGCTACAAGGATGGCACAGGCGTCCCCGAAGACCCCGCCGAGGCGCTTGCTTGGTTCCGTCGTGCGGCGGCGTTGGGGCATCCCCGCGCGGCCGCGGTCCTGAAGCAAATGGCGTGGGAATAGATTCGGGAGAGTTGTTTCCAATCATGGAAAAACTAGATGGGGCGGAGGGGCACGCTGCGGGATGCACAATTGCAGTGCGCCAGCTGTGGTGAGCGGGACGTAGGAGGGATAGCGGCTCGCCGGGGACGGCTCGCCCCACCAGCGGGCTGGCGGGGGCTGGCCCTTTTTCTGCCGGGAATTGCCGGAATGATCTGACGGGTTTGTTTGCCATTATGCCCTTTGTCCCTTTTGTTTCCCAATTGTTTCCCGGGAACGTGAATCGGGCGGGGTTGTCCG
Source organism: Kiritimatiellia bacterium (assembly GCA_017527155.1). Lineage (GTDB taxonomy): Bacteria > Verrucomicrobiota > Kiritimatiellia > CAIQIC01 > Lenti-01 > CACXEY01. The sequence continues at coordinate 35,114 of JAFXQI010000086.1, forward strand.
CCCGATGCCCTTGTGGAAGTTGTCCCGGGTTGTCCACGTTGTCTCCAAAAAGATGGTGCCGCCCTGCGGGCTGGAAGAGGAAGGGGAGACGGGCGGGCCGCCCGCGCTCCGGCAGGGGGCGAAACGAGGGTTGCTAGGTTCTTCAAATATGTTACGATACATAGCCGATGAGTTTATCTCCCGAAACAGATTTACAGAAAGCGATGCGCCTCGTCCACCAAAAGGGGGTGGTCACGGCGGCCTATCTGCGGGCTCAAGGGGTAAGCTACCAGAACATGCTCAAGTATCGGCGGGGGAAATGGCTGGCCTCCCTCGGGACGGGGGCGTTCTGCGGAAACGGCACGGCGCCGACGCTCGATGCCGCGCTTGCCGCTCTCCGCGAACAGCTGGGAATCCCGGTCCATCTCGGCGGGAGGACGGCGCTGCTCCGCCGGGGAATCATGCAACAGGTCCCGCTTGGCGGACGCGCGGCCGAAGTGTGCTTGCGCCGCGGCATCCGGCTTCCGAAGTGGTTTTGCGGCACATTCGCGGGCCAGTTCGTCCGCAACGCGTCGAACCTCCTTCCGGATGAGACGGGCGTGGAGCGCGGGGACGACGGGGTGGCCTTCTCCTCGCCCGAGCGCGCCTTTCTCGAAGTGGCGGCGGAGGTGCCCCAAAAAGCCTCGGTCGGCGAACTGTACCAGCTGATGGAATTCGCCGAAACGCTGCGACCGGGATTGGTCTCGGAACTGTTGTCCACGTGCAGGTCGGTCAAGGCGAAGCGGGTTTTCCTTTTTCTCGCGGACGACCTCGGGCACTGGTGGGCGAAAAAGATCGACCGGTCGGCCATCCACCTCGGCACCGGATGCCGCGTGATCGACAAGGGCGGGGTGTTCCAGACGAAATACAACCTCGTCGTGGCCCCTTGGAGGGAAACCTGATGGACAAGTCGTACCTGCGCCAGGCGGAACTGGTCGTGCGGTGCATCCCCGCGATTGCGGCGGAGGAGTGCTTCGCCCTCAAGGGGGGCACGGCCATCAACCTCTTCGAGCTCGATTTGCCACGGCTCTCCGTGGACATCGACTTGGCATTCCTGCCCGCGACGGAACGAGTGACGGCCATCGCGGAAATCGACGCGGCGCTTTCCCGGATTGCGGGACGGTTGCAGGCGCGAGGTGTTGCCGCCCGGTTGCGCGGAACGGACGAAGCCCGGAAGATCGCCTGCTCCGCGAACGGGGCGGAGATCAAGATCGAGCCGAACTACATCCTCCGGGGCACGGTCCGCCCCGCTCGCCGGATTGAACTGTCGCCGAAAATGGCCGGGCTGGTGGGGTTGTCGGCGGAAATGACCGTCCTCTCCCGGGAAGAACTGTACGGGGGGAAGTTCTGCGCGGCCCTGGACCGGCAACATCCGCGGGACTTGTTCGACGTGGCGCAGTTTTTCAAGCGCGGGGGAAGCGTGCGGGACGTGAAAGACGGTTTTCTCGCACTGGCCATGGGACACAACCGCCCCCTGCACGAACTGCTCGCACCGCATCCGCTCAACCAGTCCGCAACGTTTGCCGTCCAGTTCGCGGGGATGAGCGACGTGCCGTTTTCCCTTGCCGAACACGAGACGGTGTTCAAGCGGCTGGTCGTGGAGATCGACGAAGCGCTCACGCAGGAGGACCGCAGGCGTCTCGTGGCATTCACCGCGCTGGAAGCGGATGCGGACATCTTCGGGATTCCGGGGCTGGAGAAACTGCCCGCCATCCAGTGGAAGCGCCGGAATCTGGAAACACTGCGGAACCGGAACCCCCGCAAGTTCGCCGAAAACGTGAAGGCGCTGGAAGTCGTGTTGCGAACTGCGAGCACGTGACGCATGAGGGAGACCAGCAGCTCAGGGGCGGGTGGAAAAGGGGTGAAATGTTTTTCCAATCGTTGGAAATAACGGGAAAAGTTTTCCAACCATTGGAAAAGTTTTTTCCAATCATTGGAAACTTGCGGCGGGACGGATTGGGCCCGGATCAGGGGGCTTTTGGGGCGGATGCCGTCGAGGGCGAAGTCGGGGAGGGCGTCGAAGACAGGAGAGAGGGAAGGTGCGAGGGGGGCGCGGCAGACGAAGTGGTAGGTGGCGGTGGCTTCGGGGTCGCGGAAAGGGATTTTCACGCGGTTGCCGGGATAGGGGCCCAGGCGGGCGGCCTGGTCGGAGTAGAAGCCGGGGAGGTCGGAGTTGGCGACGATGCGGCGGGCGGCTTCGGTGGTGCCCTGGGCGAGGAACTCGGCGCGGGGGATCTTCCGGCGGCAGAGGGGAATCCAGAAGCCGCTGTCGCCGAAGAGGACGAAGGTCTCGCCCGCCAGGTCCGCGAAACGCAGGGTCTTGCGCCGCGCCAGGGGATGCACCGGCGGGAGGAGGACGCCGAGGTGCTCGCGCAGGAAGGCTTTCGATTGCCAGCCGCCGCCCGCCGGGGGACGGAGGAGGACGGCGGCGTCGAGGGTTCCTTCTTCGAGGGCCGCGACGAGGGGGGCGTCGGCGTCGGCAAGGCGCGATTCGACGGTCTTGCCCGGCAGGGCGCGCGCCAGCAGCGGGGCGAGGACCCACACGGGCATGGGCGCGACGGAGCCGTAGCGGAAGACACGGGCGGCGCGGTCGGCTTCGCGCACGGCCGCGGAAAGTCCGTCGAGCGCGGAGAGGACGAGGCGGGCGTGCTCGGCGGCGAGGCGCCCGAGGGGGGCGAGGACGGTGCGCCCGGCGGTGCGGTCGAAGAGGGCCGCCCCGAGTTCGCCTTCGAGTTTCTGCATGGCGCGGCTGAGGGCGGGCTGCGAGACGTGCAGCGCCTTCGCCGCCGCCGTGAAGGACCCGCACCGGCCGATTTCCGCGATGCCGCGGAGGAGGTAGGTTTCGATCATGGTGGTCTTGCTCCCGGAATGGCTACAGTCCAAGCAGTTTCCGCCCCGGCACCACCGCCGCGAAGAAGCCGCTGCCTTCGACGGCGGGATCGAGATGCCCGTCGTACACCAGCACCGGGCGCTTGCTCATCCCGGGCCGCAAGGGCAGCCGCTTCATCCGTTCCTCGACTTCGTCCTCGATTTCGGGGCCGATTTCCTTCCGGCGCTTGATTTCCACCACGTAGGCGGTCTTCGGGGTCTGGACCAGCAGGTCGATCTGGCAGCCGCCGGGCCGGCCGTCTCGCCCTTTTCGGACGTTCCGGTAGGGGGCGGCGGACTCGATGGTGGAATGGCCGATGCCGAACAAGGGGGCGATGTCCATGGCGTTGTTGACGACCAGGTTCTCGAACTGGAGGCCCATCACGGTGTTCCAGTCCGGGAGGGCCTCCAGCGAAGCGAACCGGAAGGCCCCGCGCGCAATCGCCGCGCGGCGGGGCTGGATGTATTTGAGGTAGAAGCGGGTGTAGTTGTCGCGGAGGCGGTAGCGGGAGACGCGCGCCTCGCGGCCGGTTTCGGGGTTCAGGCCGGGGTCGGAATCGATGAAGCCGCCTTCCTCCAGTTCCCGGAGGCGGTCGCCGAGCGCGCCGTTGCGGTCGGTACCCAGCCGTGGGGCCAGCTCCGCGCCGCTCGCCGGGCCGTCCGCGAGCAGTTTCAGGATGCGCCGGCGCTCCGCCGCGGCGGAACCGAAGAGCTGGTGGAAGATGGCGTCGAAGTCCTTGAACAGCACGCCTTCCTTCCGGAAGCACAGGCGCCGGATGTTCTCCCCGGCGGGGAGCCCGGGATCGATTTCCTCGAGATAGCGCGGCACGCCGCCCGTGACCGACAGGACGTCGAGGATTTCGCGTGGCTGCAGGCGGGCGGCGCCGGGCTTCCAGAATTCCGCGCATTCCGGCAGGGAGAGCTCGCGCAGGACGTAGTCGCGCGAGAAGCGCCCCGTGAAGCCCGTGTTCCCGAGGATGTTCCTCTTGATCCACGCCGACACGGAACCGCAGACGACGAACACCAGCTTCGCGTGGCGGTGGAACCAGGTTTCCCAGGCGTTGCGGAGGACGGCGGGGAACGTCGGGTCGGCGCCGCCCATCCAGGAGATTTCGTCGAGGAGGACGACGGTCCGCTTCGAGTCGTCGATCGCGCGGTCGAGCCAGAAGAACGCGTCCTTCCAGTTCCGCAACGGGAGGATCGGCGAATTGGTCAGACGCGCCAGCGTCGCCGCGAACTCGCCGATCTGCTCGTCGTTCGTGGCGGGGCGGTCCGCGTCGGGCGCCAGCCCTTCGAATTCGAAGAACGCGTCGGCCGTGCGCCGGGCAAATTCGCGGAACAGCGTCGATTTGCCGATCCGCCGACGGCCCCGGCACGCGACGATGGAGGACGTCCGCTTCTTCCACAGCGATTCCAGATCTAGAAGTTCTTCTTTCCGACCGACGAACATGGGGACCTCCTCATGGGCTGCAACGGCGGCCATCCTCCCGCGGGCGGCCGGACAAGTCAAGCGCGGAATTGGGCGTTGTTGAATTTCGCGCTGTCCATTGCGGGAGTTTGGAAGCGCGAGATTTGACATTTGCAGATTGCGCGCTTCCCATGTGCCCCCCATGGCTCCTGCCAAGATGATGCGCCGTACGCATTGAACCATGCAAAGGTTCTATTGGACGGCCGCGGGGGCGGGCCGTAGGATGGGGGGCATGAAAGCAACCGCCATGTTCGTACTATCCGCCCTCCTGCCGTTCGCGGGATGCGCGCGGGACACCGAAGCCGGAACCACCCAACAGGAGAACCCATCCATGCACCGGACGCAAAAACCGCTCGTCGTCTACTACTCCCGCACGGGGGAGAACTACGCCGTCGGCGACATCGCCGAAGGCAACACCGCCATCGTCGCGAAGATGATCGCCCAAAAGACGGGCGCGGACCTGTTCGAAATCCGCACCGTCAAGGAATACGCCGCCGACTACACGGAGTGCACGGAGGAGGCCAAGCGCGAGCTGCGCGACGACGCGCGGCCGGAGATCGCCGGGGACGTGGCGGACTTCGCGCAGTACGGCACGGTGTACGTCGGCTACCCGATCTGGTGGGGGGTGCCGCCGATGGGCGTTTTCACGTTCATCGAGAAGCACGACTGGGCCGGCAAGACGGTGCGCCCGTTCTGCACGCACGAGGGCAGCGGCCTCGGCGGCTCGGTCCGCGCGCTCCGGAAGGCGCTCCCCGGCGCCACCGTGGAGGACGGGCTCGCCATCCAGGGCCACGTCGCCCAGGACGACCGCCCCGCCGCCGAAACCGCCGTGGAGCGGTGGCTCGGGAAATGAGAGGCCACCCCTCCCTAGATACCCAGGTTTCTAGATATCCAGGGGGCTTGGAAACCCCGCCACCACGCAACCCACCCACCCGCAACCCAAAGGAAAACACCCATGGACACCACCACACTCACCCTCAACAACGGCGTCGAATGCCCGGCCGTGGGCATCGGAACCTTCATGCTCTCCCCGGCGGACGCCGAGAACAGCGTGCGCGAGGCGCTCAAGATGGGCTACCGGCTCGTCGACACCGCCGCCGCCTACCAGAACGAACGCGCCTGCGGACGCGGCCTCCGCGCGAGCGGCGTCCCGCGCCGGGACGTCTTCCTCTCGACCAAGCTCTGGCCGAGCGACTACGCGAACCCGTGCGCCGTGGACGAGACGCTGGAGCGGCTCGGCACTGACTACGTGGACCTGCTCTTCCTCCACCAGCCGGCCGGCGACTGGCTTGCGGGCTACCGGCAGCTGGAGAAGGCGCTGCGCGACGGCAAGGCGCGGTCCATCGGCATCTCGAACTTCGAGGGGCGCTACATGGAGGAGCTGGAGCGGCAGTGGGAGGTCGTCCCGCAGTTCGTCCAGGTCGAGGCGCATCCCTACTTCCCGCAGCATGAACTCCGCAGGACGCTCGACCGCCTCGGCATCCGCCTGATGAGCTGGTATCCGCTCGGCCACGGCGACAGGGCGCTCCTCGCGGAGCCGGTCGTCGCGGACATCGCGCGCCGCCTCGGCCGCACCCCCGCGCAGGTCATCCTGCGCTGGCACGTCCAGACGGGCTTCGCCGTCATCCCCGGCAGCCGCAACGTCGACCACATCCGCGACAACCTCGCCGTCCTCGACTTTTCGCTCACGGACGCCGACATGGCCGCCATCGCCACGCTCGACAAGGGCGTGCGCTACTACAACCGCACCGACGCGCAGCTCGTGCAGTTCGCCGCCTGGCAGCCGACTTACGAAAAAGCCTAACCCACCGCACCAATCCAAGGAGACACCGCAATGGACCACATCGAAGACCGCATGGAACTCAAGGCCCTCGTGGACAAGTACGCGACCGAGAGCGACAAGGGCAACCAGGACTGCTACGCCGAAATCTTCCGCCCCGACATCAAGCTCGACGTCTATTTCAACGGCAAACTCGGCATGACGGCGCGCGACGTGCAGGACATGATCCGGCAGTACAAGGCGTTCGGCGCCGCAAAGATGTCGTTCCACATGAACGGCCAGCAGAACGTCGAATTCGCCGACGCCACGCACGCCACCGGCACCTGCTACGCCCTAGCCACGCTCGTCACGGAGAAGGACGGCAAGGACATCCTCACGGTCCACGCCGTGCGCTACTCCGACAAGTACGTCAAGCTCGACGGCCGCTGGTGGATCGCCGAGCGCGAGCAGCGCTTCGAGTGGACCGCCTTTCCGCCGCTGGCCTAGGGGACAATCCTCCGCACCCCCACCGACGGTCTGGCCGACCTGCCCATCGACGGCGGCGTCATCGCCTCCATCCGCGCTGGCACCTACTCCATCCACCCCTGACCCGCCCCGGGCGGTATGAACAGCCCGCCCAGCTCGCCGTCTGGCACCCGGCGTTCGAGCAGGCGTGCCCCGTCACGGAAAGCCGGATTTCTGGACACCGCCCCGCTTTTCTGCCATCATCGGCGGTACAACCCCCAACGAAAGGATTTGCCATGCCCCCCAAAACCGACCTCGGCCCCGTCCCCGCCGTTTTCCCCATGCCCGTCCTCGTCGTCGCCGCGTACGACGCGAAGGGGACCGTCCAGCTGCTGAACGCCGCCTGGGGGCAGATTTGCGACACCGACAAGATCGCGCTCTTCCTCGACCCCGACCACGCCACCATGAAAGCCATCCTCGCCGCGAAGGCCTTCACCGTCGCCCTCGCCGACCGCGAGCACATGGCCGAAGCCGACTACGTCGGCATCGTCTCCGGCAACCAGGTCGCGGACAAATTCGCGCGTTCCGGCCTCCACGCCGCGAAGTCGGCCCGCGTGAACGCGCCGGTCATCGACGAATTCCCCGTCACGATGGAATGCGAACTCGCGGAAGTCGTCGAGTCGAAGACCCTGTACGCCGTCGTCGGCACCATCGTCAACACCCTCGCGGACCCGCGCATCCTCGACGACGCGGGCAAGGTGGACCCCGCCAAGCTCGACGCCATCGCCTTCGACCAGTTCCGCCACGGCTACTACGCCACCGGCGAAAAAGCCGGCCAGGCCTGGAACGCCGGCGGGGCCCTCGCCCGCGCCGCGCAGGCGGCCGCGAAAGGCGCCGTGCAGTGAAAGCGGGCCTGGTCGTCCTGGCGGTGCTGGCCGTCGCGGTCCTCGCGGCGGTGGCGGGGTGCGTCGCCCTGTCGCGGCGTTCCACGGCGGCGACCAAGACCCCGACCGCGAAGATTCCGGGCCGGGTGGCGGTCGTCTTCCATTCCCAGTCCAAGGTGCGCAACACGGCAACCGTCGCCGCGTGGATCGCCAAGCACACGGGCGGCGACCTTCTGGAACTGGAGATGGCCGAGCCCTATCCCGAACCCTACGGCGCGACCCTCAAGGCCGCCGAAAAGGACGTCACCTCCGGCACCCTGCCCGCCCTCAAGGCCATCCCGCCACTCGACGGCTACGACGTGGTGTTCCTCGGCTCCCCCATCTGGTACGGCACCTACGCGCCGCCCGTCGGGACCTTCCTCGCGGCGGACGCGCTCGCCGGCAAGACAGTCGCCCCCTTCTGCACCCACGGCGGCGGCGGGGCCGGACGCTTCCCCGCCGACATCCGCAAGGCCTGCCCCGGCGCGACGGTCCTGGACGCCCTCTCCCTGCGCGGCTCCAACCAGATCGAGCGCCGCCTCGGCCTCGGCGTCGGTGCCCGCCACACCGAAGACGACGTCATCGACTGGCTCGACCGCATCTTCCGCCCCTGACCGCGACGGGGCAGGCCGCCGGGGAAACGGGCCTGCGGCGCGAAACACGGAGCGCACGAGGAAGGAGACACGGAGAGGTTCGGGATGGGGTGTCTGTTGGAGGAGCCTGAGCACTCGGAAAACGGCCGTTGGCCAGCGTAGGAAAGCGAATGGGGGGGCTTGTCAAAGGCCGGGGTGTCGGCAAGCAGGGGCGTTGCTTTGGCCGCACCGCTTCCTGTCACGTGTCACTCGTTGTCCGCGTCCGCTCCGACCACGCGGAAGAAGCCGGCGGGCGAATCCGCGGGCAGGACGACCGGCACGCCGGTTTCGCCGTCGGCGGCGGGGGTCCAGCGGCGGAGGACGGTCCATTCGCCGCCCAGGACGGGGGTCCACTGGACCTCGCAGGCCACGCCGGCGGGGGCTTCGACCTGGAGCGTGCATTCCGTGGCGGGCGGGCGGGTGGCACGGGCGGCGTGAACGGGGCGGCAAGAGCGCGAGAAGCCGGTTATGGAGAGGGCGCCGGTCGTCGCCTGCCAGCGGGCATACAACGTCCGCTCGGCATCGGCCGTCACCGTCATGCCGACCCGGACGCGCTGGCCGCCTTCCTTGGCATCGTACCAGCCCCGGAACGTGAAGCCTTCGCGGACGGGAATCACGAAGTGCGAATAGGGGTCGCCGACGAATAACTTCACGCTCCTCTTGGCGCACGTCCCGCCGTTGGCATCGAAGCGCACCTTCTGGACGAGCCGCTCCCAATGCGCCCACAGGGTGCGTTCGGCCTGCTCGGTCACGACATCGCCGACCCGGACCCGCCTTCCGCCTTCCTGTTCGTCGTACCAGCCCAGGAACTTGTAGTATTCGCGGACGGGAATCACGAAGTGGTCATAGGTGTCGCCGACGAAGCACTTCACGCTCGTCTTGGCGCACGTCCCGCCGTTGGCGTCGAAACGCACCGTCTGGCGGGGGGCTCCCCAATGCGCCCACAGGGTCCGCTTGGACAGGGGCGTCACGACATCGCCGACCCGGACCCGGGTTCCACCCTCCGGCGCGTCGTACCAGCCCAGGAAGCTGTGGCCGTCCCGGGTGACGCTCGCGAGCTTGGTGTAGGTTTCGCCCACGACGGCCGTCAGCGACGTCTTCCTGCACGTCCCCCCGTTCGCGTCGAACACCACCCGCTGGGTGGCGGGCACGACCGCGTCCTCCACCACCAGTGCCAGATCCTTCCTCGCCACCACCCCCGCGGCATCCTCCACGAAGACCGTGACGGGATGGTTCCCGCCCTCTTCCGGCGTCCCCCGCAACACGCCGTCCGCCGTCAGTTCGAGCCACTCCGGCATCCCCCGCACGGGCGTGAAGACGATGTCCTGCGCATTCCGCATCCGCCCCGTGCCGCTCTTCCTGGAGACCAGCACTGTTTCCCCGTCCCCCGCGCTGATGCCGATGAACCCGCCGATCCTGTTCCCCGCGCCGTAGGAAAACACGATCCGCCCGTCCTCGTGCAGCGTCGCCGAGAAATTGACCGCGCCGCCGCCCTCGTAAGCCGCCCGCCACTGCACTTTCACCCATCCCGCGCCTTCCTCCATGTACATGCCGCCGTTCTCCAGCGACAGGCTCTCCCACATCGCGGCGATGACGGGCGTCCGCAGGAACAGGTTTTCGTCGTACCGGGCCCGCTCGAACGGCAAACTCCCGAACGAAATCCCCCCGTTGCTGTTGATTTTCGCGTGCGTGTAGATTCCGCCGAAGAACGGGAATCCGAATGGCAGGTCCACGTCCCAGCTGTACTCGGCCTCGTACCATTCCCGTGCCGCCGCCGTCTCCGGTGTCACCGCGTAGGTGTTTTCGGCGGAAGACTCCCCGTACCGGACCGCCCCGCCGTGCCACGCGTACGGCGCCACCCCGCCCGCCACCTCCAGCGTCGTCGCGTACGCCTCTCCCTCCCGCGCTTCCGGCACCTTCTCCGCCGCCACGGCCAGCGGTTCGATTCCCCGGTACGTCACCGGAAACCACAGGGGGGCCCAGAGGGCTTCCGCCACGATGCCGGTCCCGTACCACGCACCCGGCACTTCCAGGCTCCGCAGGCCACTGCATTTGTACAGCGCATACGGCTCGATGCGCGCCACGCCGTCGGCAATCGCCATGCTCACAAGGTTGGTGCAGAAGGAAAACGCGTAGCTCGCGACATTCGTCACCCCCGCCCCGATCGTCACACCCGTCAGCCCGCCGTGGTTGTGGAACGCGAACGACCCGATGTCCGTCACGGGACAACCGCCCAACGCGGAAGGAATGGCGATGGCGCCGGCCGTCGAAGCCGGAATGCCGACGACCGTGGCCACCCCGCCGGAAACCGTGTAGGTCCACGGGATTCCGTCCACGGTTTCGGTCTCGGCCCTGGCTTCCGGCAACACGCCGCCGAAGCCCAGGACCGCCGCCGCGAGCCAACCCAACCACCGATTTGCACGTTTCATGGTCATCCGTCCAGTCGTCCGGGCGGGGGCCAACACAGCCACCTGCCCACAACTCCATTCTGCCCCGTTGGAGGGAGGCGGACAAGGGGAAACTTTCCGACACGCGACATCCGCACCCCCAAAGCCGGCGAACACGGCCCCTGTCCGGGGCGGGGAAGGCCAGGAAGAGGGAGTCAAGGCGGACGGGCTCGGTCGACCAGCGGTGCCGGTCCGTGTCGCCCCGGACGGACCGCGTCAGCGCGCGATTCCCCTCTCGCTTCCCCGGATGAAGGCCACGAAGTGGTCCAGCTCCGGCGAGTGCGGCAGCTCCGCCTCGATGCGTTCCAGCGCCGGTTCCGTCAGCAGCGAGGAGCGGTACACGATCTTGTAGGCCTTCAGCAGCGCCTTCTGCGTTTCCGGGGAAATCCCGTGGCGCTCCAGGCCGATCTTGTTCGTGCCGTAGACCTTCACGGGGTCGCCGTCCGCCGTCATGAAGGGGGGGATGTCCTTGACCGCCTTCGTGCACCCGCCGAGGATGCACATCCGGCCGATCCGCACGAACTGGTGGACGCCCGCCATGCCGCCGAGGATCGCATCGTCTTCCACGATGACGTGCCCCGCCAGCGTCGCGTTGTTCGCCATGATCACGCGGTCGCCGACGATGCAGTCGTGCGCCACGTGGACGTACGCCATCAGCAGGCAGCCGGAGCCGACGCGCGTCTCGCCGTCGGCGTACGTCGCGCAGCTGAGGGTCGCGCACTCGCGGATGACCGTGTTGTCGCCCACGCGCAGGCCCGGGCTCCCGCCCTTGTACTTGAGGTCCTGCGTCTTGCCGCCCACCGACGCGAACGGCCAGACCTCGCAGCCGGAGCCGAGCACCGTGCGGCCGGTCACGCTCGCGTGGGAGCGCAGGACCGTGCGGTCGCCGATCACCACCTCGGGGCCGACCACGCAGAACGGCCCGATCTTCACGTCCTCGCCCAGCCGCGCGCCGGGATCCACCACCGAACTCGGATGGATTTCGACGGCCATCGTCAGCGCCCTCCGCCGAACATCATCTCCGCTTCGCACGCCACTTCGCCGTCCACCAGCACCCGGCCCTGGGCGCGGGCCATGCCCATGCGGATGCGGAGCATCTTGATTTCCATGCGCATCTGGTCGCCGGGACGGATGATGCGGCGGAAGCGGGTCTTGTCGACGCCGACGTAGTAGCAGGTGCCGCCCTCGTTGCCGAAAATCTGGTTGAGCAGCACGCCGGCCGTCTGGGCCATCGCTTCGAGCTGGAGGACGCCGGGAAACACCGGGTCGCCGGGGAAATGCCCCTGAAAACACGGCTCGTTGGAAGAGACGTTCTTGATGCCCACGATCCATTCCTTGCCGTCGCATTCCACGATGCGGTCGACCATGATGAACGGGAAGCGGTGGGGGAGGATGTCGAGAATCTGCTTGGAATCGTATGTGGTTTCCACGGAAAAGCTCCTTTCGTCCGGTGCCGGTTGGTTTTCCCCCGCCTTATACCACCCCCTCCCGTCCCCTGGCAATGCCGAATCCCCCGCACTCGTGAGATTATTTCCTTCTTGCCGAATCCGCCCGCATCTGCCATCCTCCTCCGCACCATGAAAATCATCACTCCCGTCCTCCGCAAGACCGGCGCCGTCGCCCGCGGTACCTTCGGCGCCCTCGCCCGCGCCGACGCCCGGCTGATCCTCGTCGATGCCGCCCTGTCGCTGGCCGTGACCGCGACGGCCTTCACGGCCTTCCTCGTCACCGAGACCGGCGCCGCGATCCTCGACGAACTCCACCGCCGCCACCGCCTCCGCATCCCCCGTCCCGAAAGCCCCTCGCTGCGCGGCACGCCCACGCCGGAGGAACTCGCCGCCGCCTGCGCCGCCACCCCGCGCAAGCTGCTGGAACGCCTCCGCCTCGGATCCCTCCTGGCCGACCTCGATCCCACGCTCGACCGGACTTTCTCCTTCACCGAACTCCCCAACGGCGCCAAACGCTACCGTTCCCGCGGCGGCGGTCTCAAAGCCTACCTCGCCGACAACCGCATCCCCGTCCCCTACTCCACCCTGATGCGCTACAAACTCCTCGCCACGCGCCTCCGCCAGCTCCTCGCGCTCGACGCCCGCCTCCCCCTGGAGTGGCTCCTGCCGCACGCGGCGCCCGACCGCGAACTCCCTTCCGACCTCCAAACGCCGTACTGGACGGCCCGGCGGCGGCTGGCGCGGCTCCTGCGCGAGAACCGGAATTTCACCCGCCTGCGCAAGCATGTCGATGAAAAGCTCGGCATTCCCCAACTCCTCCGCGCCCGCCGCGATGCGCGTGGCGCGAAGGAATGCCGCCACGCCGCCCGCTTCCCGGAGGTCCGCGGCGCGGCGCGCCACATGACAATCGACCCGGGCCGCATCGAAGCGACCCGCCTGGCGCTGGCGGACTTCCTGCAAGACAAACACCTCTCCCCGAAATGCTCGCACCTGCGCGACGCCGCCATCCGCTGGTTGCGTGCGCCGCCGATCATCTGAGCCCGTTTTTGGGGAACATGGGAGGGAGAGGGAGGTGGGGGGGGCTTGTTGGGATGGTGGAGGCCTGCACGGGGCTGTTCGATACGACCACCATTGGCGTGTACTGCAAAAGGGAGGGCCTGCCGTGGCGGGCCGTCCTTTTTCGTGCCTTGCGTTCATGGGGGCGGGATAGGTGTGAAATCGCTGGAAATCGTTGGAAATGAAGTAATCTCAAAAGTGCCGGGAAGGGCAGGCGGGAGGGGGCATCAAGGGGCATTTGCGGCAGTGTGGAGAGTTTTCCAATGATTGGAAAAAATGTTTCCAATGGTTGGAAAACTTCCGGCGGGGGGGCGAATGGGGAGGGGATGGTTTTGAGATTACTGTAAAATCAACGGTTTTCGGTGGTTTTCCGTCGTCTTGGGGGCCATGGATGCCGGCGGGCGGGCGAGGGGGAGGAAGCAGGAGGGACGCGGGGTGCATTTCGGGCTTGCCGGGGAGGGGGGTGGCGGGGGATAGTCGGGGGCATGAGACGGTTGACTTGTTTTCTTTGCGGGGTGTTGGCGGCGGCCGCGGTGCTGTGCGGGCCGGCGCGCGCCCAGGAGGCGCTGCCCGACGATTCGCCGGAGGCCCTCTTCCAGACGGGGATGTCGCGGTTCTCCGCCGGCGACTACGAGACGTCGCTGACGGTGCTCTCGGAGCTGGTCAAGGTCTTCGGCCGCGAGCCGGAGCTGCGCGGGCGCATCGACCTGGCCATGTACGCCAAGGCCTGCGCGCTCTACAACCTCGAGCGCCGCGAGGAGTGCGTGAAGGCGTTCCGCGAATACCTGGCGGCGTTCCCGGAGTCGAAGTACGCGGACGAGGCGCTCTTCCGCATCGGCGTCTGCCTCCAGCAGGACGGCGACCACCAGGAGGCCGTCGCCGCCTACCGCCAGCTGCGCACGGCCCATCCGGACTCGGCGTACGCGGAGGACGCGGCCTTCCAGATCGGCCTCTGCCTCCTGCTCGACGAGGCGAACGCGGACGCGGCGGCGGCCTTCAAGGATTTCGTCGCGCTCTACCCCCGCAGCCGCCTCGCCCCACAGGCCGGCGCCTACGCCGCGCGCGCCCTCTTCGATGACGGCAAGCCCGAGGAGGCGATCGCGATGCTCGAGGAGACGGAGAAGCGCCCGCGCCCGTGGTCGGTGGTGACGTACTGCAACTTCCTGGCGTTCGAGATCGGCGACTCGCTCTTCGACGACGGCGAGTTCGAGACGGCGCTCAAGGCGTACCGCCGCGTCAAGACCCGCCGCGCGATCCTCCAGCACCTCAAGCAGGACCTCGCGCGGCTGGAGGCGGAGAAGGCGGCGTTCGACCGGCGTCCGCCGTCGGCGCAGGGAGGCCTCTCGGCGCACTTCCGGGCGGCGCGGCAGCTGGAGCGCGACGTCGCCCAGACGCGCGAGATGCTCGAGAAGCTCGAGACGATGCCGGACTACGACGCGAACCTCTTCCACCGCATCGGCCGCTGCTATTTCAACACGGACCGCCACTGGGAGGCCCGCATCGCCTTCAAGCGCGTGGTGGACACCGCGGCGGAGGAGGAGATCCGCGAGGCGGCGCACTTCGATCTGATCCTGGCGATCAGCCGCCTGCGCCGCTTCGACGACCTGCTCGTGGAGGCCGACAACTACCTCGGCACCTACGACCCCGAAGGGAGGTGGCAATGAAAACCCGCCGCTTTTCCGTCCTTCCCTCCGTCCTAGGCGTCCTAGCCGTCCTAGGTTCCCTTCTTCCCGCCCCCGCGCGCGCCGCGGTTTCGGGCAAGTGGAACAAGCTGGAGGACTGCGTGCTCGCCGACGGCTACATGGACGGCGACAGCTTCCACATCCGCCACAAGAACAAGGACATCATCATCCGCCTCTACTTCGTCGACACCCCCGAGACGGACAAGACCCACGAGGAGCGCAACAAGGCGCAGGCGGACTACTTCGGCATCAAGGACACGCAGGTGATCCCCGTCGGCCAGCTCGGCAAGAAGTTCACGCAGAAGACGCTCAAGGGCGAGCGCTTCACCGTGTGGACCCGCTGGGAGGACGCGATGGGCTCGTCCCAGCAGAAGCGCTATTTCGGCATCGTGCAGGTCGGCAAGGACGACCTCGCCGAGCTGCTCGTCGCCAACGGCCTCGCCCGCGTCTACGGCGCCTCCGCCGTCATGCCCAGCGGCCGCGGTCCCGACGACGAGTTCGCGCGCCTCCGCCAGCTCGAGCACCGCGCCAAGGCCAAGAAGCTCGGCGCGTGGTCCAAGGCCGCCAAGAAGGGTGCCCTCCGCGAAGACGGCGGCGGCATGTTCGACCTCGCGGAAGAGGACGGCGGGGAAGGCGGCGAAGGCGGCGGCCGCCGGCCCTTCGCGCAGGCGTGGGACGACGAAGACTTCGCCGACCTCGGCGAATACCACGACAAGTGGGCCAACGTCCCGACCGTCGCCTTCCTGCGAGCGGAAGCCTTCGTCAACACCGAGCGCTTCGAGGACGCCGAAATCGAGATGCGCAAGCTGCTCATCCGCTTCCCCTCCCACCCCCAGCGCCCGCGCATCGAGTTCTACCTCGCCCTCTCCCTCGCCATGCAGGAAGAATTCGGCGAGGCCGTGAGCCGCTTCAAGGACTGGCTCGCCAAATACCCCGACCACCCCCTCGCGCCCGACGTCCGCTACTGGATGCCCATCAGCCTCTACTACGACGGCAAGTACCAGGAAGCCCTCCCCCTCTTCGACGCCTACGCCAAGCAGAACCCCTACACCGTCTACGCCCCCGAGGCCGACTACCGCGCCGCCTGCTGCCGCTACGCCCTCGAAGACTACGAAGGCGCCGCCGCCGGGGTCGCCGCCTTCCTGCGCGACCATCCCGACCACTACTTCCGCCACGAAGCCGCCATCATGCGCGGCGACGCCCTCGCCGCCCTCGGCGAATTCGACGCCGCCAAGGAAGCCTACCGCATCGCCATGGTCCCCGCCGCCGGCCCCTTCTACTACATGGCCCTCACCCAGGCCGCGCGCCTCCACAAGGCCCTCGCCGAGCCCGAGGAATACCGCGAAATGTCCAGGGAATTCGTCCAGTACATCAAGGACATGCCCCAGGACTCCAACATCATCGACGCCGCCTACCAGGCCGGCTGGGCCCTCCGCCAGACCGGCGAATCCGACAAGGCCCGCCGCCTCTACTGGCAGATGATCGAGCTCCACGGCAACGTCCCCGCCTGGGAAGGCTTCGACCTCATGCTCGCCGACCTCGCCAAACTCTACCCCCGCGGCACCGACGAATACGACCAGGACCTCCGCGCCCGCCACGACCGCGCCCTCGCCGACCGCCGCATCGCCCTCGCCGCGCGCCTCGACGCCGCCCGCATCCAGCGCCTCCCCGCCGAGTCCCAGACCGCCGCCGTCGCCGCCTTCGCCGGCCGCTACAACACCGACGACCTCGGCCCCGAGACCCTCGTCTGGATCGGCCGCGAATGGTTCGACCACGGCATGGTCTCCAACGGCACCGCCACCCTCGAATTCCTCCTCGACCGCTACGGCGAATCCCGCCACGCCCCCGAAGCCCAGATGCTCCTCGCCCGCCAGGAAGTCGCCGACAAACGCTGGGACGACGCCTTCGGCCACGCCGACGCCGTCGTCAACGGCGCCGCCGACCTCGACATCTACGTCGAAGCCGTCTTCCTGCGCGCCGAAGCCCTCCGCGGACTCGGGCGCAACGGCGAAGCCATCACCGCCTACAACGAAATCCTGGCCAACCGCGCCGCCCCGCGCCGCCTCAAGCCCGACGCCCTCCTCGGCATCGCCGCCTGCCTCTGCGCCCAGAACGAATGGAACCAGGCCAACGCCTACTACCAGCGCGTGTACGTCCTCTACGGCGCCTACAAAAAACAGGTCGCCGCCGCCTACCTCGGCTCCGCCGCCTGCTTCGAGCACACCCGCGAACCCCAGAAAGCCATCGCCACCTACGACGCCTTCCTCGAAACCGATGCCTCCCGCGGCACCGCCGAAGCCGCCACCGCCCGCCAACGCCGCGCCGCCCTCTCCCAAGGAGCCACCCCATGAGCCACCGCCCCTCCCATTCCCACCCGTTCCTGCGGTCCCTTCGTCCCCTTCTCTTCCTTTGTGTCCTTTGCGTCCTTTGTGGCTCATTCCCCCTCCCCGCCCGCGCCCAACTCTGCCCCTACGAAGTCCGCCTCGCCAACGACCGCTTCCACGCCCATCTCCTCAAGCGCGAAAAAAACGGCGACGTCTGGCTCCGCCGCCTCAAACCCGACGGCACCCCCGGCCCGCAGGTCGGCTATGCCCGCGCCGACATCCTCGGCATCCGCATGCCGCGCCCCGCCTTCTTCACCAACGTCGAAGCCCTCGTCGCCGCGCCCGGCACCGGCCCCCTGCCTCCGCAGGCCACCGCGCGCGCCCACGCCCTCCTCGACCAATACGTCCTCCAGACCCGCGCCTTCCGCGACATTCCCGGCGTCGTCTCCGACGAAGCCCTCTACCTCAAGGCCCGCCTCCAGGACCGCCAGGGGCAGCACGCCGAAGCCCTTGCCGGCTACGAAGCCATCCGCGCCAAAGACCCGCCGTCCGCCTTCGCCGACGCCGCCCGCATCCGGGCCGGCATCGACCACTCCCGCCTGACCAACGCCGTCGACGCCATCGAATGCCTCGACGGCATCCCCCTGCCCGAAGAAGACGAAGCCCTCCTCTCCGACATGCTCTTCGCGCTGGGCGACGCCTACGTCCGCCTGGAGAACTGGGACCGGGCCCTGATGACCTACCTCTCCCTGGTCGTCTTCTACCCCTACGTCGGCAACAACGAAGCCCGCGCCCTGTCCCGCACCCTTCCCTGCTACGCCGCGCTCGGCGAATGGGAATCCTGCTACCGCGCCATCCAGGATCTTCTCGCCGCGGCCCCCGGGACCCCGGCGGCGGCCTACGCCGAAACCTTCGCGCAGAAGCACGCCAAGCAGCTTGGTTCCGTCGGCGAATTCGTCGACGGCAAACGCATCGTCGCCGACACCCCTGCCACCTCCATCGCCGGCACCACCGCCTCCACCAACGCCCCCTCCCACACCCAATTCAACGCCCCCTCCGACGACGACGAACCCTCCGGCGCCGACGACGTCGAATACCCCGACGAACTCCTCTGACCCGCCCCCCTCCCCCACCCCATCCCTCCCGCGCCCCGCCTTCCCGGCGGGGCGTTTTTCATGGCCGCGGACAGAGCGCAAAACCCCACGAAATCGGCCAAAATGAAATAATCTCAAATGTGCCGGCGGCTGGCAGGAGCCCCCTCCGCTGCAGTCGCGGGAACGGGTGGGGCAAGGCATCGGCGTCCCATGTGCAAGGCACGAATCGCCCGGAGAGCTCGCCCCGCCGCTGGGGGAAAAACGGGGGCGGCAGGGGAGGCAGGGGCCAATCTAGATTTCTAGATATCCAGAGACCTGGATTTCCAGGCGCCGGGGGGGCCATCGCGGCGGCGTCAGGTGCCGGGGGCGCGTTTGTTGCGGGAGAGGAGTTGGCTGATGGTGACGCAGGCGAAGGTGACGACAAGGAGGATCGTGGACAGGGCGTTGATGAGCGGCGGGGCGCCGTATTTGATCATGCTGTAGATGCGGATGGGCAACGTGGTGGAGCCGGGGCCCGCGACGAAGAAGGAGATGACGAAGTCGTCGATGGACAGGGTGAAGGCGAGGAGGCCGCCCGCGAGGATGCCCGGGGCCAGCATGGGGATCAGGACGCGCCAGAGGGTGGTCCACCATCCGGCGCCGAGGTCCTGGGCGGCTTCGATGATGGTGTAGTCGAAATCCTGCAGGCGGGCGAGGACGGTCATGGCGACGTAGGAGAGGCAGAAGGTGACGTGGGCGAGGCCGATGGTGAACATTCCGAGCTGGATCTTCAGGGCGACGAAGAAGAGCAGCATGGAAAGGCCCATCAGGATCTCGGGGAGGACGAGGGGCATGTAGATGACGGAGTAGTGGACTTTCTGGAGGCGGCTGCCGGCGTAGCGGTGCAGGGCGAACGCGGCGGAGGTGCCGAGGATCATGGCGCCAAGGGTCGCGGAGGCCGCGATGACCAGGGTGTTGACGAGGGCGGACCAGATGTCGTCGCGCTGCATGAGGGCGATGTACCATTTGAGGGAGGTGCTCTCCCAATGGCCGCCGAACCGGGAGGAGTTGAAGGATTGGGCGACGAGGACGACGATCGGCAGGTAGAAGAACACCAGGACGGCCCAGGTGACGATGGCGGGGACGCGGGAGGGGCGCATGGTCAGACTCCTTCTTCGTTCGGGGCGCGGGTGTTCTTGCGGCGCAGGGCGCTGACGGCCACCATCGGGACGAGGACGGCCACGGACAGGAAGGCGGAGAGTCCGGCGGCGTGCGGGAGGTTGCGGTCGACGAAGGTGCGCTGGGCGATCTTGTTGCCGATCATTTCGCTGGTGGGCCCGCCGACGATGTCCGGGATGACGTAGGAGCCGAGCGACGGGATGAAGACCATCAGGAAGGCGGTGAGCAGGCCCACGCGGATGCCCGGGAGGAAGACGGAGACGAAGGCGCGGAAAGAGCCGGCGCCCAGGTCCTTGGCGGCTTCGATGAGGCGGTAGTCGAATTTTTCGGCGGCGGCGTAGATGGGGAGGATGGCGAAGGGGAGTTCGGTGTAGATCATCACGAGGAGGACGGCGCCGGCGTTGTAGAGGAGGGAGGTATCCGGGGAAATCAGGTGCAGCCAGACGAGGGCGTGCTTGAGGAAGCCGTCGGGATGGAGGAGGACCTTCCAGGCGAAGACGCGCACGAGGAAGCTCGTCCAGAAGGGGAGGATGACGAGCAGCAGCAGCCACTGGCGCAGGCGCGGGGAGACGCGCGAGAGGTAGTAGCTCATGGGCGTCGCGAGGAGGATGCAAAGGCCCGTCGTCAGGGCGCTCATCCAGATGGTCCGCCAGACGATGGCCGGGTAGTTGGGGTTGCCCAGGGTCTTGAGGGTCTCGAGGGTCCAGCCGGCGCCGATGCCGCCGTAGGGGTCGGAGGGGCGGAAGGTGATCGCGAAGACGAGCACCGTCGGGATGATGAAGAGCAGTCCCAGCCACACGAAGGAGGGCATCGTGACGAGCCACTCCGTCCAGGCGCGGGGTTTGGCGCGGCCGCTCATGTCCGGGCCTCTTCGGCCGCGGGCGCGGGCGCGGGTTCGACGGGGGTCTCGCCGACGGCTTCGGGCGGGAGGCGGAGGAGGTTCTCGTCCTGCTCGGAGTATTTCTCCAGCATGAAGCCGTCGTCGGCGTGCCAGGAAATCCAGACTTCCTCGCCCCACTTGATGGGTTTTTCGTCGAGGAAGAACCGGGTGTGCTGGCGGACGATCGAGATGCGGTATTCGCCGACGCGGACCCAGTACTTGGTCTGGGAGCCGAGGTAGATGACGTCCTCGACGGTGCCGCGCAGCATGTTGACGTGGGGGCGGCGCTCGGGCTCCTCCCGCGAGATGGAGAGTTTTTCGGGGCGCACGGAGAGGAAGACGTGCTCGCCCTGCTTGATCTGCTTGTCGTTGAAGCATTCGAGGTCGGGGAGGTCGCCGATGACCAGGCGGGAGTAGTCCTTGTCCACGACGGCGGGGAGCATGCCGCGCAGGATGGCGCGCTGGTCGACCGGCTCGGCGACGGTGCCGTCGAAGAAGTTCGTGTCGCCGATGAACGCCGCGACGAAGCTCGTGCGCGGGGCCTCGTAGATCTGCGCCGGGGTGCCGAGCTGCTCGACGCGGCCGCTGCGCATGACCGCGATGCGGTCGGACAGGCTCATCGCCTCGCCCTGGTCGTGCGTGACGTAGAGGAAGGTGA
This sequence comes from Kiritimatiellia bacterium, assembly GCA_017527155.1. Lineage (GTDB taxonomy): Bacteria > Verrucomicrobiota > Kiritimatiellia > CAIQIC01 > Lenti-01 > CACXEY01. Next base: position 55,994 of record JAFXQI010000086.1, read on the forward strand.
TGCCCGCCTGGTCGTGGATGAGGTCCAGCTCGATCAGCATGCGCTGGCGGAGCTTGAGGTCGAGGGCGGCGAGGGGTTCGTCGAGCAGCAGCACGCGCGGCTGGTTCACCAGGGCGCGGGCGATGGCGACGCGCTGCTTCTGGCCGCCGGAGATCTGGTCGGGCTTCTTCCAGGCCTGGTCCTCCATCTGGATGAGGGCGAGCATCTTCTCGACGCGCTCCTTGATGTCCTTCTTGGAGCACTTGGCGACGCGCAGGCCGAAGGCGATGTTGTCCCAGAGCGAGAGGTGCGGGAAGAGCGCGTAGTTCTGGAAGATGGTGTTGACCTTGCGCTGGTAGGGGGGGATGTCCGTGATGTCCTGCCCGTCGAGCAGGATGCGTCCGGAGTCGGGCGACTCGAAGCCCGCCAGCATCCGCAGGAGCGTGGTCTTGCCGCAACCGCTGGGGCCGAGCAGGGAGAAGAACTCGCCCTGCTTGACGGAAAGCGACACGTGGTCGGACGCCTTGATGGCGCCGTAGTTTTTCGAAACGTCGACGAACTCCAAGAACTCGCTCACGGTCCAGAATCCTCCATGGGTTGGCTGCCTGGGGGCGCCGCACGGCGGCACCTCGGAAAACGCGGGGCATTATGGGGTCCCCCCCCCGGTTTGCAAGAAAACTTTCACCCCTCCGCCCGCGCGGCTCCCGGTCCGCCGCGCGCCCTCATTGGCATTGCCCCGCAGCGCCCCCTGCGGTATGGTTCCGGCATGAACACGACTCCGTCCCCCCTGGATAACGCGCGTGCCGTCCTCGCCTGCGAGGCCGACGCCCTGCGGCGCACCCTCGACCGCCTCGGCGATTCCCTCCCCGCCGCCGTCGCCCTGCTCAAGGACACCCTCGACCGCGGCGGCAAGATCGTCGTCACCGGAATCGGCAAGTCGTTCCACATCGGCCAGAAGATCGCCGCCACCCTCACCAGCACCGGCGCGCCCTCCACCGTCCTGCATCCCTCCGAAGCCATGCACGGCGACCTCGGCCTCCTGCGGCCCGCCGACGCGGTCATCGCCCTCTCCTACTCCGGCGAATCCGACGAACTCGTCCGCCTGCTCCCGCTCCTCAAGCGCGACGGGGCGAAGATCATCGCCCTGACCGGCGGCCTGGAGTCCACCCTCGCCCGCCACGCGGACATCGTCATCGACGCCTCCGTCGAGCGCGAGGCGTGCCCCTTCAACCTCGTGCCGACCGCCTCGACCACCGTTGCGCTGGCCCTAGGCGACGCCCTGGCCATCGCCCTCCTCGAAGCCCGCGGTTTCCGCAAGGAAGACTTCGCCCGCTACCATCCCGGCGGCGCCATCGGCCGCGCGCTCCTGCTCACCACCGACGACATCATGCGAACCGGCGACCGCCTCGCCCGCCTCCCGGCCACCGCCACCGTGCGGGACGCCGTCATCGCCATGACCGAAGCCCAGGCCGGCGCCGTCGGCATCGTCGATTCCGGCGGCCGCGTCGAGGGCCTCGTCACCGACGGCGATCTCCGCCGCTACCTCGCCGGCGGCGCCGACGATTTCCGGACCCGCCCCGTCCGCGACATCATGACCCGCAATCCCAAGTCGGTCCGCTCCGGCCAGCTGGCTGCCGACGCCCTCGCCGTCTTCCAGCAGCACCGCTTCGACGACCTGCCCGTCGTGGATGCCGAAGGCCGCCTCGTCGGCATCATCGACCTCCAGGATCTCCCCAAGTTCAAGATTCTCTGAGACGGCGGAACCCGCGACGGCCGGACGGCACGGAGGCCGGGCAGGCGGAATTGCACCTTTACCGCAACGGGGCGCGGGCGTATGCTGGGAAACACCATGAACAGAATCATCCGCTCCCTTCTGGCCCTGCTGCTCCTTTGCACCGCCGCCTCCGCGCGGCGGCATACGGCCTTCGAACCGGTCCTTTTCGACGGACCGGAGCCCCCTCCGCAGTCGCTTGAGGCCCCGGCGGAGGAAACGGACGTCCCCTCCACCGAAGCGCAGGAAGCCGTTCCGGCAGACCGCCACCCCGGCGGCATCGCCCCGTCGGTTCCGGAGGCGGAACAGAGCGTGGCCGAGCGAACGGGCGCGATCCACTACGCCCCCGCGATGGAGGCGGATGCGCCCGAAGCGGCACCGGACGCCGGCCGCCGCTTCCGCTTCGAGCTGGGCATCCGCAGCATGGGTGCCTGGCTGACGGACGACCGGCAGGGGGAACCCTTCCACGGCTCCTTCGTCGGCAGCATCTACAAGATCAAGGCCAAGCAGAACTGGGTGCCGATCCATCCCTTCGCGCAGCTGTCCTTCGCCCTTCCGGGCGGCCTCTGGCTCGGGGCGGGCGCGACGTACAGCCATCTCGACGTCGAGACGCTCGACGACGGCGGCGGCGACGGCGACATCGAATCGGACCTGGTGCTGGGCTACGTGCTGCTGGAGTACCCCGTGGCCCGCCTGCGGCCGTACGCGGAAGCCGGATGCGGCCGGGCCTTCAACACCTTCGACGCGGACGCCAGCTGGTCCGCCGGCGGGCGCCGCGAGTTCGTGCTGGAGGATTCGACGGCGTGGATGGCCGGCGGCGGCATCGGCGTGGCGGTCACGGACCGCTTCACGGTGGATGCGCACGTCCGGTACGTGCATTTCGACGTGGACGGGACGTACGAGTTCCGGGGCGACTCCCGGCCGGACACGGATTTCACCTTCACCCCGTCCTACGTGGCGGCGGGCGTCGGCGTGAGCTATGCCCTCTGATCCGGCCGCCGCCGCGCGCGGGCGCCCCCGCCGCCCCCCCTTCGCGGAGCGCAAGACGCCGTGGCGCGGCGTGCTGGATGTCGCGACGGGATGCTACCCGGCGTTCCTCGCCGGCGGCCCCTTCCCGCGGCACGGCATCCCGGTGTTCCACTTCCACGAAGCCTCCCCCGCGGCGCTCGAACCCTACTTCCGCCACGTCGCGGAGAGCGGCTGCCGCACCATCGTGTCGGACGAACTCGAGGCGTGGGTCCTGCGCGGCGTCTCCCCCGGACCGCGCGCCGTCGCGCTGACCTTCGACGACGCCTGGAGCAGCCTCTACACCACCGTCTGGCCGCTGCTGGAGAAGTACGGCCTCCGCGCCATCGCCTACGCCAGCCCCGCCCGCGTCCCCGACGCCGGCGCCCCGCGCCCCCTCCCCGCATCCCCCGACCCGCGCGCCGACCGCGATCCCGCCGCCCCGATGTTCTGTACCTGGCCCGAACTGCGCGCGATGGACGCCTCCGGCCGCATCGACATCCAGGCCCACTCCTTCCGCCACGCCCGCATCCCTGCCGATCCGGCCGTCACCGGCTTCCTGCGCCCCGGCGCGCGCATCCATCCCCACGACATCCCGTGGACCGACACGCCCGACGGCCCGCGCTTCCTCTCCCGCGCCGACCTCGGCGCGCCGCTCCATCCCACCCGCCCGCGCCTCTCCACGGCCCTCGCCTGGAAAGCCCCCGACGCCTTCGCCGCCTGCACCGCCGCCGTGCGCGAAGGCGGCGGAGAAGCCTTCTTCGACCGCCCCGACTGGCAGGATGTCCTCTTCCGCGCCCTCGCCTCCGCCCCCGCCGGACGCTGCGAGGCGCCCGACGAGCGCCTCGCCGCCCTCCTCGACGACCTCGGCCGCAGCCGCGAAATCCTCTCCTCCCGCCTCGGCAAGACCGTCACCCACATGTGCTTCCCGTGGGCCGTCTCCTCCCCCGACGCCATCGACGCCGCGCGCGCCGCCGGCTTCCGCACCGCCTGCTCCGACCGCCTGTTCGGCCGCCATCTCGCCACCGCCGGACAGCCCCCCTACCACATCATGCGCCTCAAGCACGCCTGGCTTCCCTGCCTGCCGGGCCCCGGACGCCGCCCCGCCTGGCGACGCCTCCCCTCCGCCTCCCGCGGACTCGACCTCGCCGACCCGCTTTATCCGCCGTGACCGCCCCCTCCGCCATCCCCACCGGACGCAAGATCGCCGGCTACACCGGCTGGAACCTCTTCGGTCTCTGCGCGCCGATGCTGGCGGCGTTCTTCGCGTTCCCGCCGCTCCTGCGGGGCCTCGGCGAAGAACGCTTCGGGGTCCTCTCCCTCGTATGGCTCCTCGTCGGCTACCTGAACCTCCTCGACCTCGGCATGGGCCGCGCCATGACCAAGCTCACCGCGGAGGCCATCGGCCTCGGCCGCCGCGGCGACGTACCGCGCATCTTCTGGACCGGCCTCGCCCTCATGGCCGCCCTCGGCCTCGCCGGCGGCCTCGCCCTCGCCGCCCTCAGCGACTGGCTGGCGACCAGCCGCCTCGCCATCCCCCCGTCCCTCCAGTCCGAAGTCCGCACCGCCTTCCTCATCGTCGCCGCCGCCCTGCCCTGCACCATCGCCGTGACGGGCCTGATCGGCATGCTCGAAACCAACCAGAACTTCCGCCTCATCAACCTCGTCCGCATTCCCGTCGGCATGGGGACCTTCCTCGCGCCGCTGGCCGTCCTCGCCTTCACGCGCAGCCTCGTATGGGTCGTGGCGGCCCTCATCGCCGTCCGCCTCGCCGAACTCGCCGTCTACTTCACCTCCTGCCTGCTCCTCGTCCCCGGCCTCCGCGCCCGCATGCGCCCCGACCGCGCGATGGTCCGCCCCCTGCTGGCGTTCGGCGGATGGCTCACCGTCTCGAACATCACGATGCCGATCATGCTGCAGATCGACCGCTTCGTGGTGGGCGCCGAGAAGACCCTCGCGAACGTCGCCCACTACAGCGTCGCCTCCGAGCTGGTCGTCAAGATGCTGATCCTCCCGCGCGCCTGGGTCTCCGCCCTCTTCCCGCCGCTGACCATGCACCTCGCCGCCCGCTCCGACCGGGCCGACCGCCTCTTCGCGCGCGCCGTCGCCGGCCTGGCCCTCGCGATGGGGCCCGCCGTCCTGGGCGTCTACGTCCTCGCCCCCGAATTCCTCGCGTGGTGGGTCGGCCCCGACGTCGGGACGGCCGCCGCCCCCATCCTCCGCATCCTGACCGTCGGCATCTACGCCTATTCCCTCGCCTACCTCGCCTTCTCCCTCCTGCAGAGCGCGGGCCGTCCCGACCTCGCCGCCCGCTGGCACCTCCTCGAACTCGTCCCCTTCGTCCTGGCCGCCGCCTGGGCCACCCGGCGTTGGGGCATCGCCGGCATGGCGTGGGTATGGACCGCCCGCTGCGGCATCGAAGCCCTGGTCCTCTACCCGATGGCCCTCCGCCACGTCCCCCGCGCCATCCCCGTCATCCTCCGCACCTTCCTGCTGGCGGCCGTCGCCCTCGCCCCCCTGCCCGCCCTCGGACGGATCTCCTCCCTGCCCCTCCGCATCGCCGCCGCCGCCGCCCTCGGCCTCGCCCTTCTCCCCCTCGCCTGGCGATTCCTCCTGTCCCCCTCCGACCGCACCGACCTCGCCGCCCTCCTCCGCGCCAAACTCCCCCGACGCCCCTGACACCCCCCTCCCCTGCCCCGGACGCGCCCGCGAATGCACTTGACTGAACGCGGGTTCATGTGCTGGAATATCCCCCATGAAGAAGCAAGACCAGACGAAGGGCCGCGCCCCGGTGCCGCCGGGCGCATGGCGGGCGGCCGGAGACGTGCCGCGGGTGGAAGTGCCGTGCATGGGGACCGCGGTGGTGGCCGGATTCCCGTCGCCGGCGGAACAGTACGTCGAACGCCCGCTCGACCTCAACGAGCTGCTGGTCGCCCGGCCCGCGGCGACCTACTTCGTGCGGGCGGAGGGGGATTCGATGCTCGGCGCCGGCATCCGCTCCGGGGATTTGCTGGTCGTGGACCGCTCGCTGGAGCCGGACAACGGGTCGGTGGTCATCGCGTGCGTCGATGGCGAGTTCACGGTCAAGACGCTGCGGAAAGGCCGGGGCGGGGTCCGGCTGGAGGCGGCGAACCCGGCGTACCCGCCCATCCGCTTCGCCGATGGCATGGAACTGCGCGTGTTCGGCGTGGTCACGGCGGTCATCCACCGCATGAGGACCCCTCCGGCCCCGGACGGCGGCGCGGATGCCGGGGGACGGCGCGCATGATCGCCCTGGCGGACGCCAACAACTTCTACGTCTCGTGCGAGCGGGCGTTCGATCCGCGGCTGGAAGGGAAGGCGGTGGCGGTGCTGAGCAACAACGACGGATGCGTCATTTCGCGTTCGCCGGAATGCAAGGCGATGGGAATCGAGATGGGGACGCCGCACTTCAGGCTGCGCGGACGGGAGGGACTGGTGTTCCGTTCGTCGAACTACGAGCTGTACGGGGACATGTCCGGGCGGATCGCGGCGGTGCTCGGGACCTTCACCCCCGAGGTGGAACGCTACTCCATCGACGAGGCCTTCCTGCACTTCGGCGGGACGGAGCCGCCGGACGGCTGGTACGCGCTCGGATGCGCCGTCCGGGAACGGGTGCTGCGCTGGACCGGCATTCCCTGCGGGGTCGGGTTCGCCCCGACGCGCACCCTGGCCAAGATCGCCAACCACATCGCCAAGAAGCGGCCCGGGGGCGTCTACGCGATGCCCGCCGATCCGCGCGCCGTGCTCGACGGACTGCCCGTGGAGGAGGTCTGGGGCGTGGGACGCCACCTCGCGGCACGGCTCCGCCGGAGCGGGGTCGCCGACGCCCTGGCGCTGTCGCGGTGCGGACGGGAGTTCTTCCGGCGCGGGCGCTTCGCCGTCACCCTCGAACGCACGGCGCTGGAACTGCGCGGCATTCCCGCGACCGATGCCGACCCGCTCGAACGCGGAAACCCGAAATCGGTCGGCGTCTCGCGCATGTTCGGCCGGCCGGTCGCCGGCGCGCGCGAACTGGGCGAGGCCGTGGCCTCCTACGCCGCCGCCGCCGCCGGCAAGCTCCGCAAGGCCGGCATGGTCGCCTCCGTGGCCGACGTGTACGTCCAGGAATGCGCCCCGCCCGGACGCGGCGGATGGGACGATCCGGGATGGTGGACGCCGTTCCTGTCGGTGACGGTCCCCTTCGCGGCACCGACCGCGGCGACGCCGGAAATCCTCTCCGCGGTGCGCCCCGCCGCGGAACGGCTCTTCGCCGGCGGCAAACGCTACCGCCGGGCGGGCGTGCTGCTGTGCGGCCTCGAACGCGCGGAGGCGGCGGCGGACCTCTTCCGGGGCGATCCGCGCGGACGCCCCGCCGCCCGCCTCTCGGCCGCCGTGGACGCCCTCAACGCCCGCTTCGGACGCGGCACGCTCTTCTACGCCGCCGAAGGCACCGCGCGCGACTGGAAGATGAAGCGCGCCATGCTCTCCCCCCGCCCCACCACCCGCTGGCGCGAACTCCTCGTCGCCCGCTGACCCCTCCCCCGTTTTTCCCCCCCATCTTTCCCTCCCCCATCAAGTCCCGGCCGGCACGATGTCCCACCCACTTTTGCAAACAGGAAAAATCCTTGACTTCCCATCCCTTTTCCCCCATGCTCCGCGCCATGAACAACAAGGTCAAATACGCCCTCCGCGAGGCCGCCGGCATCGCCGGCGACGTCGCACGCTTCTACATCGGTTCCCTGGCGCTGCCGGTGGCCGTGCCCGTGGTCCTCGCGGGCGCGGCCGCTCTCTCGGCGGCGGCGCTGGGAGGGTGGATCGCCGACACGACCGGGCGCGCGGTCCTGGCCGAACTGCGGCGGCGGGCGCGGTTGCGGGCGCCGCGGGCGCCATCGCCGTCGCTGCGGGGAACGCCGACGCCGGAGGAGTTCGCGGAGGATGCGGCGGAACGGCCGCGGACGCTGGCGGTGCGCCTGCGGATCGGATCGCGCTTGGCGGACCTGGCGCCGACGCTCGACCGGGGGAACCATTACGACGTCTCGCCGACGGGCGCGAAGCGCATTTGCGGGCGCGGCCGCGGGGTCCGGGGCTGGCTGGAGGACAACCGGGTCGGGATGAACTATTCGACGCTCATGCGCTACATGCGCCTCGCGGTCCGGCTCCGCGCGCTGCTGGGACTGGACGGGCGGCTGCCGCTGGAGTGGCTGCTGCCGGGCGCGGAGGCGCAACCGGCGGTTCCGGCGGAACTGCGCGCGCAATGCGCGGCGGCGAAGCGGAAGCTTTCGCGCCTGCTGCGGGAGAACCGGAATTTCAGGCGGTTGCAGGTGCGCGTGGACGGGGCGCTGGGTCTGCGGCGGCTGCCGCGGCCGGGACGTGCGGGCGCGGGGGGGAAGCCGCTGGACGGGGCGCTCGCGGAGAACGTGCGGCTGGAGCTGGCGGCGTTTCTGCAGGAACGCGACCTGCCGCCGCGGGCGGAGGCGCTGCGGCGGAAGGCGCTGGCCGGATTCCTGGAGAGCTGAAGCGGGCGGGCCGCCCGCGCTCCCGGATCAGACCTGGAGGAAGCCGCCGGTGCCGAAGGCGGGGGCGTCGGAGTCTTCGGCGGCGGCCTGGGCGGCCGCGGGACGGAAGTCCGCCAGGAGGCGGCGCCAGGTCTCGGCGTTGTTGACGAGGGTTTCGAGGGCTTCGTCGAAGGTGTCCGGATCCAGGTCCGCCAGCGGCAGGAGACGCAGGAGGACGTATTTGCCCGTTTCGTGCGTCTTCGCGAAGTAGGAGGAGGATTCGAGGTTGGCTTCGAGCAGCAGGTCGGCGAATTCGGCGCGGCCGTCGGCCGGCGGTTCGCCGATCTCGGCCCCCGCGACCAGGTGGTCCGGGGTACCGACGAGGGTCACGGGGATGCCGTCGATGTCGAGCGAGGTCTGGCCGTCCTGCGGGACGAGGCCTTCGACGGAGTGGCGGAGGGCGAAGGCGGAGATGATTTCGGTGAATTCCATGGGCGGGGTCCTTTTTCTCAGGGATCGGTGGTCTGGGAGAGTTCGATGCCGGTGGCGGCGGGAATGCAGCGCGCGGCGGACTGCACGAACGTGCCAAACGCCGAAAATCCGTTGTCGATGTGGATGGCCATGATGTGCGATCCGGGTTGAAATGGTCGGCGGTTGGTCCGCCCCGTCTACACGCGGCGGTCCGGGAAGTTACAGTTCCTCCGCAATCGCGTCCCGCATCATACCCACCCCTCCCGCCCGATGGGAACAACTTTTTTCGCCGTCCATTGCCCGGCCGGCGGGAGCGCGCCCCTTCCCCGCGGGGAGCGCAACGGGGAGGGACTATTCCCCGGCCTGCTCCGTGCGGGGAGGACCGGCGAACAGCGGCAGGTCGGGCAGCACGTGCCGGAGGTCGGTCAGGTCGGCGGGGCCGTACACATCGTGGCGCTCCGTCTGCCCCGGGCGGTGGACGATGAAGGGGACGTGTTTCTGCGCGCCTTTCCGGAAGCGGGGGTCATGCACGTTGTGGTCGCTGGTGACGATGATCCACGCATCGCGTCCGGACGGCGACGAGGCGATGGCCTCCAGCCACGTGCCCAGGGCCCAGTCGGCCCCTTCGGTCTGTGCGGCGAGTCCGGCGACGTTGTCGAACAGGAGGGCGGGCGGCAGCGGTTTGCCGCCGCGTCCGACGACGTACGGATCGTGGGGCATGTCCACGTGGATGAAGACGAAATCGCCCGGCGACAGCGACTCGCGGAGCAGGCGGTCGGCGCGCGCGACGAGGCTGGTGCGTTCGGCGTAACCCCGGGCTTCGGTCCGGTCGTGGAGCCCCGCGAAGCGGAACAGCGCGCTGGCCGGCGACTTGCTGGCATACAGGAAATAGCGTGCGGCGTGTTCCGCCGCCGCCGTCCGGAGCGACGGGGCCTGGCCGAACACGTGGACCCCGTGGTTGCCGTAGCCCAGCGCGATGCTTTCGTCCGCGTCCCAGAGGCCCGGCACGATCACGTCCCACGGCACGTACATGCCGATGGCCTGGGCGCGGCCGCCGCGTTCCCTCGCGAGGGCGGGGAGCGACCGGTCGGCGAAATCCGCGGGGTACACCGTGTTGGTCCCGTCCGAGAACGGCCAGCCGCCGATGGCGTAGCGGAGTTTCCGCGAGGGGGTGGCCAGGCGTTCCTGGACGATGAACCCCGGCAGGGACGTGGCCGTCTGCCCGCCCGCGCTCTCCGCGCCGTGGTAGACGTCCGCCCGCCCGCAGAAGGCGGCGAAATTCGTGCAGGCGGGCACGACCTGCCCCCCGTCGCCGAACAAGGTCCCGTACCCCATCATGTCGAACATGAGCACCACGACCGGCGGTTCGCCGTTGCCCGGAACCGGCGAGAAGTCGAGCCCCTTGCCGCACGCCCCGTCGAGCGCCGGCAGGCGCCAGAGCGACAGGGGGACGAGGAAGACGACGGGCCAGAGGAGGCGGCGGACCAGATTCCACCCGCGGGCGGCCCCGCGCCGCCAGGAGGGGAAGAGGAGCGTGCCGGCGATGCCGCAGGCGCCCACCGTCCAGACGACCACCCACCAGACCGGGCCCGTGAGCCACTTGCAGCCCATCCGGGCGGCCAGGACCTTGTGCAGTTCCGGGAAGTTGTTCGCGGCCACGATGGCCAGCCAGCCGAAGAAGGTGGCGGACAGCAGCGGTTTCGCGCGGGGGAAAACCCGCTCCAGGGCGAAGGCGCCGAGCCCCAGCAGGGTGCCTTCCGCCAGGGTCAGGAAGAGAAGGGCCCAGAAGTCGAGATGGGAGAAGTACATGGCCCACCGGTTGATGGGCCGCATGGCCATCCCCCAGTAGCCGCCGGTCAGGCCGAAGGCCAGAATCCAGCCGGTCAGGATGCGTCGGAACAGGGTTTTCATGGGGAATCAGGGTTGCAGCTCGGCGCGGAGGGCGTCGATGGCGGCGCGGTGGGAGAAGTCGAGGGGGGGGAGTTTGCCGGAGAGGCCTTTGTGGATGCGGATGTCCAGGAAGGCGGGGCGGCCGTCGGGGTCGGCGGCGGAGGCGCGGAGGGCGGCGAGGGCGGAGACGAGTTCGTCCTTTGTGGTGGCGGGTCGGCCGACGGTGCGGTAGCCGCAGGCTTCGGCGATCTTCGTGAAGTCCACCAGGTGCCCGGCGGAGGGCTGGCCGCCGACCGATTCGTGGGCGCCGTTGTTCAGGACGGCGTGGAGGAGGTTCGGGACGCGCGTCTTGCTGGCCATGGTCATGGCGCCGAGGTGCATCATGGCGGCGCAGTCGCCGTCGAGCACCACGACGGGGCGGTCCGGCCGGGCCATCGCGATGCCGAGCGCGACCGAGGAGGCGTGGCCCATGGCGCCGACGTTGAGGTAGTCGCGGGCCTTCGTCTCGCCGCGCCGTTCGCGCAGGAAGAAGAGTTCGCGCGTGGCGCGGCCGGTGGTCGCGGAATACACGGTGTCGGGCGGCATGTGGTCCAGGATCGCCGCGATGGCTTCCTCGCGGCCCATGGGATACGTTTCGTCGCGGTTGTTCGCCTTGTCGCCGGCCATGACGCCCTTGGGGGCGATCAGGGCGTAGGGTTTGCGCTCGGCCTTGCAGAAGGCGGCGGCCGCGCGGACGGTTGCGGCGAAGGCCGCATCGTCGTCGGAGAGCACGGCGTGGGGGATGTGCAGGACGTCCATCAGCGGGATGGTGGCTTCGCCCTGCAGCCCGTGCTGGGGCCAGTCGCCGGTGCCGGGCTGGCCGCGCCAGCCGACGAGGAGGAGCATGGGGACGGCGTAGACGTGCACGTCCGCGAGGGAAGCGAGCGGGTTGACGGCGTTGCCGATGCCGCTGTTCTGCATGTACACGAGCGGCAGCTCCCCGGTGGCGAACCAGTGGCCCGCGGCGATGCCGACGGCGTTGCCTTCGTTGGCGGCGATGACGGTGCGGTCGGGGAAGTGCGCGAGGGCGTGGTTGCAGAAGCCGTTCAGGTAGGAGTCCGGAACGCCCGCATAGAAGCGGACGCCCGCCTTGTCCAGTTCGTCGAATACCCGGGTTTGGTCCAGCATGGCTTCCTCACTTTTTCGCTTTGAAGAGCGTGAAATACTCGGGGGCGTCCGCCTTGCAGACGGCCCACGCCTTGTCGAATGCCTCGGTCATCCCGTCCGGCAGCGGCCCGCCCGCGGCGGCGGCGAGGTTCTGCGCGAGGTGCCCGGCCTTGGAGGCTCCGACGATGATGGCGTCCCCGCGCGCGGCGGAGAGCATGGAGTGGTGGGCGAGCCAGCGGTAGACGGCTTCGACGAGGCCGATGCCGTGCGCGGCGGCGGCTTCCTTGAGAAGCCCGACGGCGTCAAAGCAACTCTTCTTCCAGTAGCGGTTCCGGTAGCCGGGGCGGTGGGTGAAGCGGCCGTCGTCGGGGGCGTCCTCGAACTTGCCGTAGCGGCCGGTGAGGAGCCCGCCCGCGAGGGGGTTGTAGGCGCAATACCGCATCCCGAAGCGGTCCAGGCAGGCGTCGAGTTCCGTCTCGGCGCGGCGGGCGAGCGGGTTGTACATGCCTTCGTACACGGTCGGCTTGACCCAGCCCTCGCGCTCGCAGATGCGCCAGGCGTCGGCGACCATCCACGCGGGGAAGTTGCTCAGGCCGAGCTCGCGGAACTTGCCCTGGCGGTGCAGGTCGGCCATCGCCTCCAACACCGATTCCACGGGCGTCGCCGGGTCGGGGAAATGCAGGTACACCGTGTCCACCCGCGCCAGCCCCAGCCGTTCCAGACTCCCGTCCACCTGCAACCGCGCCGCCTCCCCGTCCAGACGCCCCGTGATCCGCGGATTGACCTTCGTCGCGATCTTGAACGGCCTCCCCAGCCCCGCCAGCGCCTCCCCCAGCAGCCGCTCGCAGTTGCCCTCGTTGTAGACGTACGCCGTGTCCAGCTCGTCGAACCCGGCCTCCAGAAAGGCCTCCACGAACTTCGCGACGTCGGGTGCGAACACGCTTTCCCCGAACGTCATCGTGCCCAGGACGAGTTTCATTGCCGGCATTGCGCGCCTCCGGAGTTTTCCAGTTTCCTGTCCCATGCCCGGGCGTCATGCGCCCATTTGGAAATCCATTCCATGTCCTCAATCCCCCCGTGAAAGCAAAAACGGCAGAAGCGGCCGGACCAGGATCCCGTCGTGGTCGGAAACGGGGTCGAGGTCCAGGGTGAGAACGGTCTTGCGGTGGTGGTCGCGGATGGCGCGGAGGGGAGCCAGTTCGCGGGCGAGGACGGCCGGATCGCGCACCGTCAGGGCGACCTGCCAATAGCTGGGGATGCCGCCGCCGAACGTGACGAAATCGACTTCGCCCGCCGCCAGCTGCCCGACGTAGACCTCGTCGAAGCGCCGCTTGAGTTCGAGATAGACGATGTTTTCGAGGAGGTGGCCCGCGTCGGCGTCCTTCGCCCCGAGCAAAGCCTGGCGGAGACCGGTGTCCGCCGCGTAATACTTCGCGTTGGTCTTGAGATAGCCTTTCCCGCGGATGTCGTAGCGGTCGGCCCGGTGGAAGAGATAGGTCTCGCAGAGGGCCGAGAGGAACGAGTCGATGGTCGCGGCCGAGGTGGAAAGGCCGTCGGACTTGAACGCGCCCACGACGTGGTTCACCGAAACGAGCGAACCGATGTTGGAAAAAAGGAACCGGACCAGCCGCTGGAGCAGGGCGGTTTCCTTGATCCTGTGCCGCGTGACGACGTCCTTGAAGAGGATGGTGTTGAGGACGCCGAGAAGGTAGTCGCGCACCTGGCGCGGTGCGCCGTGGAGGCCTGCGGCGAAGGGAAAGCCGCCGAAGCGGAGATAGTCGTGGAAGCGCTCGGCGAGACCGGCCGGGGCCGCCGCGCCGTCGTGGAATTCCGCGAAGGAAAGGGGATGGAGCTGGTATTCGACGTAGCGCCCCGTGAGGAAGGTCCCGAGATCGCCCGACAGGACGTAGGCATTGGAGCCGGTGATGTAGATGTCCGCGTTTTTGCGGGCCGAAAGGCCGTCCACGAGCTTTTCGTAGTCGGGAACCCGCTGCACTTCGTCGAGGAACACATATCCCTTCTCCGGACCGCCAGCCACCGGACGGATGGCCTCCCACGCCTCTTTCCACGAGGCAAACTCCGGCGTGTCCGGATCCTCGAAGTCGAAGAAGGCGATGCGCCCGGGCGGAATGCCCTGCGCCAGCAACCGATCCCGGTACTGCGCCAGCACCGTGGACTTTCCGCACCGGCGGATGCCCGTGATCACTTTGATGATGTGTTTGTCCCGCCAGGCGTCCAGCCAAGCCATCGCTTCGGGGCGTTCCATGTCATTGACTCCACAAGGTCCGAAAACAATTCAAACCATACTGGAAAAACTTTTCGGAATCAATCCGGATTTCAAAGTGAAACGGATTTTTCTTTTCCGGATGGTGGTTTGCCCCATGCCATCGAGCCGTCCTCGCCTCTCCCTGCCGTCTCTCACAGCCCGCCCAACAGATCATCCACGAGCACATCCCCGCCGGACCACACCGCACCGAACACGCGCTCCTGCACGTCCCGCCCGATGCCCGCGTATTCCATCAACCCGTCGTACCGCTCCCGGAATTCGGCATCCGTCAGCGGATTCTCCGGTTCCCCCTTCGGATAATCCACGCGCGCCTTGAAATCCCCCTTGCGCGTCCGCACCGTCACCTCCGCCGTCTGCATTCCGGGGAACGCCGCGCTGAACGCCTCGTCCGCTTCCACCCGCACCTTCCGCGCCAGAGCCAGCGCCTCGGGGCGACGGACGGCCTCCTCCGAAAACTCCTGCAAGCCCGCCTTCCCGTACAGCAGCCCCGCCGCCGTCGCGAACGGGATGCTCATCTTCGCTGAATACGGCCCCTGAATGTCGGTGTGGTCGTGCCCGGCCACCGCCAGGCTGTACGTCCGCACGGCGATTCCCTCCACCTCGTCCGACGCGACCTCCGTCCGCAGGCGGATGGCGGCCTCGACCGCGGGATGCGTGTAGCGGCAGGAGGCGTACGGCTTCGTGTAGCTTTTCATGATGGCGTACGTGCCGCCGAGACGCATCGGCTTCAGTTCCACGTCCGGACGCCCCGCCATCATCCTGAAGAACCCGCGCGCGCCGCCCAGCGGATCGGGATGGCCTTGGAAACCCGCCTTGCCCAGTTGCAGGGCCGTGAGCGCGAGGAGGGCGGTCTTGGCGACGTTGTAGGGCTTGAGCTCGGAGCCGTCGTCCAGCACCATCAACATCCCCGACGCCGCCGCGCAGGCCGCCGCGAACGCCCGGAACCGTTCCTCCGGCCCGAAGCCCAGCATCGCCGCGGCCGCCAGCGTCGCCCCGACCGTCCCGCACGTTCCCGTCGCATGGAACCCCAGCGCCTTGTGTCCGGGCTGGATCGACACCGCCAGCGTGAAGGAGGCTTCGTAGCCGATCACGGCCGCCCGCAGCACGTCCGCGACCGTCTTGCCGTGGCGCTGCGCCAGCGGCAGCAGCAGCGAGAACACCGGCGAGCCGAGATGGATGATACCGGCGTTCGTCCCGTCGTCGAAATCCAGCGCGTGCCCGTCGAGGCCGTTGAGGAAGACGGCCTCCTTGAGCGCCAGCCGCCGCCCCGTGCCGATGGCCGCGAAGGCGCCGGTCTCCGGTTCCGCGAAGGCCAGATACGCCTTCACCTTGTCCCGCTGGAACGCCGCACCGGCGCACGTCACCGCCAGATAGTCCGCAAGCGACCGCGCCGCCCGCGCCATCACCGCGTCCGGGATGCCGCGCGCCGCCACTTCGTCCAAGGCCGACAAGAAACGTTCGGAAGAATTCATGGGATGGATGTTCCTGGGATGATGACTTTCCAATGGCCGGCGCGGTCGGAGCCGACGCGGACGAGGAGACCGCGGGTGCGGAGGCGGGAGATGTGGTTTTCGACGGCCGTCGTGGAGATTCCCAACGTCGAGGAAAGTTCGGCGATGGTAATGGCCGGGGTTTTGTCCATGGCCGAAAGAATGGCGACCGCCGTTTCGGGCAACCTTTCTCCCAACTTTTCTCCCAACCTTTCTCCCAACTCCGGTTGGGAGATGGGGGGGGGCGTCTGGGAAGAGAAGAAGGTCAATTTGAGTTCGGCGCCATCGAGCAGGCGGTATTCGGGGCGCTTGCCGGAGAGGGTTTCGCTTTCACGGAGGATGATGGGGACGCCTTCGCCGCGGCGGTCCATCATGGAAGTCCGGCCGACGTAGCGGGCGTTGTCCGGGATGGGACAACGGGACATGGCGGAGCAAACCAGTTCGTTGCGGCTGAATTGCCGCTCGGCAAGTTCGTCAAGCGTCAGGGTGTTGGGCAGGCCGCCGGGGGAAAAGATTTCGAGACGGTCGGCGAACATGTGGAGGCGGATTTTGGAGCCGTGGATGGAGTAATCGCGGTGTACGACGGCATTGACGAGCGCCTCGAAGACGGCGGGGAGCGAAAACTGGGGCAGGTCGATGCGCCCCAAGGTCTTGACGGCGGCAATCCGCATGTTGCGGTTGACGAAATCGACGGCTTGGAGGACTTGCCGGTCGAGGGGGCCGAAGAAGTCGCGGGCATCCAGCTGGTCGGCGGCGGTCCGGTCGGTGTTGCGGTAGGCGACGGCTTGGATGAAGGCGCCGGGCAGGAACTGGTCGGGTCGTTCGCTGGCCATCAGGAGTCCGGCAACGGTCGGGCGCAGGATGCCATCGGAATCCGCGGCGACGAAATGGAGTTTTTTCAGGAAAGAGAGGTCATCCGGATCTGAAAGCGGGGTCTTGAAGCGGCGGTAGAGGTCGGGGGAGAGGACTTCCATCGTGGCGTCCGCGACGACCTGTTCATCAAAGCAAACCAGCCTGGTTTGGCTGCGCTCCTGGAAGAGGCGGGCGAGCATGTCGGGGGAGAGTTCGCGCTTGGAGCTGCCGAGGCGGGTGAAGTAGCCGCTGGCACCCTTGTGGACAAAAAGGCTCTTGGGCACATCCACGCAGAGAATCCCCTTGCCGTTGCCGACGGGGAGCTTGCGGATCGTACAGGAAAGACGGAGGGCAACCAAGTCGTTGCAGATGGCGCGCAACCACGTTTCGGCTGCATCGAGTTCCGCTGGAGTCAAGGGCTGCAGTTCGCGGGTTTTGTCGTCCACTCCCAGCAGGAACTTGCCGGACACCGAGTTTGCCATGGCCGACAATTCGTCGGCGATTTTCCGGGCGTCCGGCTCGACGACCTTGCCTCCCCGGAAACGGAGGCTCTTGAACTCGAGCAATGAATCTTCGCCCAGTTTGACGCGTTCCAGCAATGCCCGGGTTGCCTCGTCCGGAGCGGTGGCCGGAAAAGCCACCTGCTTGGGGCGGGCTGGCTGGCGGGATGATTTCACAGGCCGACGAGGTGGAGGGTTTTGCCGGCGAAGGGGATGTCGCGGGTGTAGAGTTTTTCGGACCAGGGCTTGGCGGGGTCGGGGTCGAAGACGGGCATCCAGCCTTCGGGGAGGCCGAGGACATCGAGGTATTTGGCGAGCTGGGCGAAGGATTTTTCGCCGGCGAAGTTCTTGGCGGTCTTGACTTCGATGGCGTAGCGGCGACCGCGGAATTCGACGCAGAGGTCGAGGCGGCCGGAGCCGAGGGCCATTTCGCGCGCGATGCGGCCTTCGCCGTTGGTGACGCGCTGGAGGAAGGCCATGAGGACGAGGTGCGGGGTGGCTTCGCCGTAGTCGTAGGCGTGGCGGTCGGCCCCGGCGTTTTCGCGCCAGAATTCCTGGAAGGCCGCCATGAGACCCGGCATGTCGAGGCCGTCGGGGGTGGCCCACGGGGTGTCGGGGATGGACTGCATCATCTGGGTCTGCTCGTCGCGGGAGAGGTAGCGGCCGATGATTTCGGAATACATGCGGTTGGCCGGGACGAGGGCGCCGTTTTCCTCGCGGAGGAGGCCGAGGTCCTGGACGAAGCGGTAGTCTTCGTCGTTGACCGAGGTGCCGAGGGGGCGTCCGCCGAAGATGACGGGTTCGACGATGCGGCGGACGCGTGGCTCGCGGAGGCGCTCCATGAGGCTGTCGACATGGGTGTCGCGCCGGCGGATGATGGTTTCCTTGGCGGTTTCGACGTCGGCGGGCGTGACGGGTTCGGAATAGCGGAAGCGGTGGATTTTTTCGACGCACTCGCGGGCGATGGCGTTGGCGAGCCACGGCTGGCCGTGGGTCCAAGCCATGACGGCTTCGATGGTGCCGGGGGCGAAGGGCTGGCCGGTGTCTTCGGTGTGTTGGGCGTAGAGGGTGCGGACTTCGTCCCCGGTGAAATTGCGGAGCAGGAGGTCTTCGGTGATGACGTTGAAGGGGCTGATCTGGCCGAGGGAGTCGCCGTCGGGGCGGATTTGGGCCTTGTAGTCGCGGACGTCGAGCATGCCGACGAGGGCGATGGACGAGGGGAAGGGCACCATGTCGCGGTTGACGTAGCCGTCGCGGAGTTGGCGGAGGAAGGAGATGAGGGTCGGACCGAAGAGGCAGTCGGCTTCGTCGAAGAAGACGACGAGGGGCTTGCCGGCGCGCCGGCAGAGCATGCGGAGGGTGTCGGAGACGATGGTCGCGGTCCACGGGGGCGGCTCCTCGCGGACCATCTGCGGGGCGGGGCCGGTGCCGGTGTCGGACGGCGGCATGAGGCCGACGGCTTCGGCGGAGCGGATGAGGAGGCCGCGGAGCTGCGGGAGGGCTTTGTCGGGGTCGCCCATGCCCTGGAGGGCTTCGAGGGTGCAGTAGATGGCGGCCATGTCGCCCTTGGCGTTGAGTTCGCGGACGAGGGCGCGGACGGCGGTGGTTTTGCCCGTCTGGCGGGGGGCGTGGATGACGAAGTACTGCCGCCGCGCGACGAGGCGGCGGATTTCGGGCATCCGGTCCAGGGCCGGGAGCATGTAGTGCTCGCCCGGGATGCAGGGGCCGGCGATGTTGAAGCAGCGTTCCATGGGGGCGGGCGGCGGGATTACCGGAAGCACCTGCGGACGATTTCGATGACCAAGTCCTGCTGTTCGGGCGTCATCTTGTTGTCGGAGGGGAGGCAGAGGCCGCGGGCGAAGAGGTCGGCGCCGACGTCGGGGGCGCCGCCGGCGATGTAGGCGTTGGAACGGGCGCGGCCGTTGCCTTCGCGCGTCACGAACGGATGTATGCGGTAGATGGGTTGCAGGTGCATCGGCTTCCAGACGGGGCGGCCTTCGGCGTTGAAGGCGGAGAGCGCGGCGAGGATCTCGGTCGGGGAGGACTTGCCGGGGACGGAGACGTAGAGGGCGTCGCGCTCGCCGCGGACCTGCGGGGCCATGGCGTCGGGATCGATGAGGAGGCAGGAAAGCCAGAAGTTCGGCTCGTCGCCGGGCAGGTAGGGGTTCATGGAGACGGGGAGGCCGGCAAAGCCTTCCTTGTAGCGGAAGTAGATGGCCTTCTTCTGGTCACGGTGTTCGGCGGCGTGGGGGAGCTGGCCGCGGATGACGCCGGCGACGATGTTGCTCATGCGGTAGTTGTAGCCGAGCTCCTCGTGCTGGTACCACGGGGCCGCCTCGCGGGACTGCGTGGACCACTTGCGGACCTTGTCGGCCCATTCGGGGTCGTCGGCCAGCAACATCCCGCCGGTGCTGCCGGTCACGAGCTTGTTGCCGTTGAAGGAAAGGACGGAGACATCGCCGAAGCCCCCCGTCTGGACGCCCTTGTGCGTCGCCAGGAACGATTCGGCGGCGTCTTCGACGATCAGCGCGCCGTGGCGGTCGCAGATGGCGCGGATTTCGCCGATGCGGGCAGGGGTGCCGTAGAGGTGGGCGAGGACGACGAGGCGGACGTCGGGATGGAGCTCGAACGCCTTTTCGAGGGCGTCCGGGTCCATGTTCCAGGTGCCGGGCTCGGTGTCGACGAAGACGGCTTCGCCGCCTTCGTAGGCGATGGGGTTGACGGTGGCGTCGAAGGTGAGGTCGGACGCGAAGACGCGGCGGCCTTCGAGGGTGCCGTGCCCGGCGCGGGGCTGGCCGTAGAGTTTCTCGCCGCACAGCTTGACCGCCAGGTGCAGCGCCGCCGTCCCCGCCGAGAGGCCGACCGCGTGCTTGCGGCCGATCGCTTCCGCCGTGATGCGCTCGACTTCGTTGATGTTCGCGCCGATGGTGGTCACCCAGTTGGTGCGGATGGCTTCGTCCACCCACTTCTGCTCTTCGCCGTGCATGGTGGGCGAGGAGAGCCAGAGTTTGGACGGGAGCGGCGCCAGGCCGGCAAACCGGGGATCTTGGAGGAAGTCGGGGGTCGGATTGGAAAACACTGGTTTTTTCATTTCGTTTCGATAGTACCAACCGCCCCCCGCAAAAGAAAGGGAAAACACGGCCGGAATGGCATCCGCACCACCTACCGGGGGGGCACGCATTCCGTGCGAGCCGCATGGCCGGCCCAGCCTCGAAGCGCTGGACCGCCGATGCCGCATCCCGCTGCGCTTTCCACGGGGAGGGACGCGCTTCCGCGCGTCCGCGAACGGGAAAGAATCCTCATCGCAGGACGCAGGAGGCGGAGCGCCGTACAACGGCATCGTGTCATGGGGTCGCGCGCAAGCGCACCCCTTCCCCGGGCGTCACCGGGCCGCTTCCGCCGGCGGGAAAACGGGCCATTTCCCGGTGGGGACGTGGGTGCGGCCGGCCCACATGGGGTTCGATTCCGGGGAAAGGGCGGCGGCCGGGATGTCGGCGGCATCGACGACCGAGAACCCCGTGACATGGCGGCCGAGGCCGGACAGGACCGGATGGAATCCGGCCGGATCGTATTCGGCGCGGTCGAAGAGCAGCAACCGCGTGCGGCCGGACGTCCGGGCGAGGAGCGCGCGCAGTTCGTCCCAGGAGGCGGTGGAGATGTTGACGTTGCCCTCGATGGGCGCGGTCTCCTCCCGGTCGATGTCGAAACTCCACGTGCCGCGGAGGCCGTAGTAGCGGAACGCGAGGCGGCTTCCCTGGAAAAAGACGTGGTCGGGCGCGTCCTCCAGGGCGAGACGGACGGCCCCGCGGTAGTCTTCCTTGCGGAACTCGTCGAGGACGGCGATGTTGAAGCCGGAAAGGACGTTCACGGCCAGCACCACGAACACGACCGCCTTCGCGAACCGCCCGGGCAGCGTCTCCAGGACGTCCCCGCAGGCGAGCGCGAGGGCGAAGAGCAGTCCCGGCACCAGATAGATGACGTGGCGCTCCCAGAAGCGGGTCTTGAGGGCGATGTTGGCGGCGAGGAAAACCAGCAGCGCGGCGGCGGTGCAGGCGAGCGCGGCAATGGTGCGGCGGTTGCGCCAGACGCGCGCCCGGAGGCAGCAGGCGAAGAACGCGGCGTAGGCCAGCACGGCGGCGGCGAGTTCCGCGGCGGCGCGGGGGCTGAAGCCGATCGACATCTCCCGGAAGCTGTTGCGCGCCCAGCCGAGGCCGCCGAGGCCCGCGAAGTAGTAGGCAATCTGGACGATGCCGGAGAGCGGGCTGGTCGGGAAGCCCAGCTCGGGCGCCCCGAACGCGAAGCGGGCGAAGTAGAGTCCCAGGGCGGCGAAGCAGGGCGCGGCCCCCAGCCACACCAGCGCGTGGTCCATGAAAACCGGCGGCCGGCGGCGGAACTGCAGCAGCAAAAACACACCGTAGGCCACCCCGGCGAAAACCGCCATCATGTGGAGGGCGCAGGCGGCGAACCAGCAGGCGAAGAAGCCGGCGACGGCACGCCGGGCGGGCGCGCCGGGCGGGGCGTCGGCACTGCGGAGGAGGAACCATGTTCCCCAGATGCCGCAGGCGTAGAGGAAGGCGTAGGGGCGCGCCTCGTTCATGTAGTACAGGAACATCGGGTTGGCCGCGAAGAAGAGCATCGACCACCGCGGAAGCCGCGCCGCCGCCACCAGCCGGAGCGCGCCCAGCAGCACGAGCAGCGCGGCAAGGTAGTTCATGGAGCGCAGGGCGAACTCGCCGTAGCCGAACAGGCGGCACCATGCGTACTCGCCCAGGAAGTAGAGCGGCATCCCGCTGGCCGCATCGCCGCGCGACGACAGCTCCCGGACCAGGTCGCCAAAGGTCCCCTGGATCACGGTGTGCGTCTGGATTTCGTCCATCCACAGGCTGTCCGTGCGGACGGAAAACAGCAACAGGAGCAGGGCCGCCAGGACGGGCAGGGCGCGGAGCCAGGGGAGCGCCGTCCCGCCGTCACTTGCTTTCATGGTATTCGCTTTCGGTGTTGACGTTCCAGACGGCGGCCTTGTCCGTCCCGCCGAGGAGGGAGCGGACGGCTTCGACGCCGCAGAGCATGGAGTGGTCCATGTTGTTGTAGCGGTGCTGGCCGTTGCGTCCGATGCACCAGAGGTTCGGGATGGTGTCCAGCCAGGCGCGGACCTTGCCGAACTCGGAGTAGCTGCCGAAGTAGGCGGGGTAGGCCTTCTTGACCTTCAGGCGGACGCTCTTGCGGACGGGTTCGCCTTCGGCGAGGACGCCGATCTGGCGGAGTTCGGCGGCGGCCATCGCGATGACCCCGTCGTCGGGCATCGTCCAGAGCCTGTCGCCTTCGGAGCAGAAGTACTCGAGGCCGATCCAGACGTGCTTCGTCACGTCGTCCACCATGTACGGGGACCAGTTGTTGAAGATCTGGATGCGGCCCATGCGGACGCCACGGTCCTGGACGTAGATCCAGGTGTCGGGGACGATGCCGTTGAGGGTCTTGAGCTTGGTCTGGTTGCGGATGGCGAGGCGGTCGACGAGGAGGCCGACCGTCACGAAGTCGCGGTAGGGGAGGTCGGCAGCGATGCGCGCGACGTCGGCGGGCGCGTTGCCGAAGGCCGCGACGAGGTCCTTGACCGGCATCGAGGAAAACACCGCGTCGCAGGGCAGGACCGTGCCGTCGGCGAGCGCGACGGCCGTGACCCGGCCGCCTTCGGTGCGCAATCCGGTGACGGGGGCGTTGCGGCGGACTTCGACGCCCTCGGCGGCGAGCCGCGCGGCGAGCGTCTCCCAGAGCTGGCCGGGGCCGCGCTTGGGATAGAGGAATTCCTCGATGAGGGAGGTCTCGCGCTTGCCGCCCTTGGGGATGAAGATGTTGAGGAGCGCCTTCCAGAGGGAGAGGCCCTTGACGCGCTGGGCGCCCCAGGAGGGATCGATCTTGGAGGGATGGATGCCCCAGAGCTTCTCGGTGTAGTCCTCGAAGAACATGGAGTAGAGGACCTTGCCGAAACGGTTGATGTAGAAATCTTCGAGCGACTTCTCGGGGCGCTTGGAGACGGCGCTGAAGAGATAGCTCCAGCCGGCCTTCCAGGTCTGGACGAGGCCCATCGCGGCGAAGGTCGCGGGCTTGATGGAGATGGGGTAGTCGAGGAAATGGCGGTTGTAGTAGATGCGGCTGACGCGGTTGCGGCGGAGCATCACGATCTCGTCCTTCTCGGGATCGGGCCCGCCGGGCGCGGGGTGGCAGTCGCGGCCGAGCAGGATGTCGTCCTTGGACGGCGCGCCCTGGAGCGGCATCAGCTCCGCCCAGAGGTCGTTGACGGCCTGCGACTTGGAGAAGAAGCGGTGCCCGCCGATGTCGATCCGGCAGTCGCCGCAGACCGCGGTGCGCGAGATGCCGCCGATGTGCGGGGAGGCTTCGAGGACGATGACGCGCCAGTCCTTCGATTGGCGGTGGAGTTCCCATGCGGCGGTCAGGCCGGCCGGTCCGGCGCCGATGACGATGGCGGTCTTGACAGTGGTCGTTGGCATGGTTTCGTTGTCCGTTGCTTGCATGGCAAGACGGATAATGGCGTTTTCGCGGGGATTGTGCAAGAAGAAGTCCGCCCGGGAAGGCCGGCGGGAAGAATCTCCGTTTCGTGCCAAGCGGAAGGGGAGACCGGATGGAAAAGGGTGGCGGGCGGAGGAAAAACAGGTATGATGCCCCAAGATGAACTTTGCAAGGGCAACGGCAACGGCGGCCGTGGCGGTCGTCCGGATCCCGGACGGCCCGGCACGGGTCAGGAGACAAGGCGTGAAGATTCTGCTGGGCGGCATTCCGTTGGGATGCAACAACATCGGGGACGAAGCCATCGTGGCGTGCGTGGTGGAGATCGTGCAGCAGGCACTTCCGGGGGTGGAATTGACCGTGGCGACGGAGGACCCCCGGACGGCGGAGCGGCTCGGGGTGGGCGTGGTTCCGGCATACGGGTTCGCGGGGCGGGGCCCGGAAGGGTTCGCGGAGGTGGCGCGCGGACACGATGCGTATGTCTGGTGCGGGGCGACGGGCCTCTCGGACTATCCGCAGGTCGGACTGGATCTGCTGGCGGCGGCGCAGGAGGCCGGCGTGCCGGCGTACGTGTGGTGCGTGGGCATGGACGACGAACTGAATCCGGTGTTCTTCCGGGCGGGAGGAAAGCGGCGGGCGCTGCTCGGCGCGCTGGGGCTCGTCGGCCGCTACGAGGCCTGGCTGCGGGGCCGGCTGGCCAAACGGATGACGCGGATCCTGCCGCGATGCCGCGGGGTGTGGGTCCGCGATCCGCAGAGTGCCGGGATGCTGGCGCGGACGGGGTATCCGGGGGCGGGCGTGGCGGCGGATCCGGCCATCTGGCTCGCCCGGAAGAAAGAGGGGTGGATCGGGAAGGAACGGCCCCGGAGGCTGGGATTGTGCATTTCGGACCAGCGCCGGGTTGCGGATCTCGCGGGCGTGGCACGGATGGTGGAAGCGGTGGAAGGGGCCGGATGGGAGGTCGTCGGGATTCCGATGAATCCGGTGACGGACCGCGCGCTGATGGAACGGGAACTCGGCGTGGCGTGCGCCCCGGTGGCCTCGCCGGAGGATGTGCTGGAAACGGCGGCTGGATGCGGCGTGGTGGTGTCGAGCCGCTTGCACCTGCTGATTCTCGCGGCGGACGTCGGCACGCCCGGCATCGGCATCGTGCGCGGAAGCAAGATCGCGAACTGGCTTGCGAACTTCGGCCAGGCACCTGCGGGAACGGTCGCTGGCTGCGACTGGGAGGCCGTCGCGCGGCGCGTGCTGGCATCCCCCGGGGAACGCACGGCATGGCTGGACGCGCGGGCGAAGGCATACCAGGCCATGGAAATGCGGCTGGAGACGGCGCGGAGGGCGCTCGCGGAAAAACTGCCGTCGTGACCGCCGGTGGGGCGAGCTCTCCGAGCGAGCCGTTCCTCCCCGTCCGCGTGCCTCGTTCGGAGTGCCCGCCCCCGCCTTCCGCTCTCCATTTTCCACCGCGGACGCGCAGAAGCGCGTCCCTCCCCGTGGAGAGAGCACCGGGAGGGTCGCGCTTCCGCGCGACCTTGCGGTTGGGAAGCGGACCGCCAACTGGGCAGGCGATTTGCAAGCGAAATCGGACACAGGGGAGTCATGCGGCGGCGAGGTAGGTTTCATGGGCGGTGCGGCCTTGGAGAAGGCGACGGTGGATGGAGTTGATGGCGTCTTCCAGCTCCGCGATGCGTAGCCGGGAGACC
>JAFXQI010000042.1 GCA_017527155.1 Kiritimatiellia bacterium
CCTTCGCCTTGTCCGCCGCCGCCCGCTCGCCCGCCGACAGCCCCGACAGCCCTTCCGCCCCCTCCTCGCTGTCCGGCAGTAGCCATTCCAGCGGAATCCGTGCATCCAGCCCCACCAGCTGGCGCAGGCGCGTCGCCAGCTTCTTGTAATGCATGGCCGTCGAATACTTCACAGACGGAACCTTCTTTTTCATCCACCCCTTCAGGCCCGGCTGCCGCGCACAGATGCGTTTCGACCCGTTGCGGGCCTTCTTGAACACGAACCGCGAATCCAGAGTCGGCTCCAAATCCGCCAGACGCGACCCGATGCGCAGACGCCCGCACAGCGTTCGCGGATCGATTTCCCAGATTTCTTCGATTTCTTCCGGATCGGGCACCCCGCGCAACGATACCGCCTCCCGTGGGGCCGCCGGCACCACGGTCTCCTGCGGTGCGACATGCCGCCGGAGCCGCGCCAGCAGTTTCCTCCCGCCGTACAAGGCGAGATGGAGGGCAATGGCGCCCGTGCAGGCGACCAGCCCGATCGGGAGTAGGAGCTGGTCCTCCAGGCGCGGGTAGCGCCGGTCGAGGCAGGGCAGGAACAGTTCGCCAAGGCCTTTGAGGTAGCCGGGAGGGAAAAGAGGGTCGGTTTTCATGCGGGAAGAATGCCTGGATTGCAGGCGAAACGCAAGGAAATTCTTTGATATCCCGAGTGGGGTGGACTGCTGTGCGTGGGGTGGCTTCAAATCGTTCTCTGGGAGGTTCCTCGTGCAAAGGATCCCTCGTTCGAGGATTCCGGCGCGGCGCATGGCGTATCCGGGGTTCGGCTACGAGCAGCCCGTGCGGGAGAGACCGGAGGGGGCGCGTCGTCCGCTTGGCTTTTTCCACGCCGCGGTGATTGGCTCCATGACGCTGCTTTCCATACTCCTTCGATGTCCGCTGGTGTTTGTTTGGAAGCCAGGCCCTTCACGGCCTTGAGTCTGCACCACCGTGGCGCTGTTTCCGTCCCATGCCCTGCGAGTCCCGTCCGGCTTCGTGGACTCGCGCCAGAAAGCGAAGGGGGTGGGCAGGGCCGGCACGCGGCAGGCAATCGGTGACCGAAAGTCATTGACTTCGGGTCGGCGGGATGGGAGACTGGCGGGGAAGGAACGAGGACCATGACCCAGCGGCAGCAGGCGGCGCTCGAGACGCGCCGGAAAATCACGGAAGAGGGGCTCGCGCTCGTGCGGCGGGGCGGCTTCGCGGGCGCGTCCGTCGAGGCCATCACGCGGGCGGCGGGGGTGGCCAAGGGGACGTTCTACGTGCATTTTCCCACGAAGGAGCACCTGGCGGCGGAGCTGTGCCGCGAACCGTACGAGGCCCTTTCGCGGGAGGTGCTGGCGTCGGCGGGGCCGCTGCGGCGGCGTCTGGGGAGGCTCTTCCGCGGGTGGGCGGAAATCGCGGAGGCGTCCGGGGTGGAGATCGCCCGGGAGTGGTTCCGCATCGCGGTGCGCCCGGCGGAGGCGGCGGAGCTCGGGCTGGTCTTCTTCGACCGCGACCGCGCGGTGGTCCGCACGCTGCTGCGCGACGCGGTGGCGGCGGGCGAGCTGCGCCGCGGCGCGCCGGTCGGGTCGCTGGCCGACGCGCTCTCCGCCCAGATGCAGGGGCTGGCCGCCGTCTGGTGCATGGCGTCCGCCCCCGCCGCGCGGCTGCTGCCCGCGGTGGAGCGGTTCCTGCGCGACCATCTTCCGGCGCTCCTCGCGCCGCACCTCACGCAACCCACGAAACGAAAGGAATGACCCATGCCCGTGTTCGCCACCAGCGACGGAACGAAACTCTACTACGAAGACACGGGCACGGGCCCGGCGCTCGTCTTCTGCCACGGCCTCAATTCGTCGCACCTCGCCATCAAGGACTTCATCGACGAGTTCCGCGGCGAGTACCGCTGCATCTGCTACGACCAGCGCGGGCACGCCTGTTCGGAGCGCACGGGCCGCCACCTCAACGTCCGCACGCTCGGGCGCGACCTGCGCGAGCTGCTCGGGTTCCTCGGCGTGGAAAAGGCGTGCGCGATCGGCCACTCGATGGGCGCCGCGACGCTCTTCTCCTACGTGAACCAGTTCGGCTGCGCGCCCTTCGGGAAGATCGTCGCGGTGGACATGACGCCCTACATGCGCAACGACGGCTGGCGCGGCGGCATCGGGTGCGGGTCGTGGACGGACGAGGACTTCCACCAGGACCTCGACCGCATCTTCGACGACGTCGGCGGCGCCGCCTGGCAGATTTCCAGCCGGCTCATGAACCCGGCCCTCGCGAAGACGCCGCCGGAGCTGGTGGGCACGCTGTCGGCGGCGTTCGGCGCGGGCGTCGATCCGCTGGTCTTCGCGGCGTTCTGGTATTCGCTCTTCCGCACCGACCAGCGCGGGGCCATCGGCAAGATCGACGTCCCGTTCCAGTACATCCAGCCCGAAACGCCGCTCTACGGCGACGAAACCATCGCCTTCTACCGCGAGCACCTGCGCGGACCCTTCCGCCTCGAAACCGGCTTCCCCGGCACGACCCACACCATCCTGCAGGAACGTCCCCGCGAAGTCGCCGCGCGCGTGAAGCCCTTCCTGCGCGGCGAGGTCTGAACGGACCCCCAAAAAACAACAACCCCAAGGAAACCCCATGAAGAAAATCCTGATCGTCGACGGCGGCCCCCGCCGCAACATGAACACCGCCGCGCTCTGCGACGCCTTCGAGGAAGGCGCGCGGGGCGTTTCGCCCGAAATCGGGGTGGAGCGCGTCCGCCTCTACGACCTGCCGCCGTTCCGCGGCTGCATCTCCTGCCTCGCCTGCAAGCTCAAGGGGCGCGAGACCGGCCTGTGCGCCGTGCGCGACAGCCTCGCCGACACGCTCCGCGCCGCCAACGGGGCGGACGGGCTCGCCATCGCATCGCCCATCTACTTCTCCGAGTGGACGGCCATGACCCGCGCCTTCCTGGAGCGCCTTGTCTTCCCGTGGCTGAGCTACGAAACCTTCTCCTGCTCCGCGCCGAAGAAGATGCCGCTCGCGTGGATTTACACGATGAACGCGCCCGAGTCGATGATGCCCGGCATCCGCCAGCACCTGTCCATCCTCGAAGGCGCCGTCGCGCGCGCCCTCGGCGATCCGGCCCCCGCTTTCGTCGAGGCGCACTCCACCGTCCAGGTCAAGGACTACTCCCGCTACGCGATGGACGGCCTCGACCCCGCCGCCCACCTCGCCTGGCGCGAAGCCCACTGGGACGCCGACCTCGCCGCCGCCCGCGCCGCCGGCCGCGCGATGGCGGAAAAAGCGCTTGCCGCAAAGCGCTAGGAAACTAGAATCCTAGGTTTCTAGGTATCTAGACTGCAGGCCCCCAAAACCAACCCCCAACCGCCCATGAACCCAACCCCCACCCCGGCCCCATCCGCCACCGCCGACCCCGCCGCGCGCGAGCGGCGCATCACCCGGACAAGTTTCCTCGGCATTGCCGCGAACCTCCTGCTGGCGGGGTTCAAGGCCGCGGTGGGGGTGCTGGCCAATTCCGTCGCCATCGTCCTCGACGCGGTGAACAACCTCTCCGACGCCCTGAGCTCGGTCCTCACGATCCTCGGCGTCAAGCTCGCGCGCCGTCCGCCCACCGCGAGGCACCCGTTCGGGTTCGGCCGCATCGAATACTTCAGCGCCGTCGCCATCTCCGTGCTCGTCATCGCGGCGGGCGCGGGTTCGCTGGAGGAGTCCGCCAAGAAAATCGCCGATCCCGGCACGCCCGAATACGGCGCGGTCACGCTGGCCATCGTCGCGGTCGCGGTGGTGGCGAAATTCCTGCTCGGCCGCTACGTCTCCGCGCAGGGCCGCGCGTGCAACTCCGACGCCCTCGTCGCCTCCGGCGCGGACGCCACGCTCGACGCGCTGATTTCGCTTTCCACCCTCGTCGGCGCGGTCGTGTTCCTCGTCTTCGGGCTCAACCTCGACGGATGGATCGGCGCGGCGATTTCCCTGTTCATCCTCAAGGCGGGCGTCGAAATGCTGCTCGGCGCCATCGCCAGCGTGATGGGCCGCCGGCCCGACGCCGAAATCACCCGCCGCATCCGCGAGACGGTCAACGCCGTGCCGGGCGTCCTCGGCGCCTACGACCTCGTGCTGCACAACTACGGTCCCAACTCGGCCATCGGCTCCATCCACGTCGAAATCGACACCTCCCTTGACGCCGCGTCCATCCACCACCTCACGCGCGCCGTGCAGGGGGCGGTGCTCGAAAAGTTCCGCGTCTTCCTGACCGTCGGCATCTACGCGGTGGACCCCGCCCGCCGCGCCGACCGCGAAAAGATCGCGGAAACCGCGCGCCGCCATCCCGGCGTACTGGGCATCCATGGCGTCTTCTTTGACGACGCGGCGTCCGCCGGCTCCTTCGACATCGTCGTCGATTTCACCGTCCGCGACCGCCCCGCCCTGCGCGACGCCCTCCTCGCGGAGCTCGCGCCGCTCTTCCCGGGGCGCCGGTTCGCCATCAACTTCGACACCAACTACACAGACTGAGACCAAGCCCTAGATACCTAGATATCTAGATATCTAGGAGAAATCCCCCCCCGAAAGCCCCCCAAAAAACCATGCCCCGCATCCTCAAGAACCAAACCCACTGGGAAGGCCTCTACTACTACCGCAAGAGCGTGGTCCTCTACCAGATGACGGTCGCCTTCTGCCGCCGCTTCCTGCCGGCGCGCGGCGACCGGACGGTCGACCAGATGGTGCAGGCGGCGCGGAGCGGGAAGCAGAACATCGTCGAGGGGCTGGCCGACGGCGTCACGTCGACGGAGATGGAACTCAAGCTCCTGAACGTCGCCCGCGCCAGCCTCAAGGAACTCCGGGAAGACTACCTCGACTACCTGGCCGCCCACTCCCTTCCCCGCTGGGAGCCGGGCCATCCGCGCTACGACGCCCTCCTCGCCTTCTGCCGCGCACACAACGACCTGGCCGACTACGAACCGCACTTCGCCGCCTGGACCGACGAAGAGACCGCCAACTGCGCCGTCACCCTCTGCCACATGGTGGACAAGATGCTCACCACCGTCCTCGCCCGGAAAGAACGCGACTTCGCCGAAAACGGCGGCATCCGCGAACGCATGACCGCCGCCCGCCTCGGCCGCCGCCAGACCCAGAACGAAGAAATCGCCGCCCTCCGCACCCGCATCGCCGCCCTCGAAGCCGAAAACGCCTCCCTCAGGGCCCAGCTTGAAAAATGCAACCCCAACCCCCAACCCCCAACCCCCGACCCCCTAGATACCTAGATATCTAGATACCTAGAAAAGAAAGGCCCCAAAAAAATGCCCTCCATCAAAATCCTCCCCGTCCGCTTCACCGAAAACGGATTCATGACGCAGCCCTTCGCCCTCGGCGGCGAAGGCGCCGACGGCCTCGACCCGGCCGTCAAGTACCGCTCCTGCCTCCAGAACTGGCTTCTCGACACCGGAAGCGAGGTCATCCTCGTCGATACCGGCCTGCCCGCCGAGTTTCCCGAGGCCGCGCCGACACCCGACACGACGATCCACGTCGGCACCAAGATCAAGACCTACCTCGAAGCCCTCGCCGACCTCGGCTACAAGCCCGAACAGGTCTCCAAGATCCTCATCACCCACAAACACTCCGACCACACCGGCGAACTGCGCGCCTTCCCCAACGCGCAGATCATCTGCTCCGCCGCCGAGGCCGAAGCCGACGAAATCAAGCCCTACCACCCCACCGTCGCCGCGTTCGCCGACGGCCCCTACCACGAATTCCCGGCCTCCCAGCGCATCGCCGACGGCGTCTGGTACCTGCCCGCGCCCGGCCACACCAAGGGCAACTGCGCCGTCGCCGTCGAGAGCGACGGCCTGACGTGGCTCATCCACGGCGACATCACCTACACCGACGTCGCCCTCTACGAAAACAAACTCTCCGTCGTCTACGAAGACCGTGCCGCCGCGCGCGAAACCCTCGACCGCGTCCGCGCCTTCTGCGCCGCCCGCCCCACCGTCTGGCTCGGCACCCACACCCCCGAAGCGCTCGAAAGCCTCGAAGCGAAGCGCGTCGTGGACCTCGCGAACCCGCCCGCCGTCATCCCGCCCGGCGACATCGTCTTCAAGACCCCGACCGGCAAATACGTCTGCTCCGTCTGCGGCTACGTCTACGACCCCGCCGAGCACGGCGGCGTCCCCTTCGAAGACCTCCCCGCCGACTGGCGCTGCCCCCGCTGCCGCCAGCCCAAGGACAAATTCAACCGCGCCTAGGGCCGCCCCCCGCCCCGGCCATGCAGGCCTTCGCGAAACCCTACGCCGCGCTCACCCCCGACGAACTCTACGACCTCCTGCGCGTCCGCGCGGAAACCTTCGTCGTCGGCCAGCGCTGCTTCTACCTCGACCCCGACGGACTCGACAAGACCGCCGTCCACGTCGGCCTCCGCGGCGACGACGGCACCCTTGCCGCCTGCGCGCGCCTCTACCCCGAAGACGGCGCGCCGGGCACTTGGCACGTCGGCCGCGTCCTGGCCGTGCGCCGCGGCGAAGGCCTCGGGCGCCGCCTCATGGCCGAAGTCGAGCGCGCCGCCCTCGCCCGCGGCGCCTCGCTCCTCCGGATGGAGTCCCAGCGGCAGGCCGCCGGCTTCTACGCCCGCCTCGGCTGGCGCGAAACCGGCCCCGACTTCGACGAAGCCGGCATCCCCCACGTGCGGATGGAAAAACCCCTGTCCGCTCCTTCGTCGGCCCCCGCCCCGTCCTCCCCGCCCTCCGCGCCCCCGCCCGCCTTCCGCCCCATGCGCCGCGCGGCCCAGGCGCTCGACGACGGCGAAATCCACGACGTTCTCCGCACCGCCAAGCGCGGCGTCCTCGCCGTGACCGGCGACGGCGGCCGCCCCTACTGCGTCACGCTCAACCCCCTCTACGACGAAGCGACCGGCCGCCTCTGGTTCCACGGCGCGAAGGCCGGCCACAAGATCGACGCCCTGCGCCGCGACCCGCGCGCCTGCTTCACCGCCATCGACGACGGCGTCCACGACCCGTCCCGCCCGCCCGCCTGGGCGCTCACCTACCGCAGCGTCGTCGTGTTCGGCCATGTCGAATTCGTGGACGACCACGAACAGGCGCTGGACATCTGCCGCCGCCTCTGCCGCCGCTTCCCGATGGACGAAGAATCCATCGAGAAGGAGATCCGCCTGGCCGGCGCCGCCGTCCTCGTCTTCGCCCTCGTCCCCGAACACGCCACCGGCAAGCGCGTCCATGAGGCGTGACACGGTTCCTGTCCCCCCCTCCCCGGAGCGGTAGCGGAGGGAATCGGATCAATCGGAGTTTGTCTTCCCGGGAGCGGTGAGAGCGGTATCGGAGTCGCTTGTCCGTTGCTCGTAGTGCCGTGGACTTTTCCCCCGAGGACGCGCAGAAGCGCGTCCCTCCCCGCGGAGAGCCCAGCGGGAGGGTCGCGCTTCCGTGCTGCGGTGAGGAGAGTGGCTTGAGAAGTGGGAAAAGGCGGGCATTAGCGGGCATTGGCGGGCACTGGAGAGGGTTGTGGGGGGGGGCTGAGGGCATGAGAAAACTGGGGAGGGAGGGGGCGGGGGATGGGGGGTAGCAATCAAAGGGATGAGAAAACCAAGTTGGGGGTGCCAGGACAAATGAAAGCCCCTTGCAGGGAGGCTGCAAGGGGGCGGAAAGGTGGGGGCCGGACGGGTCAGAGAACGACAAGGCGGGTCTTGAAGGCGGGAGGGGAATAGCCCTCGTCGGAATAGGCGGGAGAGGCGGAGAGCTGCCAGCGGCGGCCGTGGACGTAAGTCCGGGGGAGATGGGGGGCCAAGCGGGAGAGCAGACGGCGGCGATGGGTGTCGAGCATCTGGAACAGGGCGGCGATGGATCGGGGCGGAAGGTCAAGCCAGTAATCGGCTCCGATGCGGCGGGGCGGGGCGAGGTTGGCTTGTGCCAGGATGCCGGCGATGTAGGGAAGCGGATCGGCGCCGGGCGCGTCGGCCATTGCCAGCTGGAGGACCTGGGTGGCACAGTCGGCGACGAGGGCGGCGCGGCGCCGATCGGAACCGACGGCGTAATGGGCGGCGGCCACATCGTCGCCGGCTTCGAGGGCCAGGCGGGCCATGATGCGGTCGAAGCCCTCGGTGCGGTCGATCTGGGACATGTGGGAGACGCCGAGGGTTTCGCGGAGGAGGCGGTGGCGATAGGCGTCGCGTTGCGCGGGAAGGACGGCGTTGTGGCGGCAGGCTGCCGAAAAAAGCCGCCAGAAGGCGGCGGCTTGGGGCTTGGTGATGGGGTCGCTGCCGGAGGTGGTCATGGGCGGACCTCCTCCCGGGGCCAGCAGTCGGCGATGTCGAGGCGGATGGCGGTGAAATCGTGCTGGGTTCCGGGCCGCGTCTCGCAGACGAGGTAGCGCTTGCCTTTCTGGGGCTTGATGGAGTTCTGGAGGATGCGCTTGGCTTCGTGCCAGTCGGGGTTGTCGATTTCCATGCGGAGGAGGGACATGATCTTGCCGGTCGGAAGGAATCCCTGGGCGTTGGCCTTGAAGGCCTCGGCGACGATGAGGCGGAGGGCTTCGGCGTCGGCGCCGCCGACCTTGGAGAGGACGCCGGAGACGTAGCCGAGCATGAGTTCGCGGGCGCGGACGACGCGCTCGTCGAGGAGGATGTTGTACTGCTGGCGGATGGAGACCTGGATGAGGCCGTCGAAGGAGCGGGCGGAGAAGTTGCCCTTGGCGCCGAGGCTTTCCTTGGTCTGGGCCAGGGCCTGGAGTTCGGCGATGGTGTCGGCGACGACCTGTTCGAGGACCGCGCGGGTCTTCGTGAAGCGGGCGAGGATGCGGCGGACGGCCTTGTCCTTGGCCTTGTCGTACTTGGAGATGTATTTGAGAGGCACGTCGTTGCCGTTGGAGTCGCGCATGGTGGAGATGGGCTTCATGGGGTGTTCCTTTCGGGGGTGGAGGGTTTTCTATGCGGGTTTGCCGAGGCCGGAGGAGGCGAGGTTCTCGGCGTGGATGCGGAGTTCCTTGGCGAGGTCGGCGGGGGTGGGGTCGCCGATTTCGGCGAGGCGGTTGACGAGGGCGACGACGGTGCGGAAGCCGCCGAAGGCGTTGGCGGCGCGTGCGATGTCGCGGGCGAAGGGGGCGGCGGGGAGGGAACGGGCGGAGAGGAAGAGGGCGGCGTCGGCTTCGGAGACGCTGGAGGCGCGGATGGGGGGTTGGCAGCGGTTGATGAGCTGGAGGGCTTCGCCGCGGTTGCCGGCGAGGAATTTGTCCCACATTTCGGGGATGGCGGCGATGACGACGGTGTAGGCGGTCTTGTTGACGATGTATTTGATGGCGTTGGCGCAGGCGGCGGACATGGTGTTGGCTTCGTCGACGAAGAGGAGTCCGGCCTTGGAGGAGAGGGCGGCGATCATTTCGGATTCGCAGCGGCCTTCCTGCCAGGTGGCGGGGAGGGAGCGGCCGAGGGCGGCGGCGATGTCGCGGCAGAAGGTCTTGTAGGAGGTGCGCCAGGCCTGGCGGCCTTCGACGGTGACGGCTCCCTTGGTCTTGAGGTAGTCGGCGATGGTGCTCTTGCCGAAGCCGGTGGGGGCGAGGAGGACGACGATGCGGCGGTCTTCGACGCCGGCGCGGGCGCGGTTGACGGCGGCGTTGGCGGCGCGGGCGAGCTGGGTGAGGACGAAGGTCTGGGCGAAGCGGGCGGTTTCGGCGAGGGCGGGCAGCTGGGCCTGGATGGTGTCGATGGCGGCGCGGCATTTGTCGGCGACGGCGGTGAGGGAGCCGGCGTAGGTGGCGGATTTGACCTTGGACCAGGTGGTGGCGGAGAAGGCGAGGAAGCGGTCGGCGAACTTCTGGTCGGAGAGGGTGATGCCTTCGGTGCGCTCGACGGCGGCCTTGAGTTCGTCGAGGCGGTTGACGAGGGGGGTGAGTTCGGCCCACTGGAGGGTGCGGTCGGGGGTGGAGGGTTGGGTTGTCATGGGGGTTCCTTTGGTTTGGGTTGGTTAGTTTTTCAGAAGGATTCGACGGACTCGGCATCGGGGGCGCCGGCGAGGCGGGCGAGGGTGGCGTCGGCGGCGGGGGTGTAGCCGCCGGAATCGCGGCGGGTGCCGGGGGCGGACTGGAGGCGGGCTTCGCGGACGAGCTGGGCGTTGAAGGCGATGCGGGCGGCGCGTTCTTCGGCCTCGCGCTGGTGGCGGCCGCGGATGGGGAGGACTTTGCGGGCGAGGTCGTGGGACTGGGCGCCGAGGGCTCGTTCGACGGCATCCTTGTCGTAGACGGGGGCACGGGAGTGCATGGGGGCGGTGCCGAGGGTGGCGCCGGAGGCGCGGTCGAGGATCCAGACGCGGTCGGAGACGAGGGGGTTCCATTTGACGGCGAGGCGGGTGCCGGGGGCGAAGCGGCGGACGGCACCGGCGAAGTCGCGGGCCTCGGCACGGTAGACCATTTCGTCGCGGCCGTAGTAGAGGGCGTCGCGGAAGCCGAAGGTGCCGTCGGGGCGGACGACGCACTCGCGCACGTCGGCGTCGGAGAGGAAAGCGGGCATCTCGAAGAGGGGCACGCGCACCAGATCGGCCTGTCCGGCGACCCAGACTTCGCGGCGGGTCATCCAGCGGCGGCGGCGGTGTTCGGGGTGGGCGGAGAGGAAGGCGGCGATGGCGGCGGCCTGGGCGGGTTCCATGGAGAGGAGGGCGTCAGCGTTCTGCCAGGGGGCGTCGGGGGCGAGGCGGAATTCGGCGACTTCGCGGCCGTTCCAGCCTTCGAGGTTGTGGGAGGGGTCGTCCATGAGGGCGTCTTCGGCGCGGCGGAAGGCGGCGGTGTATTCGTCGAAGGAGAGCAGGCCGCTGGCCATGCGGGCGGAGAAGCCGGGACCGCCCCATTTTTCGAGGGCGGCGGCGGTCTTTTCCTCGTAGCGGACGAGGGCGTCGCGGGATTCATGCATGCGGGCGGCATCGCGGCCACGGTTGCCTGGGAGGGAGGCGGTGCGGTTGTGGAGGACGCCGTGGGAGGACTCGATCATGGCCTTGCGGCGGAAGTTGCCGCCGCCGACGCCGGTGAAGAGGCCAGCGTGGACCTGTTCGGAGAGGATGCCGGAGCGCTCGAAGGAGATGAGGGATCCGTAGCCGGGGATGAGCTTGATCTGGCGCTCGACGCCCTCGCGGATGGCGGTGGTGCCATGCTCGACGACGAGGTGCACGCCGTCCTTGTGGAAACCGGTGACGCAGAGGGTGAAGCCGAGGAGAAAGCGGAATTGCTGCTCGGTGAGGTTCCGGCGGGTGCCGTCTTCGGAGGTGAAGCGGGGTTTGACGAGGGAAGCGCACTTGAAGGCGGAGGCTACATCGTAGCCGGCGAACTCCAGGGGCTGGGCGGTCTTGCCGGTTGGGAGCATGATGTCGATGTTGTGCCACACGTCGTCGAACTGGTAGATGGCGCCGACGGGGAGCCCGGCGCGTGTGGTGAGGACAGGGAGGACGTGGGCGTGGGCGGCGCGCATCCCGCGGCGGGATGCGGCGAGGGCGAAGACGGTGTCGGGATCCTCGCGCAGGGCGCGGACGAGGTTGGCGTAGCTGGCGCCGCGCGGGATCCAGCCGGGCGGGCAGTTGCCGGGCACGGGATCCCAGGGGCGCTCGCGACGCCACACGTCGGTCCAGGTGCCGATGCCGCAGGGCATGACGGCACCGCCGCGGAACTCGGCCATCATGCGGTTCCAGCCGCCGCGGGTTGTGTTGAGGTCGCCTTCGGCGAAGTGCTTGAGGCACTCGGTCCAGGGTGAGGAGGGGGCGTGGCCGCGGGTTTCGTGGCGGAGGTCCATGAGGGCGGCGTTGCCGTTCTTTTTCCAGGCGTAGAAGTGGCGCTTCATGCTACCGAATGAGAAGCCCCACTTCTCGGCGGCCTGGTGCAGCGCGGCCATGCGGTCGCCGCCCGCGTTTTCCACGAAGGCGACCGCTTCGATTCGGCGCGCCATTTCGCTGCGCGCGGCGGGTTCGGTGCGGTGGGCGAGGCGGCTGTAGACTTCGATGGCGTTCATCGTTTGCCTTTCCCTTCTTTCGGTTCCAGTTCCTTCTTGTGTTTTTCGAGGGCATCGACGAGGGCGCGGAGGTTGCCGAGGGCCACGGTGGTTTCGGCCAGAGTGAGGGCCAGGTCGAATTTCTTGGCGAGGAAGCGGCTGGAAAGGCGGTCGATTTCGCCCCACGCGGCGGCGGCGGCCCGGTGGAGGCCGTTGGGGGCGACGGTGCCGGTGGCGGGATCGGTCGGCAGCAGCGGCGGGCGGCCGGCGCCTTCGCGGGCGCCGCCGTGGGAGGAGGAGGGGGCACGGCGGATGCCGAAGTCGAATTCGAGCTGGCGGGCGGACTTGCCGGAGAGGGCTTCGTCGATGCGCCGGCGATCGTCCGCGAGTTCGTCGGGCAACGTGCCCTCGGGGGCGGTGAGGAGGGCGGGTAGCGCGTCCTGGACCGTCGAGAGTTCGAGCGTCGCCACCAGGCCCGCCGCCAGGTTCATGTACGCGCGGGCCGTGTTGTACGGAATCTCCGGGCAGTTCTCGGCCAGCCAGGATTTGAGGGAGGGAGCGGAGGCGTCGCCGTGGAAGGCGCTGGGGAGTGCGCGCTTGACGGAGAGGAGCATGGCGCCGAAGAGGATGATTTCGCGGGTGGCGGCGGCGGCCCGGGCGTACTGGGCGGAGAGGGCCGCGGGCGCCGCGGCGAAGTCCACGGAGGCGCCCGGGGCGGCGGTGGGGGCGAAGGCGCAGGTGATCGCGAGATGGGTGTCGCCCAGGTCGCGGATCGCCAGGGGAGCCGGGACGACGAGGCGACGAGGCGACGAGGGCTCGGCGGCGGGGGCGGGGGCGGGTGTTTCGGCCGCCGCGGCGCGGCGGACCGGTTTGAGACGGGTGGGGTTATTCATTGGGGAGAGTTCCTTCTGTGGGGATGACGCCCGTGGCGGCGATGTAGCGCCGGGCCTCGGCGTCGGCGATGAGGTAGCGGCCACCGAACTTCACCGCCGCCAGGCGGCCGTTCTTGATGTCGTTCACTACCGTGTTCTGGGCCTGGACCCCGAACACGTCGGCGATTTCTTGGGCGACGTGCAGCGGCTTCTTGTCCAGGCGGTTGAGGATGGCGGTGACAGTGGGGTTCATGCAAACGGGTCCAGTTCGGGTAAATCAGGTTCATCTATCGGGAGGTCTAAAATGGCCTCCAGTTTTTCAATAGCCGCATTGCACTCACTGACGGCGTAATGGATATCGCGGGCGGCGTCGTATGTTGATGCCAGACCTTTGTGGGGAACCAGTGCGACATGTTTACGACACACCCAGCAGCGTTGGAGCGTGGCTTGCAAGGTGTTTCTGGCCCGCTTGATGGAACCTTTGAGTTGGGCGATATGGTTGTGTTCTTTCTTTGTCATGGGGCAGTTGGGAGGCGGTCTTGGAGGGTTGCGATGAGCCACTCGATTTCCTTGGCGGCGTCGAGGATGTGGGAGGCAAGGGAGGGGATGGTGTGCGCGTGGGCGAAGGCGATGTGGCCGAGGAGGGTCTTGCAGGATTCGAGGGCGTGGATGTCGGAGCGGAGGAGTTCGGCCGGGTCGGTGTAGAGCGGGTCGATGTCGCGGGGGGAGGCGGGGAGTTGGGCGGGCGGGGTCATGGCTGGGCCTCCGGGGGGAAGGCGGCGACGAGCTTGGCGATGATCTCGTTGAGGCCGGCGATGGTGCAGGTGAGGTGCGGGAGGAGGTTGGGGATGCGGTCGGCGAGGGCAGAGGTGGAGTGGATGATGGTGCGCTTGGCGCCTTTGAGGCTCTGGATGCAGCCGTGGAGGAAGGCGGGGTCGATGGAGTCGAGGTCGTTCGCGGGAGGGACGCCCGCGCCCCCGGTGGCGGCGCGGCTGGAAGCCGCACCCCCGGAAGTGCAGGCGGGGCGGTGGGATGTTGTCCTCACGGGTAGCTCCTGGTAGGGAGGGGGAGGGTGTCGCGGTCGTCGAGGTAGCCGACGTGGATGCCGTCGGTTTCGGCGTCGGGGAGGTGGTCGGCGCAGAAGCAGCAGCGGAAGAGGTCCACCGCGGCGTCACGGGTGTTCAGCAGAAGGTCGGCAAGGTAGGTGCAGAGGCGTTTCATGGGGCTTGTCCTTTCAGAAGGCGAAGTGCAGTTGGTTGGGGTTCTCGGCCTCGGCCAGGGAGGGGACGGCCGGGGCGTGCGGAAGGCCGGCGCGCTGCGCGGCCTTGATCGCGTGGAACTTGCGGCAGGTGCGGTGGTGCAAGGTGCCGTCGGGGTTGATCGGACGGTTGCCGCGGGAGGTCGTCTCCCAGTAGATTTCGCGGCCACAGTAGCGGCAGGTGGGCATGGTCACGCCTCCTCGTCAAGGGTGGGGAGGGCGTCGGCTTCGGCGTCGGGGTCGGCGTCTGGGTCGGCGAAGTCGTCGCCGGGGTCGGGGTCGTCGGGGGTGTCTTCGGGGAAGTCTTCGTCGAGGGCGTCGGGGGCGTCGAGGTCGGCACCGAGCGCAAGGGGGGCGGAAGAGGAGAGGGAGGGGCGGAGGGATTGGAGGGAGGGGGTGGAGAGGAGGGAGGGGGACTCAATCACGGGGGCGAAGGTGCCGTCTTCGGGCAGATGTGAGCCGCCAATGTAAACTCTCGAATTCCCGCTTAGAATGACAGGTTGTGTGACAGTGCTGCGAACAAAAACCCAGCCGACATCGGGCACAAACGAAATCAGGCATTCATAGAAAGATGCACTCGTCCCCGTTGTCGAAATGATCGAAGTCCCATCTGCCGTTTGGAGAATCCCCGCACCAGCCGCTGCTTTGTACCAATGGAGATCGAGGGTACGCGGTTCCTGCGGGGACCAATCTGGAAACCCAATGATGTTGGTGGTCCCCGCGGCCGATAACACAACAAAGCAGTGGACGGTTCTTGCAGGCCAGTTTGTCGGTATCCAGTTCGGTTGCGTGTTGGAAAGGGATGCGCCGGTCCACTTGCACCAGTACTCCTCCAGCATCCATTCGACCTCCCCCACCCTCTCCTCCACGGCTTCGACGGAGGCGGTGGTCGCGAGGTCGGCGAGGGCGGAGGAGTGGACGTAGTCGGCCTCGATTACGGAGAGGCGGGTGGAGTTGGTGGCGATGTTGCCGGCGTTGGTCGCGACGGCGCCTTGGACGGCGGCGATGCCGGCGGCGTTGGCGTCGATGGCGCCTTCGGCGGTGGTGGTGCGCCAGGAGAGGGAGGCGAGGTCGGCGCGGACGGCGGCGACGGCGCTGTTGGAGGCGTAGATGGACATGTCGGGGAGGTTCGTCCAGGTGTCGGGGCCCAGGGTGAGCCCCTGGCCTTCGGGGATGGCGAGGCCCTGGGAGGCGGTGAAGGGGCGCTCGGCGGTGATGCCGGTGCCGTGGGGGGTGGAGGCGCCCGCGAATACGCGGTAGAACTGGTAGGGCTCGTCGAGGTAGGTGATGCGCCAGGTGGTGGAGACGTCGGTGGTGTCGGTGACGACAGCGTTGGTGGCGGTGGTCCAGGATTCGACGGCCATGAGGTCGGTGGTGACTTCGATGGTGGCGCCGTCGGAGGCGAGGGCGTTGGCCTGGATGGTCAGGCCGTCGTTGTCGGCGGAGAGGATTGTCGCCTTGATGAGGGAGTTGGTGCTGCCGGCTTCGCGGTTGCCATCGACGCGCAGGACGATGTTGGTGCCGTAGCGGAGGAGGCAGGAGTCGCCTTCGGCCCGCAGGCTGTAGTGGGCGTTGAGCTTGAGGGCGTGGCCGTTGCAGGCCAGGTCGTTGGTCAGGGTGTGGTAGTCGGCCTTGCCGACGCAGACGGCGACGCCGCCGGGCGTCTCGCCGTCGGCGTAGTAGAGGCCGGCGTCGGTGGTGGCGTCGGCCGGGCGCCAGTAGAGGAGGCCTTCTTCAAGGGGTTCCAGTTCGGCTTCGGGGCCGATCTTCTGGACGACGATGTTGGTGATGATGATGGGGATGACCTCGGCGGCGGCTGGCGCCACCGCCGAAGGAAGAAGGAAGAAGGACGAAGCAAGAAGTGCGGCGTGCAGCATGGCTGCAAGACGGTTGCGGGTGGGGGGCATGGGTGGTGTCTCCTTGGGTGGGGGTTGGTCAGGCTTCCTTGGCGATCGGGACAACCGGGACGGGCGGGACGGACGGGACGGGAGGCAGGCCGCGGGCGCGGCGGCTGGCCTTGTTGCGCTGTTCGTGCAGCTTGCGCCGGACGGTGTGATGGATGCCGACGAGAAGGGCGTCGCGCTTGGTCTCGTCGGTCTCCTGCTGGGCCATGTTGAGCAGGATGAGGGAGGCTTCGAGTTTGGTGGGTTTCATGGTTGTCCTTGGGTTGGGGTTGTTTTCTACAGGGGAAGGTGGACGGCATTGTGGGCACGCGTGCCGTCCGGGGGCGCGATCCAAGGCCGCGGCGGTTGAAGAAGCGCAAGAACGCCGCCGCGCCAGCCCGAATGGGAGGGTGGCCGGGATTCCGGAGCGCGGGGCCGGCCGGGACCCGCTTGTACGCCGCTGGAAAGGATCGGTGGAACCGGCGGTTGGCTCCTGTTTCAGGCTCTTCCTAGTCGCACTGAAAGGGGAAAGGGGCGCGGTCTTTCCCGCCGTCAAGTCGTCTTTCCGACTGGCCACAATGTGGATTGATTCAACGCCTTTCATTGTTAGTTGTTTGCCGGAAGCCGTCCGGTGCGGATTCCCGCACGTGCGGGAAAAGGGAATGCTTGGGGAGGCGGCGCGACTGGAAGTCGCACCTCCCAGAAATGGGGAAAGGGACCGCACCCCGGGCTTGAACGCGGGCATCGGTGCGTTGTGTTCCAGGAGGCGTCGGCGGGATGGGTCTTCCGCCTGGCGGGGGTGCGGTCCGAAAGGGAATGTCATGGCGTGACCCCCGAGGTGCGGAGGCGGAGGAAGCGTTCGAAGGTGGTGCGGGAGATGCGGCGGTGGGTGCGCTTGTCGCCGGTGCCGATCGTGATCGACGGCAACGCCCCGCTCTCCAGCCAGCCGTTCACCAGCGACATCGACACATCCATCGCGGAGGCCACGTCCGCTGGCGTCAGCAGCGCCGTCTCCGGCGTCCGCGACAGAATCACCGCGACCGTGTCGTCCTGCGGTATCGCAAAGGGGAGGATCGTCTGGACAGGACGGGGCATCACTTCGCGGTGGCGGCGGGGAGCTTGATGACTCCGCTTTCGGCTTGCGTCACAACGATGTTGGTGGCGAAGCGGATGAAGGTTGAACGGCTCAAACGGCCCAGAGCCTCGCGGGCTTTGTCAATGCTCGCGATTTCGTTTTGGGTGAATCGTGTGGGAATCGCCGAGCCGCGTTTCGGTTTGAATGGGGTTGCTTGCATGGTCAACATGGTATAACAGCTTTATACCATGTCAACACCTTTTTTCCTTTTTTTTTCGGGGCGGCATGGAGTAGGATGCCGACACCATGCGAACCGACAATTCCAAGCCAATTCCAACACGCTTTTCGGAAAGCGAGGTGGAAAGAATCGACCGTGCATCGCAAGGTCTTGGACTCGGGCGGTCTGCATTCATTCGTTTTTGCGTCAACATGTTTCTCCGCGCTTATGAAGAAGGCGGGAACAACATCCTGCCTCAGAACTGGCAGGATGTTGTGCGTTCGCTGGACAACCGGACGCGGGAAGGAAACGGGGCACGCTGGCCCCAAAAGGGCAAGAAGGCCAAGCGCAAGTAGCGCCATTTTGATGGAGCTCCATCAAAATGGGAAACATCGTTGCGCGGCAACGAGATACGCTCGAGCTTGATTTTTTTTGATTTTGAGGGTTTGGAAGGGGTTTAGGGGTTTTAGGGAGTGGAATCCTTGCAAGGGTTGCAAGGATTTGGGCGGAGAGCGGAAGGGGGTAGAAGGGGGCCATGCGAAAGCACGGAACCATTTTTGACGATTTGGCGACCCCGGCGGGGTTGTCCCGGCGCATCATGGGCCGGTCTTTGGGCCGCCGGGGGCGCCGTTTTGGAATGCAGAATGCAGAATGCAGAATGCACAATGGGGGGCCCAATTCGCGAAGCCGCAAAGCGAGTCAGACACAGCGGGCGGGCCGCCCGCGCTCCGGCATGGGGTTGTGGGCGGCCCGCATTGACCATCGGAGGGCTGCGTGATGGCAACGGCCGGCGAGGGCATCAACATTGCTCTGGGGACGTTGGGATGCGCATGGGTCGGGAAGGTCCTGATTGCGTGGATCAACGCGAAGTTCGGGCAGAAGGCCAAAGTGGAAGGGTCGGTGGAGACGCAGGTGAAGCCGAATCCGCTGAACGTGGTGGCGGAGCCGAAGCCGCGGTACGTGACGTGCGAGGAGTGCAAGGAACGGCACCGGAAGGTGGACGAGCGGTTCGCCGCCGGCAACGAGTCGTTCAAGGCGATACGCAACGAAATCGCCGGGATGCGCAAGGACGTGAACGCGGGGATCGCGCGGATCAACGAGAGAATCAACGACCGGATATCGCCGGTGGCGGAAGCGTGCGCGGCGAACTCGGCGGCCATCCAGATCATGCTCAAGGAGTCGAAGCCATGATAGACGAAATGCTGCGGAACGCGATTTGCCGGATCCTGTACCGGGTGCACCCGGCGCCGTTGCGGAAGGACACGCTGGCCAGCGAGTGCGAAATCGCGCTGGGGCGCGTCCTCTCCCGCGACGAGTTCCGCCGGGAACTGGGCGCGCTGGAGCAGGGCGGCCTGGTCCGGGTGGGCAAGATGGGGCTCCTGGGGGCGGTCGAGACGGCGATGCTGACGCAGACGGGCGTGGCCGAGTGCGCGAGGTCGTTCGGGTGACGGCGAAAAGGTCCATCGAAGGCGTAGCGCGCAAGACGCGTCCGGACGCATGGTGGGCGGCGCT
This sequence comes from Kiritimatiellia bacterium, assembly GCA_017527155.1. GTDB lineage: Bacteria > Verrucomicrobiota > Kiritimatiellia > CAIQIC01 > Lenti-01 > CACXEY01. The sequence goes on from JAFXQI010000042.1 coordinate 18,770, forward strand.
CTCGGAGGAGGAGTGCTGGGAGGTTTGGGAGAAGTTCCGGCGGCTGCCGTGGCACGCGGTGGCGATGTGGCTGCGGAAGGAAAAGGGACTGGCGGTGTCGCGGTCGGCGCTGTACCGGTTCGGAGATTGGATTCGGCCCCAGGAAAGCGCGCGCCGGCTGGAGATGGGGGTTCTGGCACGTCGGGAGGCCGAGGGGTTGGCGAAGGCAGCCGGGGCCAACGAAGACGTGGCGCGGGCGTTCATCGCCATGGGCACGGAGGTGGGGGTCCGCACGCAGAGCGCCGAGGCAGCGAGCGGCTGGATCAAGATGGCGGCGGCGCTCCTGGCGGCAGCGCAGAAGGACGCGGAACTGCGCCTGCGCGAGGAGGCCCAGAAGACGGCGGCCGGACAGCTCGCCCTCGCCAGGGAGAAGTGGGAGGACCAGCAGCGGCGGAACGCGGAGGCGAAGGCGGCGCTGGAAGGGGTGGCGAGCGCGGGCGGGCTCTCGCCGGAGACGCTGGCGGAAATCGAAAGGGCGGCGAAGCTGCTGTAGGGTGCGATGGGAAGGGCGAAGAACATTCCGGCGAAGGATGCGCTGCTGCTGCCGTACCAGGCGGCGTGGGTGGCGGACGCGTCGCGGCTGAAAATCGCGGAGAAGAGCCGGCAGATCGGATGGACGTGGGCGACGGCCTACGGGCTGGTGCGGCGGAAGGCGCTCAGGGGGGCGAAGCGGGATGCGTGGATTTCCAGCCGGGACGACATCCAGGCGCGGCTTTTCCTGGAGGATTGCAAGGGGTTCGCGGGGCTGCTGCAGACGGGGGCGCGGGACCTGGGGGAAAAGGCGGTGGACGACGACGGGCACAGCGCCTACGTGCTGGGCATGGCGAACGGGCTGCGAATCCACAGCATGAGCAGCAATCCGGACGCGCAGGCGGGCAAGCGCGGGGACCGGGTGCTGGACGAGTTCGCGTTGCACCCCGATCCCCGGAAACTCTACTCCATCGCATACCCGGGCATCACCTGGGGCGGGAGCCTGGAAATCTTTTCCACGCACCGGGGAACGGGGAATTTCTTCAACCAGCTGCTGGAGGAGGCGAAGCACAAGGGGAATCCGAAGGGGTTCAGCCTCCACCGGGTGACGCTGGAGGACGCGCTGGACCAGGGGTTTTTGCACAAGCTGCAAGGGGCGCTGCCGGCGGAGGACCCGCGGCAGGAGATGGACGAGGCGGAGTATTTCGACTTCATCAAGTCGGGGTGCGCGGACGAGGAGACGTTCGCGCAGGAGTACATGTGCGTGCCGAGCGACGACGCGAGCGCGTTCATCGAGTGGGCGCTGCTGGACCGGGCAAAGCTGCCGGTTCCGCCGGCCGGCCTGGATGCGCTGCCGCGGGACGCGAAGGTGTGGCTGGGGGTGGACGTGGCGCGCAAGAAGGACCTTTTCGCGATCTGGGCGGCGGTGGAGGAGGCGGGGATGCTGGTCCCGGCGGAGGTGCGGACGCTGCGGGGCGAGAGCTACGCGGCGATGGAGTGCGAGCTGTACGGCATCATGGACGAACACGACGTGGTGCGCTGCTGCGTGGACGCCACGGGCATCGGCAACCAGTTCGCGGAACGGGCGCAGGCGCGGTACGGGTGGAAGGTGGAGCCGGTGATCTTCACGGCCGCGACGAAGGAAACCATGGCGTATGCGCTGCGCGGCGGGATGGAGGACGGACGGTTCCGGATCCCGGACGATCCGCGCGTGTTCGCGGACTTCCGCGGGGTGCGCAAGACGGTCAGCCCCGCCGGGACGGTGCGCTTCGACGCGGCCCGGACGGAGGCGGGGCACAGCGACATCTTCTGGTCCGCCGCGCTCTGCAACGCGGCGCACGAACAGGCCGCCGCCTGGACGGACCCGCGCTTCGTCGGCGCCGGGCGGGGCGGGTACGAGGAACGGAGGATCTGACGCATGGCACGGCTGTACACGGTGGCGGATGCGAAGCGGCGGCGGACCGCCGCGGACGCGTGGCTGGAAAGGATGAACCCGCTGCGGGGGCTGAGCATCCGGCAGGCCGAGAACATCTACGACGCGGCGCGAGGCGGGAACTACGCGCTGCTCCACCTGCTGTACTCGGAGATCGAGAAGACCGACCCGGTGCTGCTCACGTGCGTGGAACGGCGCGCGGCCGCCCTCGCGGGCCTGGGCTGGAAGGCCGACACGGTTGCCGGCGCGGACGCGGGGCTCGCCAAGGAGCAGTCGGCCGCGATCGGCGAGCTGATCGCCGGGATCGGGAACTTCGAGGAGGCGCTGGAACACCTCGACGGCGGGTTCTTCCGCGGGTTCGCCCACGCGGAGCCGGTGCACGGCCCCGACGGATCGGTGCGGAGCCTGCTGCTGCCCGAGAGCTGGAACTTCTGCCGGGACCCGGGAACGGGCGCGTGGTGGTGGAACCCGGACGCGCTCACCGCGGAGCCGGGCATGGGCGGTATGGCGGAAATCCCGTCCGGACGGCTCGTCACGGTGTGCCGTCCGCGCGCGATCGACTACCCGGCGCTGAGCATCTACCTGCGCTGCGCGCTGGCGGAACGGGACTGGGGGCGGTTCGTGGAGCGCTACGGACTGCCGCCCGCCATCCTCACCGCGCCCGCCAACACGACGAAGGAGCAGGAAACGATGCTCGCCGCCGCCGCCGGCGACGTGGCCGACGGCCGCAGCGGCGTGGTGCCCAACGGCACCTCCATCAATTTCGCGACGGAAGCCAGGGGAACGGACCCGTTCACGGCCTTCATCACCCACCAGGAGAAGCTGGTTGTTTTGCTGGCGACGGGCGGGACGCTCACCTCCCTCGCCGAGGCCGGCAGCGGCACGCTCGCCGGGAACGCCCAGATGGACGTCTGGCGGCAGATCGTCAGCCGGGATGCCGCCATCATCGGCGCGGCCCTGGACCGGACGCTGGTGCAGCCGTGCCTGCGGGCGCGGTTCCCCGGCCGGCCGGCCGCGGCGTCGTTCGCCCTGGGCGCGGACCGGGACCTCTCCGCCGAGGAGGTGTTCGAGGTCGCCGCCAAGGCGAGAACCGCCGGCTACGTCGTCGCCGAGGCCGACCTGGAAGGCCGGACCGGCTTCGCCCTGGAACGGGAGCAGGATGCCCCCGGAATGGGCGCCGCGGGCACCGGCGGGCTCTTCAACGCGAGGGTGCCCGACGGGATGCCATTGCAATCCCCTGCAATTCCCTTGCAAAACGCGCGCACCGGGGAGGGGGCCACCACGGGCCGTCCCGGGGAGAAGCCCCCCTCTGCGGGGCTCCTGGAGCCTTCCGCCCCCGGCGAGGGCGAAACCCGCCTTGCACGGGCCATGCAGCGGGATTTGCGGCCCGCCGCCAAGATCATCGCCGAGGCGCTGCGGACGCACGACTGGAAGGCCGCCCGCAAGCAGCTCGCCGGCGCGCTCAAGGAGTGCGGGACGGAGAGCGCGGAGGCGCTGGAGGCGGAGATGCGTGCGGCAGGGGAGAAGGCGTGGCCGGAAACTCACGCAGAGGCGCAGAGAGGCGGAGGCGCGGAGGGGGTGGCGAACTCGGAACGTGTCCCGGCCGGACATGGGAACGGAGGACAGTTTACCGGGAAGACGAATCCACCGGACGGGAAGACGAAGTCGAAGCCAACTGTCGGCTCGACAAACCCAGACCCACCCGAAGTCCAGGCAAAGCAAATCGAGAAAGCCAAGGCGGCATTTGCCAAGTGCCTCGAAACGCACGAGGACGTGGAAAATGCTTTCACACGGGGCGACATCGGCCCAATCGACGTGAGATGGGGACAGGAACGAAAGGGTATCCGCCACTTGGTCGAACGGCGGGACGGCTTTGCCAAGTCCCACCCAGGAGCTCTGGACGGACGCCAGACACTGGAGACAATCGCTGAAACCACGGTGCGGGGTAAAATCACCGAAGTCACACGCAAAAGCGGCCACAATACAGTGGCCATCGAACACGAAGGCTTCCGTTCTTTGCTGACACAGGATGGCGAAGGCGGGAACCATTGGGTGCTTTCGGGCTACGAAATCAGCGAAGAGGGGCGCGGATACCGCAAAAAGAAAGCGGGGCAGAGATGAAACCGGCGACGGTGTCAAGTCATCCGGCCCTACGCATCCGCGGCCTACGAGCGCTTCGTCCGCGGACGGTTGCCCTGCCCATCTATGGGCAACGTACCACTACTTCCAGGAAAGGCAAGGCGGAATGAGCGCACGCAACAAGCTGGATTGCCGGGTATGCGGCCAGGACGTGTTCGCCAAGACGGTCGTGCACGTGCACGGAACGCGGCGGACGGTGACGATGACGGGCTGGTGCAAGCAGTGCGGGAACGGCGTGCGGCGGCGCGAGGTGTTCGAGGCCGGGAAGCGCGTGGACGCCGAGGTCGCGGTGCTGGCGCCGAAGAAAGACGGAGGTGCGGAATGAGCGTGCTCGAATTGCCGAAAAGGGTTGCGCCGGGCGACGAGATCGAGGTGCAGCTGGCACCGCTGGGGGAGTGGCCGGTGAGGGTCAAGGGCAAGGACGGGAAGCGGGAGAGCATCAAGCAGCTCTTCGACGCGGCCTCTTGCGCGGCGGTGGTCGGGAATTTCTCGCGGGAACTTCTGGTGGACCTGGACCACGCCAGCGTCATCGGCGGCAACACGCGGGCATATGCCTGGGTGACGGCGCTCCGGGCGGACGAGGAACTGGGGCTGGTGGGGACGTTCCGCTTCACGGAGGCGGGGGCGGAGGCGGTGAACAGCAAGGAATACCGCTACGTCTCGGTCTTCTGGTTCCTCGACAAGGAGAACCGGCCGACGCTGCTGGACAGCGTGGCTCTCACGAACCGCCCGAACCTTCCCGTTCGCCCGGTCCTCAACCGGGAGGGGGCGGTGGTGGAGAACGATCTGGAAAACAAACCCGAAAGGAAACCGAACATGGACAAACTCAAGGAATTGCTGGGCCTGCCTGCGGACGCGGACGAAGAGACGGTCGCCAATGCCGTCGCCGCGCTCAAGGCGCGCCTGGACGAACTGGACGCGGCGGCCGCGAACGCGGAGGCGGAAACCTTCGCGGCGGCGAACGCGGAACTCGTCCAGGACCAGGCCGCGCTCAAGGACGCGTACCTCTCGAACAAGGAGCTGGCCAAGGCGATGGTGGCGAACTTCAAGCGCCCCGCCGCGCCGCCGACCCCGGTGTGCGACCCGGCGACGGCCCGCAAGCCGGCGCTCAACTCCAAGCCCCTCCCCGAGCGGATGGCGGGGCTGACTCCCGCGCAGGCGTGCGACGCGCTGCTCAAGGACTGACGATCTAGACAAGCAAGGCAAGCAACCGAAAAGCCAAACGAAAGGAAACGACAATGGCAACTTCCCTTACCGATCCCTCCCTGGTGTTCGCGGCCAACAAGGCGCTGATCGCGGCGCATCCGGCCATCGCCAAGGTCTCGGAGTTCGCGACGGACTTCTCCTCCGACGCGGTGCAGCCGGGCGACACGCTGAAGGTGTTGTTCTTCGACACCAACCCCGCCACGGCCTACGACGAGGTGAACAACAACTACGGCACCGTCAACGGCACGCTGGGCAACGTCTCGGTGACGTTCGACCACCGGGTCAAGAAGACCTACGCCTACAAACCCACCGACCACCTGAAGGTCAACCCCGCCGTCTGGAAGCGCCGGGGCGACGCGGCGGGCGTTTCCATCTCCCTCGCCATCGAAAGCGCGGTCTCCCTGGTCATCAACAAGACCAACATCCCCAAGACGGGGACGGGGTCGGCGGCCAACGAGAGCGTGCTTTCGAACATCACGAAGGCGAACCTGGCCAAGCTGCGCGCGGCGGCGGATGCGGCCGGCATCAACCCCGGACAGACGGTGCTGGTGCTGAATCCCTCCGCCTTTGCCGAGATGCTGGCGCTCTTCGACGCCAACATCTACGGCGGCACGGAAGCCATCCGCAACGGCGTGGTGCCCGGCCTCTACGGCTTCAAGTCCATCATGCAGCTCCCGCTGGACACGGCCGCCGCCGAGAAGCTCGTCGGCGCCCTGGTTCCTTCGGAAGCGCTGGGCATCGCCGGCCGCACCATCCCCGCGGACGACGTTGGCTCCGGCGCGGAATGCGGCTTCACCACCGACGAGGAAAGCGGCCTGACGATCGGCACCTACGCGTTCGTGGACCACAACACCCGCGAGCACAAGTTCACGATGGAAGCGCTCTTCGGCGCCAAGCTCATCCAGCCCGAGAAGTGCGTCCGCCTGGTCAGCGCGGCGACCTGACCGCACGGGGCGCGGCGGCGGCCCCGCCGCGCCCCATCCACCCCCTTATCCACCCCCACGACGGAGGCAACGACATGAAATGGTTCAAGATTCTTTCCGCGGCCCTGCTGGCGCTCTGCATCGCCCTTGCAACGGCATCCGCCGAGTGGGTGCGCGTGCATGTGCCGCAAGCGGGCCGCGGCGGTGAAATTTCCGAAGTCGGAAAAGTCGCCGCCATCGTTGGCACCGAGGAAGACGTGTGGGTGCAATACATCCGCCGCCACTGGACGACGGTGGAGCAGGTGACGACGAACGCGACCGTGGAGACGGAGTACCGCGTGCGGTGGAAGACGGGGAACACCACCAACACCGAATACTTCGCGTCCGCCTCCAATGCGGCCGTGCGCGTCGCCGCCATCCAGGCCAACACCAACCTGACGCTGTTGGGCGGCGGCTACACCACCAACTACACCACCAACGTCTACGCCATCGTGACCAACTGGGTTCCGGCGGTGGCGTCTGCGGAGACGAACACGCTCGACATCGGCGCCTTCGTTCTGCCGGGGGACATTCTGTTGGAAAAGAGCGATGTTTGTGACGCGGACGTGATCCTGGAGAAGTAGCCCATGGCCTGGCGGAAACCCACGAAGGCGGATCTCGCCGGGACGCTCTCCCAGCAGGAGATCGACCTGTACCGGCAGAGCGCCGCGCCCGCCGGCGGCCGGGGCGATCCGGTGGCCGACCTGCTGGAGCGGACGGCGGAGATGGTCCGCGGCTACTGCCGCGCGAACCGTTCGCTGCGCGTCTCCGCCGTGGCCGGCACCATCCCCGAATCGCTGGTTTCCCCGGCGATGGACTACGCTGCCTTCGACGTCCTGAAACGTTTCCCGACGCCCGTGTCCGAACCCCGCCAGAAGGCGCGGGACGCCGCGGTCGCCCTCTTCGAGCGCGTCGCCGACGGCGACTTCACCCCCGAGGACGCGGAAGGCGAAGGCGATGAGGAGTCCGCCCCGACCGTCGCCCGCCCCGTCTTCCTGGACCCCAAGCCCCCGAGGCTGCTGGACTGACGCCATGCCCCCCCCCGCAGCCAGGCAAATCCTCCCGACCGCGAAGAGCGCGGCGGAAATCCGCGCGGACTACGACCTCGCGGTCCGCCAGCGGTCGTTCTTCTCGGCCCGGACGACCCAGGCGCGGTATCTCCGCCGGTTGCGGGACATGTGCGACGCCTTCTCCCAGGGCAACGTCTCCCAGGCCGACGCCGAAACCGCCCTGCGGGCGGAGCTGGACGACCTGGGCTACGATCCCGAAACCGGCGGCTTCCCCGGCGACGAGGGCATCCCGCCGGCGAAGCCCGGCGAACTCCGCGACCTCTCCAGCCATTGCCGGCTGGACCTCATCCTGCGCACCCAGCAGCAGCTTTCCGCCAACCTCGCCCGCAAGGCCGCGGCGGCGGCGGATCCCCTGGGCGCCTTCGAGCATCCCGCGTGGCGCCTGATCCGCATGGGCGCGCCGCTCAAGCCCCGCGACTGGCACGTCCGCTGGCAGGCCGCCTACGCCGCGTGCGGCGGCGAGGGCGCCCACCCGGCCGAGATGGTCGCGCTCAAGTCCTCCCCCATCTGGGCCGCCCTCGGCGAGTACGGCGAGGACTCCACCGGCAGCGACTGCCCGCCCTTCGCCTACAACTCCACCATGGACTGGCTGGACGTGGAGCGCGACGAGGCCGTCCGCCTCGGCCTGGTGGAGGCCGACGAGGTGCCCGCCGTCGACTTCGACGGTTCCCTCGGCGAAAGCGAAATCGCCTCCGCCCTGGACAACCTCTCCCCCGAAGACCTCGCCGCCCTCCAACAGGAGCTCGCCCAATGGCTGTGAGCTTCCAGGTCGAATACAAACCCACCCCCGTCCTCGATCGGCTCATCCGCTCGCTCGGTCCCGACGGACGCCGCACCCTCGCCGTCGCCGGCGCCGCCGAAGCCGCCCGGAACACGCAGAAATACCTCCGCGGCCTCGCCGCCTCCCGCCACGCCACCGCCGGCAAGCTCGGCGCCGCCCCCACCCAGGTCATCGGGCGCGCCGCCGCCGGGACCATCGCGCGCGAGGACTGCGTGGTGGTGCCCCATCCGCTCTTCAAGCGCGCGTTCGGCGATGTGACGATTGCGCCGCGCACCGCCCGCGCCCTCGCCATCCCCATGCACCGTGACGCCTACGGCCACGGCCCCCGCACCATGTCCGGACTCTTTGTCTGGAAGCGCAACCGCAAGGCCGAAGGCCCCGAGGACAAGGGCGCCGCCTTCCTCGCCCGCTCCGTCGGCAAGGGCAAGAACGCCCGCCTGGAACTGATGTACCTCCTCCACCGCGGGCGCATCCTCCAGCGGCAGGACCGTACCCTCCTCCCCTCCGACGAGGACACCGCCGCCGCCGCCATGAAGGGCCTCTCCTCCCGCCTCAACACCATCCTCCGGGCCGTCGCGGCCCAGAAAGGCGCATCCTGAGCATGCCCGCCACCCGCCCCAGCCTCACCCAGACCGCCCAGGCCAATATCCGCCGCCAGCTCCTGGAACACCCCGCCACCGCCCAGTTCTTCCGCGGCATGGGCGAGCGCATCATCGCCGCCGATCCGGGCGCCCTCCTCGCCACCCTCGCCGAAACCATCGCCGGCCTCTCCCTCGGCATCCTCATCGAAATCGTCGGCGGCCCCGCCCCCGGCTGGGGAGAGGAAATGTGGGATGCCGACATCACCATCTTCGAGAACCCCGTCCTCAACCGCGCCGGCAACTGGGACGGCAAGAGCGCCGATGTCGTCCTCGACGCCGTCCTCCGCTGCTTCGCCGACTGCGGCGCCTTCGTCCCCGGACCCGTCGAGCAGCTTCCCGGCACCGAGCGCACCGGCTGGATCGTCCACGGCAAAACCACCGTCGCCATGCTCGAAAACCCCAACCCCGGCGGCGCCTGCTGACCCTTTGGAAAGTAAACGAAAGGAAAACCCATGAGCATATCCAGACATTCCGCCATCCGCCGAGGCCCCGCCATCCTCGAATTCTCCTGGCGGACCAAAAGCGGAACCCAGTGGACCACCCACACCTACCGCGTCCGGACGCAGGGCGACGTCGTCTTCACCCCCGAAACGCGCACCTTCGACATCCCGAGCTCCGAACTCGGCACCATCGACCGCCGCGCGAGCGAAAAGCTGGCCACCTGCACCTTCACCCCCGTGGGCGTGGTGGATGCCGACGGCATCTCCATCCTCTGGCCCCACCTCGCCAAGTGGCCGGGGCAGAGTTTGTTCGGCGCGAGGGACGTGACGCTTTGCGTCTGGCCGGTGGCGGGGGCGGACGCATCCTCGAACGACAACTCCTTCATCATCATGGAGAACGTCGCCGTCACGAAGATGCCGTCGATTACCCTCTCGCCCACCAAGACCGCCATCGGCCAGGTCGAGGTCCGCGGCATTCTGTCCGACGACCACATTTGGGGTTGCGACACCCATTGGCACATGACCGACGAAAGCGCCCCGACGCTGGCCGCTCTCGATCCGGCGAGCATCATCACGGCCCCGGCAACCCTCGCGTGGGGCGGCTGGGACAACATCCGCACGAAGGACGGCGTGACCATCGAGTTCGACATGGAGACGCAGGACGAGGAGGAGGACGAAGCCGGCATCTACGACATCACGCTCGTCGATCTCAAGGCCCGTGCCCACTTCACGCCCGTCGCGGGCTGGGACATGGACGATCTCTACGACCGCCTCCACAACCAAGACGACCTCTACCGCGGCGGCAGGGTCTTCCGCGCGGACGTCACGGCGACCAGCAAGGAGCCGGGCGGGCTGATCGTCAACCTCTACGGCTGCTCCCTGCTCACGATGCCGATGACCTACGGGGCGACGAGCCCCCGCCTCGGCGAACTGACCCTCGAAGGCCTCCGCGGCACCGGCAATGCCATCGCCGCCATCACCCTCGCCACCGCCCAGACCGCCTCGCCCCGCTCCACCTCCGCCGCCACCCCCGGCGACGGGGAGGGCGGCGGCGACGGCGAGGGCGACGGCGAAGGCACCGGCACCTGACCACCTGACCAGGCGAAGGAGAGGCCATGCGCATCGAGCTGATCACCGCGACCTACGACGGCACCGAGGGCCACACGCGCGCCGACGCGGCGCGCCTCGTCCTCGCCGGGACGGACGGCGCCGTCGGCGACCACTACGCCCCGGCCAGCGGCGTCGAGGGCGAAGCGGACGTGGAGGTGCAGGAAAGCAAGCCCATCGGCGCGGCGCACCGCCGGCTCTTCATGCGCGGCAACCAGGCCAACGGCCTCTCCTTCACGGTCAAGCCCAAGTACGCCTCCCTGGCCGCGGCCGCCATCGGCGCGATCGTCCTGCGCGGCCGCGCCGGGGCCACCGGCCAGCTCGTCATCACTCCGGGACCCGGCGCCGTCCCGGAGGAGGACGACGGCCAGGAAGAGGAAACCACGCCCGGGGAGGAACCCACCCCCACCCAGGAACAGACCCCGGAACCGGACCCCGTCCCGCCCGCCCCCGCCCTCGTCTATCCCGACGAGGAGGTCGATGGCACCCCCGTATTCACCGGCGACCGGGAGGCCGTAATCCGGCGCGTCCGGACCAAGCAGATCGGCGTCACCGTGGAGGCCAAGTATGACATCGAGTGGTAGCCGCATCTTCCTTGCAACCGCCTTGCTGGCCCTGTGCATCGTCCCGGCCAGCCCGGCGGCCGCGCCCGCATTCCGCGGACGCGACATCCTGCGCCGCCCCGACATGTGCAACGTGGACGTCATCGACACCGTCTCCTGGTATGCCAACGAATCCGTCCGCCTCTCCATCGAGCCCTGGCGCTGCGGCGAGCGCATCCCCATCCCCGGCGACGCCACCGCCCTCTGGATCGTCGCCGACGAAGGCGGCACCAACTGGATCGTCCGCTACGCCGCCGCCGTCACCTCCACCAACCTCCTCTTCGAGCTCGCCCCCGGAGAAGGCGCCCTCCCTTCCGGCCACGACTACTCCGGCTTCGTCGATCTCATGCGCGGCACCAACGTCCTCGGCGTCGTCGACCGCTTCGAGGTCGCCTGCATCACCAGCGCCTACGGCACCTCCGCCATCTCCCCCGCCGCCGGCACCTGGGAAGGCATCGCCGCCGCCGTCACCTCCAACGCCGCCGCCATCGGCGAGCTCCGCGCCGCCACCAACGCCGTCAACCAGGCCGCCCTCGACGCCATCGACGAACGCATCGACAGCCTCTGGGCCGAGTGCAAGGGCGGCTGGCGCTGGCCCGACTACTTCACCATCGACGCCGTCACCGCCGGTGCCAGCGACGGCGCCTTCACCAACGCCTTCAGCTCCACCAACACCGAGCACAACGTTGTCATCGGTTCCGGCGTCCAGTCCATCTACAAGGGCTGGCGCTTCGACACCACCATCCTCCGCACGCGCGACTTCGGCGTCGGAATCGTCTTCTCCGACGACGCTTCCGGCGATTCCTCCCTCCTCCCCCTCGACTATTCCGGTGGCAACGTCCGCTTTCCCGATGACTCCGACTTCGATGCCCTCGACCGCCTCGATGACGCGGCCATGCACGCCGCCATTGACCGCCCCGTCACCGCCACCCTCGGCACCCGCGTCCTAATCACCAACCTCGTCTGGAACGGCTCCGCCCAGCGCCGCACCTCCTCCTGGAACATCTTCATCTCCCCGGCCCCGGGCTCCCTCCTCGCGGACCTCTGGGACCACGTCCTCGCCACCGCCAGCAACCGCGCCGCCGCGCCCTGGGACAAGGCCCTGCGGGTCTGGCCATCCGGTACCGGCGACGCCCACGACACCCAGGCCCACCCGCCCGTGGCCTGGAACACCAAGTTCTTCGCCTACGGCCTCGCCGACTTCTCCGCCGTCTCCTACTGGGCGGAGGGAGCCAATGCGCCCGGCGGCCCCGGATGGCCATCCGGAACCTACCGCCCCGTCACGATGGTCACACCCCGCCACGGCATCGTCGCCGACCACTGGAAACCCGCCACCGGCTCCAACGTCCTCTGGCTTGGCCGCTCCGGCACCATCATCACCAACAAGGTCAAGGCCTACGCCAACCTCCGCGGCGACCTCACCGTCGCCCGCCTGGACCACCCCGTGGATACCAACGAAATCACGCCCGCGGCCCTCTTCCGGCAGAACCTCGGCGTCGCCCCCTACCTCTGCGGAGACTCCAACAACGTCCCCGGATTCTATCGTGCCGGCAATGACGGAACCTGGGGTGTCCCCGTCCTCCCCTTCAATGCCGCCGAATACAGCGGACTCGCCTGGTGGCGCCCCGGCTGCCTCGTCCGCGGAAATCCCGAACTCCACGAAGAGTTCTTCGACAACATCCAGGACAACTCCCTTCCCCAACGAAAAGTCACCGCCATGGGCGGCGACTCCGGCAGCCCCACCTTCGTCCTCGTCCCCGGCTGCGCCCCGCCCGTCCTCCTCGGCTGCTACCACTATTCCACCGTCACCAACCGCAACTACGCCTACGGCGGCGGCCCCATCCCCTACGCCGAAGAAGTCAACGACGCCATCGCCGCCTGGGGCGACCCCGAACGCGCCGCCGCCATCGACTTCGGTGCCCTCGGCTACCCCAACTACAACACCAACAACCTCCCGCCCGGACCATGAACCAGAAAGGACCCCAATCCATGAAACACGCCCTCACCCTCCTCCTCTGCCTGGCCCTCGCCCAATGCGGCCTGAGCCGCGCATGGGCCGACGCCGTAACCCTCCCCGAAGCCCCGCCCCCCGCCGTCGAGCCCGGCGGTCCGGACACCTCCGACTTCGCCGCCTCCGCGCCGATCGGCACCGACCTCGCCATGCTCTGCCACGTCCCCGCCGACGGCAGCGTGCCCTACACCCTCACGCCAGCCGCCACCCCCGCTTCCCCCTTGACCCTCCAGGCCGGGACCGGCGCCGACACCCGCCTCGGCGTGGACGTCGCCGGCATCCAATCGCAAGCCGACCGCGAAGGCTGGGGATGGCAGGAGTGGACCATCTGCGGCATCTGCATCGCCGCCGTGGCCGCTGCCTCCGTCTTCATCGTGCAGGCCACCCAAGCCGGCGACCACACGTCCGGCGACGACTCCTCGACCCGCTACAACATCGGCGTCGGCGGCGAGGGCAACTCCGTCTCCGTCCGTATCGATTCCCCGTCCAGCGAGCATCGTCCATGAGGTTCATCATGCGCATCGTTTCCTCCATCTGCCGCCTCGGCGCCGCCATCGCCGAACTCTTCCTCCTCCGCGCCAAGCGCAAACCCGCCGCCGATGCCCAGGCCGCCGCCACCGACGCCCGCGAAGCCGTCGCCCGGCACGACGAAGACGCCGTCAACACCGCCATCGAGAACGCCCGCCTCCGCCGCGCCGCCCGCCGACGGTCCGGCTTCTTCGCCATCGAGATCGTCGCCGCCATCCTCCTCCTCGCCCTTTGCCTGGCCTTCGGCTGCGTCCGCACCCGCACCCGCACCCTCGTCATCCCCGCCGACCGCCACGTCGTCCACTTCGTCCACGAAGGCGTCGAAGGCTGGTTCGTCCCCGACGCCACCATGGCAGACCTCGTCGAGTCCTACGTCCTGGACTCCCCAAACCCGAAAGGAGAATGACCCCGTGAAAGCCCTCTTCATCCGCCTTGCAACCTGGCTGAAAAGCCTTTTCCAGACCCGGACCAAACGCCTCTTCGTCCTCGCCTGGAAGGCCGCCACCGACACCGCCCTCGACCGCCTCAACGACCCCGACCTCCAGCAAGCCGCCCTCGTCTGCGTGCAGGCCGCCGCCGCCAAGGCCCTCCGCGGCGACGACGCCTGGGACGAAGCCTGGGCCTCCTTCCGCGCCCATGCCCTCGCCGCCGGCAAGGACTGGGGCCGCTCCACCCTCGAAACCATCCTCCAAGTCACCTACTCCCGCTTCAAGGACTCCCTCCTCCCCGCCGACAACGCCACCACCGTCTCCACCCTCCCATGAACACGCCAGTTGACGCCGAAATCCTCATAAAAGTCCTCACCTCCTTCGAGTCGGGAGGAATGGATGCCGCCATCGCTACCATCAACCAGCTCGGCCAGGCCGCCGACAAATCCTCCAAAGATGGCGACAAGCTCGCCGCCCTCATGGACCTGGTCAAAAACAAGGCTGGCGACGCCAAGAACATCTTCACCGGCCTCTGCCAAGTCCTGAAAGGCGGTACGGGCACCGTCGCGGGCTTCGGCAGGGCCGCCAGTGGCCTTGCCACCGCCTTCGGCGCCGCGGCCGGCCCCGTCGGCCTGGTCGTCACCGCCGTCCAACTCGGTGTCACAGCCCTGATAGCCTGGCAGCAACACCAGGACGCCGCCGCCGAAGCCGCCGAGAAAGCCGCCGAACGGGAAAAAGAAGCCGCCGAGAAAGCCAAACAGGCCATCGAAGACCTCGACAAAGCCCGAGCCGATGCCGCCCGCGCCGCCATCGCCGACCTCAAGGAAGAACTCGATGGCGCCACCAACGCCGCCCGGGCCACCCGCACCGCCCTCGACGCCCTCGAAGACTCCGAACTCGCCGTCAAGATCGCCGGCATCGACGCCCAGGAAAAATCGGGCAAGATCGACTCCGACACCGCCGACTACCTCAAGAACAGGGCCCGCGTCGACTCCGCCAACCGCAAGGACAAGCGCGCCCTTGACGACCTTTCCGAAGAAGAAACCCGTCTCACCACAGCCCGCAACAAATCCGCCCAGGCCGCCTTCGATGCCGCCACCGAATGTGAAAAGGCCGACAAGGCATTCAATGACGCCGAAGCCGCCCTCGCCCAAGCCAGCGCCGAGCTCGCCGCATTCGAGGCAAGAGGACCGATCAGTCTCTATGATGCTGACGCCGCCGAGCGCATCTTTGAGCACAAACAACTGGAAGAGGCCAAAGCCACCGCCGAGAAACACCGTGACGCGGCCAAGGCCGAAGCCGAATCCGCCGGCACCGAGCTTCACGCCGCCAACGCCAAGGCCAAGGCGGCCGCCGACGAACTCGCCGCAGCCCGCATCGACACCCGTCGCCAAACCCTCCAGAACAACATCGACGCCCGCAACACCACCATCAAGGCCACGGAAGATGCCCGAATCGCCGAATCCAAAAGGCAGGCCGACATCGACAAACATGAAGCCGAATTAGAACCCATCAGAACCGCTTTGAAGGAGGCCGACGGGCAGGCCGCCGCGGACATCCAAGCCGAAAAAAACACCCTTGCCAGGCACGCCGCCGACCGCGCGCTCCAAATCAAGCAGCTCGACCGCCAGCTTATCGGTGTTACCGACCCCCTCCAGGAACTCGAAATCAAGCGTAAGAAAGAGGAAATCAAGGATGCCGGCGACCGCGAACAAGCCGAGTATCGCGTCGGCGAAATCCAGCGTGAAATCTCACGCCTGGGCGAAGACGCCACCAACGCCCAGCGCGAAAACCTCGAATCCCAGCTCGCTACCGCCCAAACCCAGCTCGAAGCCCAAAAGCAGGACGCCGCCAACCACGCCGCCCAATACAACTACGCCCGCCAGCAGCTCCAAGCCGCACAAAATGCCGCCGCCCCCGAAGCCCCGGTCGAAGAAAAGCCCCTCAAGGACCTCTCTCCCTCCGAACGCCTCGCCCGCAACAAAGCCAAGCGCCAGGACAAACGCGCCCCCGCCTCCGAATCCCCCGCCTCCGAAACCACCCCCGCCGAATCCGCGCCGTCCACCAAGCCCTCCAAGAAATCACTCTCCAAACCCGCCTCCTCCGCCCCCGCCCAATCCGCCCAGACAGCCGAAGCCGCCATCACCGCCGCCTCGGCCGCCAACGAAACCGCCGTCACCGACCTTTCCGCCGCCCTCGACCACCTTCCCGAGGTCGTTCCCGACCTCTCAGGTCTCTCCTCCTCCATCGCCGCCGCCGACACCGCCGCCCAGTCCGCCGCCTCCTCCAACGCCCAGACCCTATCCTCCCTCTCCTCCTCCCTCCAGTCCCTCTCCACCCTCGTCGTCAACCTCTCCTCCCTCACATCCAAAATACAGACCCTCACCACCAACATCAACTCCGCCGCCACCCGGATCTCCAACGCCTTCCAGACCGCCACCGGCGTCATCGAACACCTCACCAACGTCTTCCCCGACTTCGACAACCTCATCAACGCCGTCAAGAAACTCGACAAGCGCGTCGACAAACTCGAGCACGACCTCAGCCGCATCGATTGACCCATGCTCAGCCACTGGCATCTTTACTACTACCACGACGGGAACCGCTACACCATCGGTCTTGCTGACCTCCCCGTCACCGGTTTCCGACTCAAATACGCCAGCCGGGCCGCCGACGAACTCCGCCTCACCCTCGAAGCCGCCCCGTCAATCTTCTCCCCGGCTGACCTCTGGCAGCACTTCGAACGCGGCCGCTCCTACGCTCTCACTTGCGACGCATTCCCCGTTAGCGGTGGCGGCACCACCAACAAGCCCATGTTTTACGGTCGCCTCGAAACCACCGAAACCGCCAACACGGGCACCTCGAGGAAAATCGTCCTCGTCTTCAAGGGGTGTTGGCACTACCTCACCCTGGCCATGTACCGACCCAACACCACGTCCGTGACCCTTGGTGGATACACCCACACCGCCACCGAGTGGTCTCAGTACATTCTTTGGCTCGCCGCCCGTGCCGCGCCGGGAAAAGGCATCTTTTACCCCTCAGGCTCCCCGGAACACGACATCCCTGCCCACATCCCCGCGTCAGTCAGCTCCTTGTATCTTCCCGAATTTACGGCCCGAGACATCACCTATGCCCAGGCCCTCGACGCCATCCTCGCCTTCTGGCCCGATGTGGTCTCGTACCCTGCATGGACCGCCGTCGACCTCGATCTCGCTTCCTCCCCCTGCCCGCAACTGTGTCTGGGAACGCCCAGCGTGGTGCAACGGCTTTCCGATATACTGGCGGGTGCAACCGATGGAGGAGACCTCGTATCGCAGAACGTCGAACTGCGCCCCGGCGTACCTGGCGTCCGTGTCTACGCGGAAGACGGCACCCGCAGCGCCCAAATCGGCAACCCAGACGACCTCGGCGGCCTCATGTACACCCTTGACCCTTCCCTTGCTCAATATGCCTTTTATTGGGACGGCTTCAGTAATCGCTATGCATCCGAAGTGCCCTATTACATCTACGGCCAAACGCAAGCAGCCCGACCTGAGGGTTCCGTCGAACTCGTGGGCAAAATCCCTCCCGGATTGTTCCACCTGTCGCGCAACAAACTGCTTTCCCTTGAAATCGGAGAATCCGCCACCGTCATGCAAAGCATCGAGTTCGATATCGCGCAGGGGCGCACCACCATCAACTTCGGCAATCCTCCATCCGTTGACCTGGACAACCTTGTCTCCATGATCCGGGCGAACTTCTTCGGCTCTTGGCATTTTGCCATGAACCGCCGCTGAACACGGCCTGAAATGCCCTTGCATTTCCTTGCCCCCACCAACCACTTTCCCTGCGCTTTCCGTCCCTGCCACTCCGTCGATCCCGATCCCCATCCCGCCCGTCCTCCTTTCCTCCCTTTCTCCGTCCTGCATCCCCCCATCCGCCTCCTTTCACCGCCCCTGCGCCGTCCCTTCCCCCCTCCTGCATCCCCCCCCCTTTTTCTCACCTCTTTAATTCCTCCTCCCGACCCGCGCGAGAAAATACAGTGCGACCTTGTGGGAGGGGAACTTGAATCTTCCGGGGCGCTGCGGAAAAACCGGGCTCGCTCTGGACTATTCCGGAGCTGCTCGAAGCCCCTTGTCCCCGACAGCGTTCATGGGCATCACCATGCACGGAATTTTGAGGAAACAACGGCATTTTCCATAATCTCGCGAGCAGCAAGCTCCCGGCCTCCCGCGCACGGGAAAGCGATTCCTGCCATGGCGTTCAGGGCGAAGGCCGAAGACGGGGTGTGCGAGCTGGTGGTGCGCGAGTCGTTCGGGGTCTCGCTGAAGAAGTCCGAGGAGGACGGGACGCTCACGATGTTCAGCTCCCTCGGCGCCGACCTGCCGGACCCCGTGGACTACCCGCTCGTGCTGGACCTGCTGGAGTTCAACCTCGGCGCCGCGTCCGGGGCGTCCTGCGCGGTGGGACGCAATCGTGTGTCCACCCCGTGTTTGTTGGTAGGGCGAGCACTCCGTGCGAGCCGCGCGGACGGGCCGCGTGGATGGGGCGACCGGCTCGCTCGGAGAGCTCGCCCCACCAAGGCCCGGAAGGCAAAACCATGGCGGCACCATGGGACGGAGATCAGACCATTTCCGAAACCGCTCCACCCGCGCTATCCGAGCGACGGGAGGAGGGTTTCGAGGAGGCGCCAGGTTTTCGCGACGGAGGGGAGGAGGAGGGTTTCGCCGGGGGAGTGGGCGCCCAGGATGTCGGGGCCGATGCTGGCGATGTCCAGGTCCGCCGAGAGGGCCGCGAAGGCGCCGCATTCGAGGCCGGCGTGGATGGCGGAGACCTTCATGGGGGTTCCGTTGACGCGGCGGTAGGCGCCGGCGATGGCCGCCACCAGGCGGCTCCCCGGCTTGACGGGCCAGGGACACGATTTTTCCTCCACCGCGACCGCGAGTCCGCATCCCGCGCCGAGGGCGAGCTGGCGGGTCTCGATTTCCTCCAGGCGCGCGGCCACGGAGCTGCGCGGCATCTGGCGGATTTCCACGCCGTCCGGGCCGGCTGCGATGAGGCCGAGGTTGGAGGAGCTTTCGACGAGGCCTTCGGCGTCGGGCGACATGGTGTGCACGCCGTCCATGGATTCCGTCACGTATGCGAGGATGGCGTCCGCCTGGGGTTGGGCGAAGACCGCGGGGGGAAGGGGTGTTTCTTCGGTGGCGAGCGCCAGGGCGGGTTCGCGGTCGCCGTAGCGGGAGCGCAGGGTGCGCTCCATGTCCGCGAGGAACGCGGCGGCCGCGGCGCGGTCTTTCGCGGCGAGCGTGATTTGCGCGGCGGCCTTTGCCGGGATGGCGTTGTCCGCGGTGCCGCCGGTGAAGGATGCCAGGGCGAAGGGGATGGTTTTGCGCATCTCCGCGAGCGCTCGGGCCAGGGCGATGATGGCGTTGCAGCGGCCCGCGCCGATCTCCATCCCCGAATGGCCTCCGCGCAGGCCCGAGAGGGTCACGGCGAGCGCCGAGTCCCCGGCGGGGGGCTCCATGCGCGGCGCGGTGGTGGCGACGACGAGGGCGGCCGCGGCGGAGCTGACGATGACGGTGTCGCTTTCTTCGCTGTCGATGTTGAGCAGGTATTTGACGCCGGCGAGGTCGTCGGCGGTGACGGCTTCCGCGCCGGTCATGCCGGCTTCTTCGTCCGTGGTCCAGAGGATGCGGAGCGGGCCGTGGGGCATCAGCCCCTTGGCGATGGACATGGTGAGGGCGACGCCCGCCCCGTCGTCCGCGCCCAGCGAGGTGCCGGAGGCCGTCAGCACGCCCGCTTCGGCGTCCAGCACCGGGACGACCGGATCGGCCAGCGGGTCGAAAGGCGTCCCCTCGCGCGCGATGCAGACCATGTCGAGGTGGGCCTGCAAGGCGGCGAGCGGCAGGTGTTCGAGTCCCGGCGTGGCGGGAACATCGAAGAGGAGGTCGTCCGCCGCGTTGCGGCGTACCGCGAAGCCGTGGCCCCCGGCCCAGGCCTGGAGGAGGTTGCAGAGGGCTTTTTCGTGTCCCGAGGGGTGCGGCACGGAGCAGAGAAGGCGGAAGTTCTCCAGGAAATCCGCGAGCGCCGCCGCCTCGTCCGTCCGTTCCGCCGTCTGCGCGGGCGTCGATGTGCGTTCCATGTCCAGTCCCTCCGGCGTCACTCGCCCGCGCCGTACAGCGGCTCCGGCGAGACCGGGGTCGCGAAGGCCGCCTTCGCGGAGATGAGTTCGCGTCCGAGCTCGAGGTCGTTTTCGTTGATGCATGTCTCGAACCGCCGCATGGCGGCCTTGTTGCGCTCGATGGCGGAGGCGGGCTCCGCGGCGGTCCCATCCGCTCCGGCAGGCAATGGCAGGGCGGCGGTGAGGGCGAGGATGGAGGAAAGGACGACGATGGTGGTTTTCATGGCGGAGGCTCCTTTGGGTGGTTGGGTGTGGGTGACCAGCTGTGGAGTTTGCCCTCGGCGGGGAGGGAAATCCAGCGAAAAGGGGCTGGGAAAGAGAGGAGGGGAAATCAGCGGGAGCGGTGGAGGAGGTAGCGGGAGAGGAGGAGGAGGGTGCAACCGAGGAGGAGGAGGAGGCCGCTCAGCCATTGGCCGGGGAGCAGGGTCTCGCCAAGGAAGAGGTGGGCGAGGTGGGCCGTCAGGAAGGGGAGCAGCAGCATGCCGCTTTCGCCCGCGATCGGGCCCGTCACGCGGAGGGCGCGGTAGTAGAGGACGTGGCTCCACGCCAAGCCCAGCATGGCGCCGAAGAAGAGGATCAGCCAGAGGCGGAGGGGTAGGTGGAGGAGGGTGGCCGGATTCCCGAGGAGGAACATGAGGACGAGCATGACGGCGCAGACGAGCAGGCTCACGACGCCGTAGGAGAGGTGCGCGCGCCACGGGGAGAGGCGGCGGCGGACGAGGACGACGTAAAGTCCCCAGAAGAGGGAGTAGCCCAGCATCAGGAGAAGGGCCGGGGCCGTGGCGGTGCCAGGGGTCCAGGTGCGGCCGAAGAGGAGGAGGAAGCCGGCGGCGGAGGCGAGGAGGCCCAGCCAGAAGAGCGGGGTCTTGGCCAGGGGGCGTTCGCTGGGCAGCAGCCAGAAGCCGAAGAGGGTCGCGAAGGGGATGGAGAGGCGGCAGCCGAAGTTCATGTGGGTGGCGTCGGTGAAGTAGGGGGTGGCGCCGTAGCAGAGTTGGGAGCCGACGAGGGCGGCGGCGACGGGCAGGGAGGCCAGGAGGAGGGCGCGGCGGGAGGAGGGGCCGGAGGGGGGCAGGCGGTGGGCGTCGCGGAGGACGAGGGGCAGCCAGAAGGCGGCGGAGAAGACGTAGCGCATGCCGTTGACGGTCCAGGGATCGAGGTCGGCGGTGAGGTATTCGAGGAGAAGGGGGAGGACGGCCCAGCAGGCGAGGGCGGCGACGAGGGCGAGGAGGGCGGTGTGCCAGGAGGGGGAGGGGGTGGTTTCGCAAGCGGGACGCCTGCGCCCCCAGTTGGAGGAGGGGGCGGTCATGGGAGGGAGGGGTGGGTTTTGCGGGCGGGGGTGAGGTCGAGGTAGATGACTTCGGGGAGGGTGGTCCAGTGGCGGGTGGCGGAAAGGGTGTGGAGGACGCGGAGGATGTAGTCGCGGACGGCCGGGGCGTCGAGGGGGGCAATGCCGCGGGGCGCGGGGCGTCCGCGGCGGCGGCGGCGGGGGGTCGGGGCGAAGCCGCTGGCGTAGAGGCCCGCAAGGCCGATGATGCCGCGGCCCTGGGTGTCGTCGAAGGCGTCGGCCAGGCGCTCCAAAATGGCGTGGAGGCCGGGGAAGAGGGTGAGCTCCATCCAGCCGGCGTCGGTGGGGACCAGTCGGCGGAAGTCGAGGCGCCAGACGAGGCGGCCGCGAAGGGTGATGGTACGCAGGGGGCGCACGAGGTGGCTCTCGAAGAGTTGCCAGACGATCAGGGGGACGGGGCCCGGCCAGATGAGGGGGTCGAAGACGGGCCGCAGGGTGCGGTCGGGGGAGCGGGCGAGCTGGGCGGTGCTTTCGGTGAGGTGCGCGGCGGCCCACGCGCGGGCGGTGGTTTCGGGGCCGACGGCGCGCAGGGCGCGGTAAATCATGAGGCGGAGGTAGCCGTCGGGCAAGGGCAGGGTGAGGCCTTGGTCGCGTAGGCAGAGGATGACGGCGTCGGCCACGGCGCGCGCGGTCTCGGGCGGCGGCTGCGCGGCGGGTGGGGAGTCGCGCATGAGGCGCTCGAGGTGGAGAGAGAGGAGGTGCTCGGGATTGGGGGCCGGGAGCATGCGAGTGAAAAGTGAAAAGAGAAAAGTGAAAGGATGCGGTGGGGAACCGGTTTCAGGAAAACTAGATACCCAGGAATCCAGGTTTCTAGAGGGCGGCGCGGCCGGCGGAGAAGGCGGAGAGGTTGACGTCGAGGAATTTGGCGGGGACGCGCTGGCGGAGGGCGGATTGCCAGGCGTCGTCGGGGATGGCGTCGAGGAGTTTGGAGAGGGCGCCGACGAGGACGACGTTGGCGGTGCGGACGTTGCCGACTTCGGCGGCGATGCGGTCGGCCGGGACGAGGCGGAGTCCGGGATAGGCGGCAAGGCGCTCGGAAAGGCGTTCGGCGGGGGGCTGGGCGCCGGAGGAGACGGTCACGGGGATGCGCTCGGTGTCGTTGACGAGGAGGAGTCCGCCGGGCATGAGGAGGTGGGCGAAGCGGAGGGCTTCGTTGCGCTCGAAGGCGACGAGGACGTCGGTGGCGCCTTCGGGGATGATCGGGGAGCGGACGCGCTCGCCGTAGCGGACTTGGCTGACGACGGAGCCTCCGCGCTGGGACATGCCGTGGATTTCGGATTTCTTGACGTCAAAACCGGCGTGCATGGCGGCAAGGGCCAGGAGGTCGGAGGTCAGGATGGTGCCTTGTCCGCCGACGCCGACGAGGGTGATGCTGCAAGGGGAGGGGGTTTTCGTGGTCATGGGAGGCCTTTGGGTTAGCGGAGGTTCTTCGTGGTGATGGCGCCGAAGGGGCAGACTTGGTTGCACAGGGTGCAGCCGATGCAGGCTTGCGGGTCGATGGCGGATTTGGCGCGCTTGCCGTCGGGGGCGGTTTCGCCGCGCACGATGGCGGGGCATCCGAGCCGGAAGCAGGCGCCGCAGGCGCGGCATTTTTCCGCGTCGACGACGGAGATGCGCTGGCCGCCGATCTTTTCGTTGAGTACGCAGGGGCCGCGGACGACGACGAGGGAGGTTTCGCCGGATTCGAGGCATTCCTTGAGGGTGCTTTCGAGGGTCGCCAGGTCGTAGGGATCGACTTCGTGGATGCGCGGGACGCCGAAGGCTTTCGCGATGTCGGCGATGCGCACGGCCGGGGAGTCGATGCCCAGGATGGTGCGTCCGGAGCCGGGGTTGGGTTGGTGTCCGGTCATGGCGGTGATGCGGTTGTCGAGGACGACCAGGGTGATCGGGGTCTTGTTGTAGACGGCGTCGAGCAGGCCCGTCATGCCGGAGTGGAAGAAGGTGGAGTCGCCCATGACGGCCGCGAGGCGCGGGTTGGGGAGGTTGGCCTTCTTCATGCCGATGGCGTTGCCGATGGCCGCGCCCATGCATACGGTGGTGTCCATGGCGCTCAGCGGGGGCGAGAGGCCCAGGGTGTAGCAGCCGATGTCGCCGGTGACGGTTGCCTTGAGTTTGCCCAGGACGTAGAAGGGTCCGCGGTGGGAGCAGCCGGCGCAGAGGACCGGCGGGCGCGGCGGGATGCCGGCTTCGGGTTCGGCGGCCGCCGGCGCGGGCGTGCCGAGGAGTTCGGCGCGGAGGGCGGCGAGGCGCGTCGGGTTGAGCTCCATCATGTGCAGCTCGGTCGCGGTTTCGAGGACGGGGATGCCCGCGGCGCGGATCTGGTCGGCCAGCACGGGGTCGCATTCCTCGACGACGACGAGGCGCTTCAACGGCGCGGCGAAGGCGCGGATGGCGTCGAGCGGCGGCGGGTAGGAGAGGCCGACCTTGAAGACGGGAACCTCGGGGAAGATTTCGCGGACGTACTGGTAGGCGACGCCCGAGGCGACGATGCCCAGGTCGCCGGTGCCCGGTTCGGCGCGGTTGAAGGGGGATTTTTCGGAGAGGGCGCGGAGGGCCTTGGTGCGCTCTTCGACCTTGTAGCGCATGCCGCGCGCGAAGGCCGGGATGGGGATGTTGCGGGCCGGGTTCTTGACGTAGGGGATCGCGGGCGGGACGGTGCGCGTGCCTTCGCCCGGATCGACGAGGGTCGAGGTGTGTGCCGTGCGCGTGGTGATGCGCAGGATGGCCGGGACCTGGTACTTTTCGCTGAGCTCGAAGGCGGCCAGGGTCATGTCGTAGGCTTCCTGGGAGTCGGAGGGCTCCAGGAGGAGGCAGCGGGCGAACTTGGCGAGGGCCCGGTTGTCCTGCTCGTTCTGCGAGGAGTGCATGCTCGGGTCGTCCGCCGTCACGATGACCAGGCCGCCGATGGCGCCGATGTTCGTGAAGGTCATCAGCGGGTCCATCGCGACGTTCAGGCCGACGTGCTTCATCGCGGTGAGCGCGCGGACGCCGGCGAGGGAGGCGCCGATGACGACTTCCATGGCGACCTTTTCGTTGACGGACCATTCGCAGTTGATTTCGCCCTTGTATTTGCCGATGTTCTCCATGATCTCGGTGGAGGGGGTGCCGGGGTAGGCGGCGGCGACGGAGCATCCGGCGCGCCAGGCGGCGCGGGCGATGGCTTCGTTGGCGGAAAGCAGAAGTTTTTCGGTCATGGGTGGAATCTCCTTGGGTTCGGAATTTGAATGGGGTGGTCGGGGGGGCGCGGGGTAGGGGGGGGGCGGGTGCGTCAGGCCAGCGGCCGGTGCAACGAGCGGAAGGCCGCGGGGAGGAAGTCGCAGAGGTCGCTCGCGCGCAGGGAGAGTTCGCCGTGGCGGCGGGCGGCGATGTCGCCGGCGGCGCCGTGGAGCCATACCGCCGCGCGCGCGGCGTCGGGGGTCGGCATCCCCTGGCCGATGAGGCCGGCGAGGACGCCCGCGAGGATGTCGCCGCTGCCGCCGGTGGCCATGCCGGGGTTGCCGTTGAGGTTGACCCACAGGTACGGCTCGCCCGGCGAGGCAACGAGCGTGGCGTCGCCCTTGAGCACGACGGTGGCGTTGGCGCGGCGGGCGATTTCGGCGGCGGCCGCTTGACGGTCGGCGAGGATGCCGGACGGCGTGGTGCCCAGCAGCGACGCGGCTTCGGCGGCGTGCGGGGTGAGGACCAGCGGGCGCGGGCAGGCGAGCAGGACGTCGAGCTTGCCGCCGAGCAGGGTCAGCGCGTCGGCGTCGAGCACGAGCGGGGCCGGGGTTTCGTGGATCAGCGTGGCGACGACACGGCGTGCTTCGGCGTCGCGGCCGAGGCCGGGACCGCAGAGGATGGCGTCGTGGCCGGCGAGCTGGATGTCGCCGTAGAGGTCGTCGCGCGCGATCACCCCGGGACAGCGCGCAAGGATGGCGACGACGGCCGCGGGGGAGGTGGAGGCGCACACGAGACCGGCGCCGGACCGGTTGGCGGCGTCGGCCGCGAGCACGAGCGCGCCGGGATAGAGGGGGGAGCCGCCGACGACCAGCACCTTGCCGAACGAGCCCTTGTGGGCGGCGCGCGGACGCGGACGGAACAGCGGCGCAAGGTCGCTTGGCTCGATCAGACGCAGGTTCCCGGGGGAGGCCGGCGGAACGCCGTCGCCGTCGAGTTCGGGCATGGGCGCGGTCTCGACGGTGCCCGCCCAGGTGCGGGAGGCGGCCGTCGCCAGGCACGATTTCGCATAGGCCATGCACAGCGTGTAGTCGGCGCGGACCGTGGCGCCGGGCGCGGGTTCGCCGGTGGCCGGATCGAGCCCGCTGGGCAGGTCGACCGCGACGACCGGCACCGACGCCGGACGCGCGTTGATCGCACGGATGGCGGCCGCGACGGCGCCGCGGGGCGCGCCCTTGGCGCCGGTGCCGAGCAACGCATCGACCCATACCGCATTGAGCCCGGCGTCGAGCGGATGGAAGTCGTCCCACTCGTCGGGGAAGGCGAGGACTTCGAAGGGCATCCCGCTCTCGCGCGCCATGGCGGCGTAGGCGGCGTAGGGCGTCGCGCCGTCGGCGGAGGTCTCGGCGGGGACGGGGGCGGTGGCGCGGATGGCCGTGCGGTACCCGGCGTCGTGCAGCTCGCAGGCCGCCGCCAGCGCGTCGGCGCCGTTGTTGCCCTTGCCGACGAAGAAGAGGATGCCCGCCGACCGCTGCAATCCCATTTCGGCAAGCAGCATCGCCAGGCGCGCCGCGAGATGCCGCCCGGCGTGCGCGACGAGACGGCCCTCGAATCCGGCGTCGCCCGAGGCGGCGATCCGGCTGGCTTCGTATTCGCGGAATGCGGTGGCGTCAACGAATTTCATGAAGGACTCCTTTGGCTTCGACGTCGAAAACATCGATGATGCCGATTGTTTCGAAAAAACCGATTGGCCATTCCCGGCCTTTTCCCTCCAGAAGAAAAATGGCCGGAATGCTCATGACGACCCGCAACTCACTTCTCTCCGGGCAGGAGAGCTTTCATCTCCCGCACCGCCGTCCGCAGGCCGCAGAACACCGCGCGCGCGACGATGCCGTGGCCGATGTTCAGCGTGTCCAGGTGCGGGACCGCGGCGAGGAAGGCGGGGAGATTGGAGTAGTGGAGGCCGTGGCCGGCGTTGACCTGGAGGCCCGCGTCGTGCGCGGCTTCGGCGGCGTCGGCGAGGCGCGCGAGTTCGGCGTCGCGCGCGGCACCGTCGAGGTTCGCGTAGCGGCCGGTGTGTAGCTCGATCATCGGGGCGCCCAGGCGCCGCGCGGCGTCGATCTGTTCCGGTACCGGCTCGATGAAGAGGCTCACGCGCACGCCCGCCCGGAGCAGCGCCGCGACGGTCGGCGCCAGGCGGTCGTACTGTCCCGCCGCGTCCAGTCCGCCCTCGGTCGTCAGCTCCTGCCGCCGCTCGGGCACCAGGCACGCTTCGTCGGGACGCGCCCGCAGCGCCAGCTCCAGCACGCCGGGATCGTTCGCCATTTCGAGGTTCAGCGGCACGCGCACGGCCTGGCGGATTTCGAAGAGGTCGTGGTCCTGGATGTGCCGGCGGTCTTCGCGCAGATGGATCGTGATCCCGTCCGCGCCGCCCGCCTCCGCTTCCGCCACCGCTTCGGGCAGCGACGGATACGGCGTCCCCCGCGCCTGCCGGAGCGTCGCCACATGGTCGATGTTCACGCCGAGTTTCATCTCAACTCCGAGTCGCAAGCCGTCAATTCCCGCCCGCGCCGTCCGTCTTCCACGTCGCCCGCTCCGCCTTCAGGAAAAGCGCGAGCGCCGCGAGCACGACGAAGGAAAGCACAGCGACCGCCGCGCTTTCCGCGAGTTCGTGGAAGAACCAGCCGGACATGGAATCAGACGAGCGTGACGCCGCTCTCGCTGTCGAAGAAGTGCAGCTTGGAGGGCTCCAGTGCGATGCGCACCGTTTCGCCGATCTTCCGCTGGCACGTCGGGGCGACGCGCGCGGTGAAGGTGCTCTTGCCGGTGTTCGCGTAGAGGTACACTTCGGAGCCCATCATCTCGATGACTTCCACCTTGGCATCGATGACCGGACCCTTTGCGTCGCCGTCCGCTTCGTCCATGTTCTCGGGGCGGATGCCCATGACGACGGGCTTGCCCTTGCAGCCCGCGAGCGCGCCGCCCATGGCGGCCGGCACGTCGAAGGAGAACGTCCCCTCGTCGAAGCGCACCGCGTTGCCGGAACCGGCCTTGAGGGTGCCGTTGAAGAAGTTCATCGGAGGCGACCCGATGAAGCCCGCCACGAACTGGTTCGCCGGGTGGTTGTAGATGTCCAGCGGCGACGCCACCTGCTGGATCCAGCCGTCCTTCATGACGACGATGCGGTCGCCCATGGTCATGGCTTCGATCTGGTCGTGGGTGACGTAGATCATGGTGGACTTGAGGCTCTTGTGGAGCTTGGAGATTTCGGCGCGCATCTGGACGCGCATCTTCGCGTCGAGGTTGGAGAGCGGCTCGTCGAACAGGAACGCCTTCGGCTTGCGGACGATCGCGCGGCCGACGGCGACGCGCTGGCGCTGCCCGCCGGAGAGGGCCTTGGGCTTGCGGTCGAGGTACTGCGTGATGCCGAGGATTTCGGCGGCTTCGACGACGCGGCGGTGGATTTCCTCCTTCGGGTACTTCCGGAGCTTCAGCCCGAACGCCATGTTGTCGTACACGCTCATGTGCGGATACAGCGCGTAGTTCTGGAACACCATCGCGATGTCGCGGTCCTTCGGTGGCACGTCGTTGACGACCTTGCCGTCGATGCTGATCGTCCCCTTGCTGATGTCTTCGAGACCGGCAATCATGCGCAGCGTCGTCGACTTGCCGCAACCGGAGGGGCCGACGAGGACGACGAACTCCTGGTCGTTGATTTCGAGCGAAGCGTCGTGCACGGCGGTGACGTCGCCGGGATAGATTTTGTAAACGTTCTCCAACACCACTTTTGCCATGGCAAACTCCTGTCTGTGATCGGACGCGCGGCACGCCGCCCGGTACCTCGCGATATAACCACGTCCCCCCCCGCCCTGTCAAAAGCATTCCGCGGCAATGCGACCCTGCCGGGCGCTGGAGGGGAATGTGACTTTGGCGATGGCATTTCGGGTGGGGTCCCCGGAAAACCTGTTGAGTACCCCGCCGCAGACCTCCTCCTTGCCGGGCACCATATCCAACGTCACGATCCCGTCCTGCGCCCTGTGATCGGGACTCTGGCAACGTGTCTTTCTGGTGCGGTCTTTTGCACAGCGGATGCACTCCGTTCTTGTCGCCGCAGACAGGGGAGAAAAGCGGGCAAGCGGGCCTGTCCCATGTGTGGACGGAGCTTGTCCGATCCGCATTCGGGTCAGGGAGCCGCTTCGAGGGCATGGCGGGTTTCGGAGGCGCGTTCGGGGTCGGGAGGAAGCGTGTCGGGCTGGAGGTCCATGCGGTGGCGGCGGAGGGCGAAGTCGAGGCGGGTCTTGGCGACGTGGCAGTCGTGGCAGAGGGTGTGGAGGTTGTCGAGGGAGTTGTCGCCGCCGTTCATGAGGGCGCGCGCGTGGTCGAGTTCGAGGGGACCGGTGGAGCCGCATACGACGCATTTCCAGCCGTCCCGCTCGAATGCGGTGACCTTCTGGACCCACGTGACCTGCCGGGGGCCGGTGCCGTCCCAAGGCGTTTCGGCGATGGAGGCGTTGTAGCGGTCGAAGTAGGCCTGGATGCCGTCCGCGGGGGCGGTCCCGGGACTTCCACCGGGGCCGTCCGTGGTGCCGCTCCCGCCATCCGCCACGGCGGCGGCGGCCAGGAGGAGCGCGGCGAATGCTGCCCACCAACGTTGCATGTCCGCAGGATGCCCCTCCCCGCGCCCGCCCGCAAGCGCAAACGACGGGACCCGGCAGGATCGGGCGCATCTCCGTCGTCTGCAAGCCCCGGGTGCGGACAGGGACGACGGAGAAAACTCCGATTATCCCGATGGGCTTGCCGTGGACGCACAGCCCATTGCGCCGCACCGGCAATCGGAGTGTCCATCCGGAGCCGGGGAAATCTCCTCACGGGTTCCCTCATCCCGGAGCGGCAGCCAAGGGAATCGGAAAAACCAGAGTTGCGTTCTTCCGGCAAACGGATGTTTCGTGCCAAGTCTTCCGTTCCCGATGGCGGGACCTTGCGCGGACGACGGCGAGGGCGCCAGGGACGATGCCGGCGGGCGCAGGCCCGCCGCAAACTCGTCACCCGTCACTTTCCACTTGTCATGGCAGTTGTGCCAGGAATGTCCTGGCCGGCACGACAGCGGGGCGCTCCAAGCCGAAACAATCAATCTCCTCGTAGGGTAAATCGAACACTGTCTGCAGGACATGTCTCGCCCCCAGCGTGCGTCCGAACTCCGCCAAGGCCGGGGTCAACGTCGTGTCGGAGGCCTTGCATTCGGCAAGCAACCAGGGCTTCCCGTCCTTCGCGACCAGGAAATCCACCTTGTGGCGTCCCCCCTTGTCCCTCACGTAATGCAGCGAATATTCCCCGAACCCCAAATCCGTCCACAACTGCACGGCCTTGAGCAGATGGCACGCCAGCATCGTTTCGCAGCGCTTGCCCCGGTCCGCCACCCGCGCCCAGTCGCGGAGATACCATTTCGGCGTCTTGCGCAACGCCCCCGCCACGCCCCGCGCCCACGGCGGCACCCGGAACCCGAAAAAGAACGATTCCAGCACCGCCGTCCAATTCTTGGCCGTGACCTCGTTCGCCTGGACCTCCGCCCCCAGCGACGCCCACACCAGTTGCTCCCCGGAACGCTCCGCGAGGATTCGCGCGAACGTCTCCATCTGGTCCAGTCCCCGTATGGCCGTGTCCTTCCGGATGTCCTCCCGGACGAGCTGCTCGAAGCGCAGCCGTTGCCACCGCCCGTAAAACCCCGACTCCCCCTTCGCGAACGGCTCGGGAAAGCCCCCGAACCGCCACAACCCCTCCCAAGCCTCTTCTCCGGGATACCCCGGCGGCGCCGTTACAGCCTCCGGCTGCACGGGCCGCGCCAGCTCCCCCACCGACAGCGGATGCATCCGGTACGGGAAATACCGCCCCATCAAACTGTCTCCCCCCCGCTTGTACACGTCCAGTCGCGCCGATCCGGTCACAACCACCTTCACCCGCTCCCCGTATTCGTCGAAAAACCCCTTCAAAAACCGCTGCCATCCCGGATGGTGGTGCAACTCGTCCAACACCAGCACCGGCGTCTTGGCCCGCTCCCGGTCCAGTTCCGCGAACGCTGCCACCTTCTCCTCCCCGCCCAGGATGATCCGCCGCTGCGTCCCGTTGTCCCAGTTGAGCCGCACCGTTCCCACCTTCCCGCAAAGCGTCGTCTTGCCCACCTGGCGGGGCCCCGACAGGAAAACCATCTGCCGGTCCCGCTCCCAATGCCGCCTCACCACATCCGTGTACAATCTTGGAATCTCTTGCATGTCCACATCTTGCCCCGCCTTCCCTCAACCGTCAACACCATTCCATATATAAATCTGCATTGGTCGAAACCAAACCATAATGCAGTCTGGAATGCGGAGCAAGAAGGAGGAGACAAGAATGGCGGTGCGCCCTGGGGGCGGACAAATTGCGGGAGAGAGATTGGGGGGGCATCATGGCAGTTGCGAAAGGAAGGTGCGGGCCGATACCGCCACGGGGCGGTCGAACCCGAAAACGTCGGTTTCCGCGTATGGAAGGTCGAACACGACTTGGAAGGCGTGCGGCACACCGATTTCTTTCTGGAGACTCTTCATCGCGGGGGAAATGGACGTGTCGGCGCTCTTGCATTCGGCCAGGAACCAGGGTTCGCCGTCCCTCGACACCAGGAAATCGACTTCCCGGCCGTAGCGGGTCCGCACGTAGAAAAGGTCGAATTCGCCCAGCCCCAAGTCGGTCCACATGTGGACGGCCTTGAGCAGGTGGCACGCCAGCATCGTTTCGGCCCGCTTGCCGCCGTCCGCGATGCCCGACCAATCGCGGAGATACCATTTCGGCGTTTTGCGGATGGCGGACGCGACATTCCTCGACCACGGCTTGACGAGGAATCCGAAGAAAAACGATTGCAGCACGGCCACCCACGCCCGTGCCGTCACTTCGCTTGCCTGGACCTCCTTGCCGAGCGACGCCCACGTGAGCTGTTCACCCGAGCGGACGGACAGGATGCGCGCCAGCGCCTCGAGCTGGTCCAGTTCGCGGACCGCCGTTTCCTTGCGGATGTCCTCGCGGACAAGTTGCTCGAACCGCAAACGCCTCCACCGCGCGAGAAACGCCGCTTCCCCGCGGGAAAAAGGTTCCGGGAATCCGCCGAGCGTCCACAGCGCCTCCCATTCGGACCGCCCAAGCTCCCGCGGCGGGGACAAAACCTCCTCCGGGCAGACGGGCCGCAACAGCTCGCCGACGGAAAGCGGATGCATGCGGTGGGGAAAGTAGCGCCCCATCAGGCTGTCGCCGCCGCGCTTGTAGACGTCCAGGCGCGCGGAGCCGGTCACGATGATCTTGAGTCGGTCCTCCCATCCGTCGAAAAGCCCTTTCAAAAACCGCTTCCATCCGGGGAACCGGTGGATTTCGTCCAGGACGAGGACCGCCTTGTCCGGCCGCGCCACCTCCGCCCCCGCCTTGGCGGCAACCGCCTCCTCGCCGGAAAGAATCAGTTTCCGGTCGCGCGCGATGTCCCAGTTCAGGTACGCGGGCGACATCGCCCGGCAGAGCGTCGTTTTCCCCACCTGCCTCGGGCCGGAAAGAAAAAGCATCTGCCTCTCTTTCGCAAGATGCCGCCGCATGATGTCCGAATAGGATCTGGGAATGCCGTTCATGCCGGAAACTCTGCACGCCGGCCCGTGAATTGTCAGGCGAAACCAAATACTACTTTGGATTCGTCGCGACATTTCCAAGCTATACTTTGTTTTGGATGACGCTCTGGCGGCTGGCTGGGGCGGAAACCACGCCTTTCCAGTGAATGGGACAGCAGAAAAGGAGCCAGACCCCGGCAACACCGCTGGGCGACGGGAGGGATGGCTGCATTGAAAACCATGAAAACCGCTTCGCGGACAGGAACGCGCTTGGACCGCGGATGGGAGCGCAGTGACAAGTGGCGAGTGCCAAGTGGGCGGCGCGCCCTGCGGGCGGACAAGCGGGAGGAACGCGGGAGGAGAGCGGGAGGTATTTCAGCCAAAAAGGGAGGCAATATTGCGGGAGGGATATGGGAGGGAGGGGCGTGGAAGCCGGGATGGCAAGGTTTTTTCCAATGTTTCCAGGCTTTCCAAAGGGGAGATTCCAAGTTGACCGAAGATGGAACATGATCTTTTTTCGGATTCCTAATTTGCTTTTTTTCGATTTTGTGCTGGCCTTTTTTACCGTCTTGTGGCAGGATGTCGCCGGAATGAAAAAGAGGAACGGATGATCAAGAGATGGCAAACGGCCCGGCTGGAAGCCATGATGGGGCTCCGGCGCGGGGTGAATCTGACCGGGGCCCGCCAGACCGGGAAGTCCACGCTAGCGACGGTGGTGGAGTTGCCCCAAGCGCGGCGCTACACGTTCGACGACAAGGCGGTGCGGGCCGTTGCGGAAAGCGATCCGCACGGATTCGTCCGGCACCGCCCCGGCGAGTCGCTGGTCATCGACGAGGCACAGAAGGTCCCCGACATCCTCGACGCCATCAAGATGGTCGTGGATGCGGACAATTCGTCCGGCCAGTACCTGCTGACCGGCAGCTCCAACCTCCGCTTCGCCAAGGCCGTGCGGGATTCGCTCGCCGGGCGGTTGGGGCGCATCCGGTTGCGGACCTTGGCGCAGGGCGAAATCGCCGGACGCGGGCCGGGATTCCTGGAGACGGCTTTCGCGCGCGGTTTCCGGGACTCCTACCCGGAGCTGGACAAGCGGGGCGTCATCCACCTGGCCTTCCTGGGCGGCTACCCGGAGCCGCTCGGATACCCGCAGGCCGACCGTTCCCGTTGGATGAGGGACTACCTCGGCGATCTGCTGGAAAAGGACGTCCGCGACGTCACGGAAATCCGCAAGCTGCCCGTCCTGCGCGCAACGGCCCGGTGGCTGCTCGCCCACACGGCGCAGTTCGTGACCATCGACGAACTGGCCGCCCGGACGGCAGTTTCCAAGGCGACCGCCCGCAACTACACCGAGGCGCTGAAGGCCCTCTACCTGTTCGACGAACTCCCCGCCTGGTCGCGCGGCGACTATCCCCTCCTGGGACGCCGCGGAAAGTGGCTGGCGACGGACACCGCGCTCGTGGCCGGCGTCCTCGGCTGGGACGAGGAGCAGGTGTACATGGACCCGAACCGCGGCGGCAAACTCGCCGAAACGTGGGTGTACCAGCAAATTGCCGCCGAAGCCGATGCCGCCGACGGCATCGTCCTCTCGCATTACCGGGACGGGCGCGGCCACGAAATCGATTTCATGGTGGAGCGTCCCGACGGCGCGGTGCTCGGAATCGAGGTGAAGGCCGGACAGGTCTCCCCGGGCGATTTCCGGCATCTCAAGTGGTTCGCCACGAACACGTCCGGCATTCCCTTCACCGGCATTGTCCTCCATTCGGGAAACCAGACACTCCGCTTCGGCGAAGGCTTCTGGGCCGTCCCCTTCGGCGCCCTCGCCTGAGCCCTGGGCGGGTTGTCCCGCGGGCGGATCATTGTGGAAGGGCCACGGGAGGGTGGCGGGAGGAGGGAATCGACAAGAATATCCCGAATGTCGCTGCGCGGACTTGGCTGGCTGGGAGTTCGGGAGAGATGGCTGCATTGAAAAGCATGAAAACCGCTTCGCGGACAGGAACGCGCTTGGACCGCGGATGGGATCGCAGTGACAAGTGGCGAGCGACAAGTGGGCGGCGCGCCCTGCGGGCGGACAAATTGAGGGAGGAACGTGGGAGGAAAGCGGGAGGTGGAAAGCTACATGAATGGTTCGAATGCCGCTTCGCGGACGGAGCAGGGTTGTCACCCTAATTCTGTTTAGACGGACATACTTTGATAACCGCCTCGAGCGGGATGGTTGATTTCTGCATTGCGCGCGTTTTGGAAAGGGGCTATGTTTTCCACGTTCACCTGCGGCAAATCCTGCTGGGCTTCCGTCCGATCCAGGTATGGACAGGCCGCACCACATCCAACAACCGGGATTCACATGTTTGACATCGAAAAACTCAAATCCGTTCTTGCGGAGTATAAGGCCAATTTTCATGAACGTTGGGATTCGGAAAAGTACAAGTGGGAGGCCATCAAGCACTTTCAGGATCATTGGGACATTGAGGCCGCCGACTTCGGTGCGATGTTCAAGGAGGCCACGGCCAAAACCCGGAATTTGCTGTCGTCCAGCAATTGTTTCCCAAAAGGCATGATTGAAAACTTCGCGGCGGCGGATGGAGAAGCCGTCCGCGCGATGTTCAAAGTTCTTTTCAACGACGAAGCGGAATTGGAAGGCCGCGTCGAAACGTTCCAGCAGACGGCGAAAAGCCTGCGAAAAGCCTACGACCCGGGTTCATGGAAAAACCATTACCAAGATGCCCATGCCATCAGCACCTATCTCTGGCTCCGCTTTCCCGACAAATACTACATTTACAAATATGATTTATTCAAACAGGCAGCGGCGGCCTTGGCGGCCGATACCTCTCCGAAACATAGGACCCCTCTCGCCAACTTGGCTGCCGGTTTTCACTTCTACGATGAGATCTGTGCCGTGCTGAAGGAAGACGAAGAGCTTCGCCACATCTTGGGCGAATCTCTTACGGACTCCTGCCACCCCGATCCCGAACTCCGAACAGCAACCATCGACGTCGTGTATTACCTAGTCCGCATCCACCCGGAAGAAAACCCTTCGCCATCCGGGAACGCCCCCTGGGGCCCGCAAGATTACTCCCCGAACCTAACGGTTTCCGATTGGACGGAGCTCTTGCGCGATTCCCAAGTGTTCACCCCTGACAGCCTTCTCATCGTCAACCGCCTGAAGGATTCTGGCGGGGCGGCTACATGCAAGCAGCTTTCCCAAAAATACGGCCGGTCTTCCAATTTCTACAATTCGGGTTCCGTCCACCTGGCCAAACGCATTGTGCGGAAAACCGGATGCCCCGTCCCCGTGGGTATCAAGGGGACTTCGAAATGGTGGCCGGTCCTCTACACGGGGCGCGATGTCGACACGCGGACGCCGGGAACCTTCATGTGGCGCCTTCGCGACGAGCTGAGCGAAGCCTTAGAGCAGATTGATTCGCCGACACCTCCTTCTCCACGAGACATCCCCCCCGCCGGCAAGCCCGGTTATTGGTGGTTGACGGCAAATCCAAAGCTCTGGAGTTTGGCCGGGATGAAAATCGGAGGCGAACAAAACTACACGCTCTACAACGACAATGGCCACAAACGCCGTATTTTCCAGAATTTTGTCGATGCCAAAACCGGAGACCTGGTCATCGGGTATGAAGCCAACCCCGTGAAGAAGATTGTCGCCATATGCCAAATCACGCGAGGCAGCGACGGCAAATCCATCTGGTTCAAAAAACTTGAAGGATTGGCCGCTCCCATCGAGTATGGGGTCTTGCGCGACTGTCCCGAGCTGGCATCGATGCAGTTCTTCATGCAACCCAACGGAAGCCTTTTCAAACTTTCACAGGATGAATTCGACTTCATCATGGACACCATCCGGGAGGCCAACCCTCGGCCCAAGACCGACACACCACACCTGAAATACACCAAGGAGGATTTTCTCGCGGAAGTATACATGTCCGAATCACGATTCGATTTTCTGGCGACCCTTCTCCGGGCCAAGCAGAACATCATTCTCCAGGGGCCTCCAGGGGTTGGAAAAACTTTCGCCGCAAGAAAACTGGCCTATGCCATGATGGGGGAACAAGACGATACAAGAATCGAACAAGTCCAATTCCACCAGAATTATTCCTATGAGGACTTTGTCATGGGGTATCGCCCCGACGACGAGGGCTTTAAATTGACGGAAGGCATCTTCCACCGCTTTTGCCAGAAGGCCGCCAACCGACCGGACCTGGATTTCTTCTTTCTCATCGATGAAATCAACCGTGGCAACATGGGAAAAATCTTTGGAGAACTCCTGCAACTCCTTGAAAAGGATTACCGGGGAACCCAAGTCACGCTGGCATACAACGGCATGCCTTTTTCGGTACCCAAAAACCTCTATCTCGTCGGCATGATGAACAGCGCCGACCGGAGTCTGGCCTTGATCGACTACGCCCTCCGCAGGAGGTTCGGTTTCTTGGAGATGGAGCCGGCTTTCGATTCCGATGGCTTCCTGGCATACCAGAAATCGTTGGAAAACGATTTGTTCAATGCATTGGTCAGGCTGGTCCGGAGCCTAAACCGGGAAATCGCCGAGGATCCCTCCCTGGGACGGGGATTCCAAATCGGCCACAGCTATTTCTGTGGCCGAAACAATGAAAACGGATGCCCCACCGAATGGATGCGGGTGGTTGTGGAATGCGAAATCCTCCCGACGCTGGCGGAGTATTGGTTTGATGAGCAGGAAAAACTCCGGCGGTGGGAGAACAACCTGCGCGGAGTGTTCGATGCCTAAGAACACCTCCATTCCCATCAAAAACATCTACATCATGCTCGCCTATGCCTTCCAGGCGTTGCGCCAAGGCAATTATGAGAAGGTGTCGGAGATGGAATTCGAGGATGCTCGTGACCTCTTCGCGGCCATTCTTGCCAAGGGGGTGTCTATGCAACTCAAACAAGGACTTCACCGCGAATACATCCCGCAAAAAGATGCACTTTCCGTGCTGCGGGGAAAACTGGACATGGCAACCACCGTTCGCAACCGCATCCAGCACAAACCGCGCCTAGATTGCGAATTCGACGAACTCACCGAAAACAACCTTCCAAACCAGATACTTAAAACCACGATGCTTGCCCTGCTTCGGCATGACGGAGTCCAACACGAACGGAAGACCGATTTGAAAACGCTCCTCGTGTTCTTCGACGGAATCAGTTTGCTGCCCCCCCCGCAGATTCCATGGAACAGGCTCCTCTTCCATCGGAACAATCGGAATTATGAGCTCTTGATGAACATTTGCCGTTTTGCCCTCGACGGGTTGTTGCACGACCCAGAAAACAGGGAGTCAAAAATGGCAGCCTTCACTGACGAACACATGGCCCGTCTTTATGAACGTTTTGTGCTGGAATACTACCGGCGCCATCATCCGGAGTTGAACGAAATCAAGGCGGCCCGCATCCCTTGGCATTTGACAGGGCCCTGCAACGAAGCGGATGCCAGTTTCCTGCCGGCGATGCAAACGGATGTCATGCTCCGCCTTGGTGAAAAGAGTTTGATCATCGATGCCAAGTACTATGGTCGCACGTTACAGGAAAAATTCGGCAAACAAACGTTGCACTCAGCGAATGTATACCAGATTTTCACCTATGTGAAAAATCTGGACAAGGATAATACCGGCAATGTCTCCGGTGTTTTGCTCTATGCCAAAACCAACGAAACAGCGACCCCCGACTGCTTGCTGACGTTGGGAAACAACCGAATTGGGGCGACTACACTCGATTTGAACCTCGAGTTTTCCGAAATCGCTAAACAACTTGACAGATTGGTGGACGTGTTTTTGTCCCCCGGTGCGGCTTAACCCGAGTTCCCACATTCGCCTCTTTTTCAAACTATTTTCGCGGAGGCAGTCAAGACTGAGAGGGGCGAGCCCCGTTCTTTCATTCTTGGATGGGATCCCCATGGATGACTAATCCTGTATACACTCCTTGCATGAGGATGGACACCGCCGCCAGTTTCCCCAAGCGGTAGCCCTTCCAAGAGAAACGGCAGGCAAAGCTGTACGCCATACAAGTTTTCATCTGTCAACTTTCGGGTGAATGCCAGGCAGCGGCTTCATGGAATTCTTTCCATTCGCGGTCGGACACCGTGCCCACACGCTACCCTTCATCTTGATACTCGCAATCCTCCCACGAAATCTTTCACCTCCCGGAAAAAGTTTTCCAGTTCCGCTCATTCCCTTCGTCCGGCCCGTCGCCTTCCTTCCCTTCCGTGTTCCGCGTGGCAGGCTTGTTTCCCAAAGTTGGCGGCATTCGGGACATGTCCAAAAATCATTTTTCAGCTTTTATCATCGAATTATGAACTTTTTTCTTGCCATGCAAAATCCATTGCGTAAAATTGCGCTGTTCATTGAGTAATTTCTGAATCAATTCCAATGCAAGGAAATACAACGCACAAACGATCCATCGCAAAACTTCTGTTGGAGCGCTTGAAAGAGCCGAGACGCTTCCTCCAGGTGCTCATGGGCCCCCGGCAGGCGGGAAAGACCACGCTCGTGAAGCAGGTGCTGTCCGAGGCGGGCATTCCGTTCGCCTACCACAGCGCCGACGCCGTGCCGGGGGACGGCCTCGCGTGGCTGGGCAACGTCTGGGAAACCGCGCGGGCCGTCCGGCGGGCGAACCGCCACGCGGAGTTCCTGCTGGTCGTGGACGAAATCCAGAAAATCCGCGGGTGGAGCGAGGCCGTCAAGCGGGAATGGGACGCCGACTCCTTTGCCGACCGCCCCATCAAGGTGGTGCTGCTCGGCTCGTCGCGCGTGTTGCCCGAACGGGGCCTCGCCGACTCGATGATGGGCCGTTTCGAGGTCATCCGCGTGCCCCACTGGTCCTGGCCGGAAATGCGCGACGCCTTCGGTTGGACGCCCGAGCAATACGTCTGGTTCGGGGGCTTTCCCGGCGCCGCGCCCCTCGTGGCCGACCCCGAGCGCTGGTCTCAATACATCGGCGCGGCCATCATCGACGCCACGCTCAACAAGGACATCCTCGTCGATGCCCCCGTCGGCAAACCCGCGCTCCTGCGCCAGACCTTCGAACTCGCCGCCGCCTACTCCGGCAAGGAACTGTCCCTCACCAAGATGGTCGGTTCCCTCCGCGACGCGGGCAACACCACCACCCTTTCGGGCTATCTCGCGCTGCTTGACGCTTCCGGGCTCGTCGCCGGGCTCCGGAAATACGCCAACGACACCGCGCGGCGCCGCGCTTCCGTCCCCAAGATGCAAGTCCACGACAACGCCCTCCGCTCCCACCACGCCAACCGCTCTTTCGCCGACGCCCTGGCCGACCCCGCCGAATGGGGGCGTTGCGTCGAATCCGCCGTGGGCGCCCATCTTCTGTCCCGGGCGGCTGTCGGCGGATACGAAGTCCTCTACTGGCGCGAGGGCAACCTCGAAGTCGATTATGTCCTCCACCGGCGCGGACGCCTGGCCGCCATCGAAGTCAAAACCAGCGCCGAATCCACCACGGAAGGACTTGCCGCCTTCCGCCGGCGCTTCTCCCCCGCCGTCGCGCTGGTCGTCGGCCCTGCCGGGCTACCGCTCACCGACTTTCTTGCCACAGACCCATCAGAGTTCCTCCGCTGACGCCGGATGGAGGAAAAGAGGCCAGCCCGCAAATCTGCACGTGCCTCTGCGTGAACTTCGCGGTGCCCGTTGGGGGGGGCAGGCGCCCGGACGGGAGAAAATTTCAAGTCCGACTTGGAATTTGTTCCGGCAGAGAACCAACGCCGGACGGGGGCCGGACATCCACTTCCCGCGAACCTCCAAAGGCTTCGAAATCGGCTTGGCGGCGGAGTGCGCGGACGGCGGCACGGAGCTTTGCAAAATGAAATCCGCGATGTCCTTCGCCCGCTCCATGGAGCGGTTCAAGAAATAGTGTATCCGTTTCAGGGCGGAGAAACTCCGATTGGTCAGGCAGGGAGGCTGGAGGGGCTCAGCGGCAGCTCGGAGGTCAGGCGAGGAGACAGAAAGCACAAAAGGACAAAAAGATCATGGAGAAACATGGTGGATATGCATCTCTTCTTTTTCCTTTCCCACGCCCTCTGCGCCTCTGCGAGAGACAAATCGGAGTTTTTCCTTCCTCTCCATGCGGACACATTTTTTCTTGAACCGCTCTGGAGTCCCCGAAGAAGCGGAAGCGGAACAAAAGAACAACAGGCGTCCGCACATCTCCAGCGCATTCCTTTGGCATGACGGAATCCGGCGGGCAGGGACTGCCCGCCCTACCCATCCTTGCACATGGGGAATCGCAAGTTTTTTGCCTGACAACTCCATTGTGTCGCACTTTTGCACAGTGGACGCGCAGAAGTGCGTCCCTCCCCGCGGGGGGCGCAAGGGGATGGCAAAAGACGGGGCTACGCCCCGAGCCCCGGGGGGGGGGTACGGAAAAGGCCGCCCGGGGAGGGGCGGCCTGGGGGGGAGCCTTGGGGGCGGGGGTCAGCCGGCGAGGGAGCCCATGATGGAGACGAGGGGCATGAAGAGGGCGATGACGATGGAGCCGACGACGACGGCGAGGAAGATGATCAGCAAGGGCTCGATGATGGAGGTCATGGAGGCGACGGCGTTGTCGACGTCTTCGTCGTAGGAGTCGGCCACCTTCATGAGCATGTCGGGGAGGGCGCCGGTTTCTTCGCCGACTTCGACCATGGAGATGACCATGGGGGGGAAGACCTTGGAGGAGGCGATGGGCGGGGCCATGTTTTCGCCTTCCTTGACGGCGTCGTGGATGGTGGTGACGGCCTTGGAGATGACTTCGTTGCCGACGGTTTCCTTGACGATGTTCAGGGCTTGCAGGACGGGGACGCCGGCGCCCATCAGGGTGCCCAGGGTGCGGGTGAAGCGGGAGATGGAGTTCTTGGTGACGAGGTTGCCGAAGACGGGGGCGTGGAGTTTGAAGTAGTCGAGGCCGTAGCGGCCTTTCTTGGTCATGGCCACGAGTTTGAGGACGCCGACGAGGATGGCGATGCCGATGAGGACGAAGGGGAATTTGGTCTTGAGGACTTCGGAGACGTTCATGACGAACTGGGTGATGGCGGGCATGCCCTTGCCGCCCATGAGGTCGCCGAAGATTTCGGAGAATTTGGGGACGATGTAGGTCATCAGGAACATGAGGATGCCGACGGCCATGACGAGGACGACGAGGGGGTAGGTCATGGCGGATTTGACCTTGCCCTTGATTTTCTCGGCCTTTTCCTGGAATTCGGAGAGGCGGGCGAGGACGACGTCGAGGACGCCGCCGACTTCGCCGGCCTTGACCATGTTGACGAAGAGGCGGTCGAAGATCTTGGGGTGGGCGGCGAGGGCTTCGGCAAAGGTGGAGCCGGATTCGATGGAGTCGGCCATCTGGGAAAGGGCGTCCTTGAGGGCGGCGTTCTTTTCCTGGCGCTGGAGGACGCGGATGGCCCGCATGAGGGGAAGTCCGGCGTTGACGAGGGTGGACATCTGGCGGGTGAAGACGGTGAGGTCCTTGGTCTTGACGCGGCCGCGGAGGAATTTGGGGAGTTTGATCTCCATGTTCATGCCGCCGGACTTGGGCTTCTTGGCGGAGGCGGCGGAGCCGGAGCCGGAGACGGCTTCGACCTTGGACGGGAAGAGGGATTTTTCGCGGATGCGGGCGATGGCGGCGGACTGGTTCTCGGCCTCGATTTCGCCCTGGACTTGTTTGCCCTTGGAATCGAGGGCGGTGAAGGTGAAGCGTGCCATGGGGGGTCTCCTTTTCTCTAGTTCAAATTATTTGGAAACAAAGACAACAAATTTGGATGGACAAAGAGGCCAAACAAATGAAGCCCGTTGGGCGAGACGGCCGCTGAACTCCGCTTTCCCAAATTCTCTTCCATGACTGGAAAAGAAAAAGGAAGGCGGGCAGGGGGGTCGAAGGGATTTTTTGTTTGCCCGATTTGTTTCATTTTCAAAATTTGTCTTTTTTGTTTCCCCAATGTCTCAGGTGTACTTGAGGACTTCTTCGACGGTGGTGTAGCCGTCGAGGATGCAGCGGATGCCGTCTTCGCGGAGGGTGCGCATGCCCATCTCGACGGCTTTGTCGCGGATGACGAGGGTGGGACGGCGCTGGTTGATGAGTTCGCGGATGGGGTCGGTGACGCGGAGGTATTCGTAGATGCCGCGGCGGCCTTTGTAGCCGGTCTGGTTGCAGTAGGAGCAGCCGGCGCCGTAGTAGAAGGGGCGGCCGCCGACCTGTTTTTCGGTGAGGCCGAGCTGCTGGAGGATTTCGGGGGTGGGTTGGTACTCGGTCTTGCAGTTGGTGCAGATGGTGCGGACGAGGCGCTGGCCGAGGACGGCTTCGAGGGTGGAGGCGATGAGGAAGGGTTCGACGCCCATGTCGATGAGGCGGGTGACGGCGCCGGCGGCGTCGTTGGTGTGCAGGGTGGAGAAGACCAGGTGGCCGGTGAGGGAGGCCTGGATGGCGATTTCGGAGGTCTCGATGTCGCGGATTTCGCCGACCATGATGATGTCGGGGTCCTGGCGGAGGAAGGCGCGGAGGACTTTGCCGAAGGTGACGCCGATGGCTTCGTTGATGGGGACCTGGACGATGCCGTCGATGTCGTATTCGACAGGCTCTTCGGCGGTGAGGAGTTTGTGTTCGACGGTGTTGAGGCGGCGGAGGGCGGAGTAGAGGGTGGTGGTTTTGCCGGAGCCGGTGGGGCCGGTGACGACGACGATGCCGTTGGGCTTGGAGATGTCTTCGGTGAAGTATTGGTAGATGTCGTCGGGCATGCCGATGTTTTCGAGGTCGAGGGAGACGACGGAGCGGTCAAGGACGCGGAGCACGACGGATTCGCCGAACTGGGTCGGCAATGTGGAGACACGGAAGTCGATCATGCGGCCGGCGACGGGGAGCTGGATGCGGCCGTCCTGGGGGACGCGGCGCTCGGCGATGTTGAGGCCGGAGATGACTTTGACGCGGGAGATGACGGGCAGGGCGAGGTGGCGGGGAGGGGGGGCCATTTCGTAGAGGGCGCCGTCGACGCGGTAGCGGATCTTGAATTCGTCTTCGAAGGGTTCGAAGTGGATGTCGGATGCGCGGTCCTGAACGGCCTGAAGGAGGACGAGGTTGACGAAGCGGACGACGGGACGGGAGTTGGCCGCGGCTTCCATGGAGGCGATGTCGTCGCCGCGCGCGCCGGATTCGAGGAGTTCGCCGGCGTCGCCGAGTTCGTTTTCGAGGCCCTTGAAGACTTCTTCCATGGAGGCGTCTTCGGTGCCGTAGTAGCGGGCGATGGCGGCGTTGATGGCGTCGGTGGAGTCGACGGCGAAGAGGACGTCCTTGGAGAGGACGAAGTGGATTTCGTCGGTGGTCTCGGGGGAGAGGAGGTCTCCGCAGGCGAGGGTGATGGTATTGCCGTCGGCCGCGACGGGGATGACGGTGTACATGCGGGCGACGGAGCCGGGGACGGTCTGGAGGACGTCGGGGGAGATGCTCATGTGCTCGAGGTCGACGCGCTCGGCGCCCATGAGCTGGGCGATGCAGTCGAGGACCTGGTCGGAGGTGAGCAGCCCGAGTTCGACGGCGATGTCCTTGACGGGCTTGCCGGTGCGCTCGTGTTCGTCGGTGATCTCGGCGGCCTGGGCTTCGTCGATGATGCCGTTGCGGACGAGTTCTTCGAGAAACATGTCGGTGTATTCGGCCATGGTGGGGGTCCTGAGGTTACGGGTTGTTGCGGATGGTTTGCATGACTTCTTCGGTGTCCTGCGCCTTGGTGACGAGGTCTTCGTAGGCGATCTTGCCGGAGCGCCAGAGGTCGATGAGGTGGGAGTCGAGGGTCTGCATGCCCCATTTGCCGCCGGTCTGGATGTCGGAGGTGATGCGGAAGGTCTTGTTGTCGCGGATGAGGGAGCGGATGGACGGGGTGGCGATCATGAGTTCGAAGGCGGCGATGCGGCCTGGGCCGTCCTTGCGGGGGAGGAGGATCTGGGAGATGACGGCGACGATGGAGGTGGAAAGCTGGGTGCGGATCTGTTCCTGCTGGTTGGTGGGGAAGGCGTCGACGATGCGGTCGACGGTGCGGGCGGCGCCGGTGGTGTGGAGGGTCGCGAAGACGAGGTGGCCGGTTTCGGCGGCGGTGATGGCGGCTTCCATGGTCTCGAGGTCGCGCATTTCGCCGACGAGGATGACGTCGGGGTCCTGGCGGAGGGCGCGGCGGAGGGCCTCGGAGAAGGTGGGGACGTCGGTGCCGATTTCGCGCTGGGTGACGACGGATTTTTTGTGGGTGTGGTAGTATTCGATGGGGTCTTCGATGGTGATGATGTGGCAGTCGCGTTCCTGGTTGATGATGTTGAGCATGCTGGCCAGGGTGGTGGTCTTGCCGCTGCCGGTGGGGCCGGTGACGAGGATGAGGCCGCGGGGCTTGAAGAGGAGGTCGTGGACCTGCGCGGGGAGGCCGATCTGCTCGAGGGTGAGCATTTTGGAGGGTATCTGGCGGAGGACGAGGCCGACGTGGCCTTTCTGGCGGAAGATGCTGACGCGGAAGCGGGCGAGGTCTTTGTAGGGGAAGCCGAAGTCGGCGCCGCAGTGTTCGCGGAGGCCGCGCTGGTGTTCTTCGGGGGTGATGGCGAGCATGAGGCGCTCGGTGTCGGCCGGGGTCAGGGGCGAGGCGTCGATGGGGACGAGGGCGCCGCTGATGCGCATGACGGGGGGAAGGCCGACGGCGAGGTGCAGGTCGGAGGCGTTCTCGCGGACGGCCAGGTCGAGGAGGTCGTCCATGGAGATGTCGGAGGATTGGAGGATGTCGCTCATCAGTTGCTGTCCCCCATGGTGACGCGGAGGACTTCGGAGAGGGTGGTGAGGCCGGCGGCGACTTTGCG
Source organism: Kiritimatiellia bacterium (assembly GCA_017527155.1). Lineage (GTDB taxonomy): Bacteria > Verrucomicrobiota > Kiritimatiellia > CAIQIC01 > Lenti-01 > CACXEY01. The sequence goes on from JAFXQI010000042.1 coordinate 63,719, forward strand.
GAGGCCGTCTTCGCGCAGGGTGCGCATGCCGAGTTCGCGGGCCTTGATGCGCAGCTCGGTCGCGGGGACCTGGTCGAAGATGAGGTTCCGTACCTGGTCGTCGATGAGGAAGATTTCGAAGATGCCGATTCGGCCGCGGTAGCCGGTGCCCTTGCAGTCGGCGCAGCCGGCGCCGTGGTAGATGGTGGCGTTGGCCAGCTGCTGGGCGGCGGGGCCGAGGAGGCGGAGTTCGGACTCGGGCGGGGTGTAGGGTTCCTTGCACTTTTCGCAGATCTTGCGGACGAGGCGCTGGGCCATGATGGCGCGCGTGGAGCTCGCGACGAGGAAGGGCTTGACGCCCATGTCGATGAGACGGGTGACGGCGCCCGGCGCGTCGTTGGTGTGCAGGGTCGAGAAGACGAGGTGGCCGGTGAGGGAGGCGTTGATGGCGATTTCGGCGGTCTCGAGGTCGCGGATTTCACCGATCATGATGATGTTCGGCGCCTGGCGCAGGATGGCGCGCAGGGCGGCCGCGAAGGTCATGCCGATGTCGGCGCGGACCTGGACCTGGTTGATGCCGCTCATCTGGTATTCGACCGGGTCTTCGACGGTGATGATCTTCCGGTCGGGCTTGTTGATGGTGTTGAGGCATGCGTAGAGGGTGGTGGTCTTGCCGGAACCGGTCGGGCCGGTCACGAGGATGATGCCGTCGGAGAGGCCGATGAGGCGCTCGAAGACCTGCTGGTCGTCGGCGAAGAAGCCGAGCTGCGGGAGGCCGAGGGCGATGGAGCCTTTGTCCAGGATACGCATGACGATGGATTCGCCGTGGTTCGTCGGGATGGAGGAGACGCGCAGGTCCAGGTCCTTGCCCATGACGTTGATCTGGATGCGGCCGTCCTGCGGGATGCGCTTTTCGGCGATGGACATGTTCGCCATGATTTTCACGCGCGAGATGATGGCGGACTGGAGGCGCTTGGGCGGGGACTCGACTTCGTGGAGGACGCCGTCGATGCGGTAGCGGACGCGGAATTTCTTCGGCATCGGCTCGAGGTGGATATCGGACGCGCGGGAGCGGAAGGCTTCCATGATGATCAGGCTGACGAGCTTGATGATCGGCGCGTCGGACTCGGAGACGTCGGAGTCGGAGATGAGCTGCTCCTGGACCTCGTCGGGGAGGGCGAGGGTGCCCTCGGTGATCTCGTTGAGCATCTGGTCGACGGCGCCGGTGGCGCGGCCGTAGTAGTGGGCGATGGCCTGGTCGATCTCGTTGGGGGGCGCGACGACGCCTTCGACGTTGCACTTGAGGACGTAGCGGAGGCCGTCGATGGTGTCCACGTCGAGGGGGTCGCCGATGGCGACGGTCAGGACGTTGTCGTTGAAGAAGACGGGGACGATCTTGTAGCGCTGGGCGACGTCGCCGGGGACCATGTCGAGGATCTCGCGCGGGATGTCGAGGCCCTGGAGGGTGATGACCTCCATGCCGAACTGGCCGGCGAGGGTCTTGAGCATGTCGGCCTTGGAGCAGACGCCCATGCTCACGAGGATGTCCATGACGGGCTCGCCGGACTCCGTGGCGGAGTTGCGGGCGGCGATGGCCTGTTCGCGGGTAACGAGGCCGACGTTCTCGAGGATTTCAAGGATGTAGTCGTCGTTGGAAGTCAAGGTTGGCTCCTTGTGGAAAGGCCGGGCCCGGGAAGGGGGCGGCGGGCGAATGATGTCCGTAGCACAGCATGTCGCGAGCATAGCCGCCCGCGCGGGGCAAGGCAAGCGGGAATGCGGGGGGGGCGGGGAGTTTTTGCGCGCCGCGGGAGGGTTTTCCAATGGTTGGAAAAAAAGTTTCCAATGGTTGGAAAAACGGGGCCAAATTTTCCAATGATTGGAAAAAAGTTTTCCAATGGTTGGAAAAATCGGGCCGGTTTTTCCAATGATTGGAAAAAATTCTGGCCCGTTTTCCAATGATTGGAAAAAATTTTCCGCGGCCGCTACAGCTCCAGGAGCCACTGGCCGTCGCCGGGGCCGGTGCGGCGGAAGCCGTTCTTGAGGTAGTAGCGGACCTGCTGGGGTTGGGTGCTCGCCGCGGAAAAGGCCTTGATGCCGGTCTCCTTGAAACGCATTCGGCAGGTGCGGTAGAGGAAGCGTCCGGCCTTGAAGTCGCGGTATTCCGGGACCATGTAGTCCGTCACGATCACGGCACGGTCGCCTTCGCGGCGGAAGGAGAAGAGGCCGACCGGCAGGAGGTTGCGGAAGAGGAGGTGGGTTTCGGCTGCCTGGAGGGCTTCGAGCGAGGCGCCGGGCGTGAAGCGGAGGATGTCGCGTTCGTGGTAGAGGAAGAACTTGCGGAGGAAGGCGGCGCCCGTGGCGGAGGCCGGTTCGAGATCGAAGAACGCCTGCGCGAGGAGGGTCTTGAGCAGGTACCAGCCGTCGATGCCTGCGATGATCCAGTTGATGATGCAGACCGGCCAGGAGCCGATCAGCAGGCCATACCAGCCGAAGAGCAGCGAGCCGATGCCGTTGACCAGCCGCAGGCGCAGGACGTTCGTGGTCACCAGCGATACGAGGATGACGACCGACGCGCCGTATCCGATCAGCGCCTGCCAGTTGCCCGCGGCCCAGGTTGCGATGTTGTTCCAAAGGTCCATTGGGTGTTTCCTTCCGCCGCGGGTTTTGCCCTGCGGCAACCATCCATCAAAGCCGCATTCGCGGGAAAAGTCCAGCCGGAACCCCGCCGTGCGCGGCGGGGCGCAGGAACGCCTGGAGGGGAGGAGGGAAGGAGGGGCGGGGTCAGGGGAGGTCGAAGGTCTGGTCGCGGCGGGGGCCGAGGGAGAGGATGCGGACGGGGACGCCGGTGAGGGTCTCGATGCGGCGGAGGTAGGCCTGGGCGGCGGGCGGAAGGGCGTCGAAGGTGCGGATGGCGCCGAGCGGGGTCTTCCAGCCGGGCATCTCTTCGTAGACGGGTTTGCAGCGGGCGGCGGCGCGGATGTTCGCCGGGAACGTGTCGATGCGCAGGCCGTCGAGTTCGTAGGCGACGCAGAGTTTGATGCGGTCGAAGCCGTCGAGGACGTCCATCTTGGTCAGCGCCCAGCCGTCGACGCCGCAGCTCATGGCGGCGTGGCGGGCGACGACGGCGTCGAACCAGCCGCAGCGGCGCGGGCGGCCCGTCGTGGCGCCGAATTCGCGGCCGGCGGCGCGCAGGGCTTCGCCGTCGGCGTCGGAGAGTTCCGTCGGGAAGGGGCCTTCGCCGACGCGCGTGGTGTAGGCCTTGAGGACGCCGACGACACGGTCGATTCGGTTGGGCGGGAAACCGGAGCCGGTGCAGGCGCCGCCGCTGACGGCGTTGGAGCTGGTGACGTAGGGGTAGGTGCCCAGGTCGATGTCGAGCATCACGCCCTGCGCGCCCTCGAAGAGGATTTCCTCTCCGCGCGCCGCGGCCTCGTGCAGCAGGGGCAGGGTGTCGCACACGAGCGGCGCGAGGGTCGGGATGGCGGCTTCGACGCCCGCGATGACGGCGGCCGGGTCGAGGGGTTCGCCGCCGAGGGCGGCGAGGGTGCGGTTGTGGGCGTCGATGCGCTCGCGCAGGAGGTCGGGGAAGGCCGGGTCGAGGAGGTCGCCGGCGCGCAGGCCGGTGCGGGCCATCTTGTCGCCGTAGGCGGGGCCGATGCCGCGCAGGGTGGTGCCGATCTTGCCGGAGGCGGATTTGAGGGCTTCGCCGCGGGCGTCGAGGGAGCGGTGGTAGGGGAGGACGAGGTGGGCGCGGTCGCTGACGAAGAGGCGTCCGGCGGCCGGGAAGCCGCGCGCTTCGAGGCCGCGGATTTCTTCGACGAGCCCGGCGGGGTCGAGGACAACGCCGTTGCCGATGACGCAGCGCTTGCCTTCGTGGAGGATGCCGGAGGGGACGAGGTGGAGGACGAAGCGCTCGCTGCCGACTTCGACGGTGTGGCCGGCGTTGTTGCCGCCCTGGGCGCGCACGACCCAGTCGGCGCGCTCGGTCAGGACGTCGATGATCTTGCCTTTGCCTTCGTCGCCCCATTGGGCGCCGATCAGGATGGTGTTGGACATGGGTGGGACTCCTCGGGAGGGTTGGATGGGCCGGGAGTCTAGCGCATGGGGGCGGGCGGGGCGACAAAAAACGCCGCCCGCGCCGCCTCCCGGCGCAAGGCTTCCTGCTTCGGCGGCAGGTCGCCCGCTTGCAGGAAATCCGCCAGCTCGCGGCGGAGGTTGTCCGCCAGCGCGTCGTCGAGGGGCTTGCCCGTGCCGCGCCCCGGATGCGGCAGGCGCCGCAGGCCCAGTGCGCCGTCCACGTGCGCTTGCAGGCGGCGGAAGTTCCAGTGGGTCCGCAGGAGGCGCCTGAGGTGGCGTCGCGCCGCCGCGTGCTGCGTCCGCAGGGCCGGCGGAATCTCCGCGGCGGCGGCGGCTTCCGCGCCCGGCAGCAGCCACTCCAGCGGGAGGCGTTCCTCCAGTTGCAGGAGGGCGCGGAGGTGGACGGCGAGGCGCATGTAGCGCATGAGGGTCGAGTAGTTCATGCCCACGCGGTTGTCCTCCAGCCAGCCGCGGACGCCGCGGCCGCGGCCGCAGATGCGCTGGGCGCCGGTCGGCGAGACGGCGTAGCGGTTGCCGCGGTCGAGCGTCGGCGCAAGGTCCGCCAGACGCGACCCGATCCGCAGGCGCACCGCCAGCGTGCGCGGGCGCTCTGCCGCGTCGGCGGCCAACTCTTCCGGCGTCGGGATGCCGCGCAGGGAGGGCGAGGGCGGGCGCGGCGCCCGCAGGTGCGCGCGGCGGCGCAGCTCGGCGAGGACGGCGCGCCCCGCCGTGTCGGCAATCCAGCCGCCCAGCGCCGCCGCCGAGAGGGCCGCGACGCCCGCGAGGGCGGCGGGCGCGAGGATGGGCAGGGCCAGGGCGCCGACGTAGGCGCGGGTGATGTCGCCGGCGATGCCGGCGGCCTCGCGGAGGAGGTGTTTCGTCGTGTTTTTCATGGCGCGGAGCATGGGGGAGAACGGCCGGGATGTCAAGGATTTTTCCTATGTGCAAAAGTGGGCTGGATCGGTGCGCGGAGGGGCGCGGCGAGAGCGGGGCGTCAGGCGGAGGCGAGGCGGCGGGCGAGGGCGGCGGCGAGGGAGGGGAAGTCGGGGGCGTCGGGGAAGAGGCCCGCGGCGGCGACTTCGTGGCCGGGGCCGCTGCGGCCGTGGGTGCCGCGGATGCGGGAGGTGTTCTGGGAGGTGTGCGGGGGCGGGAAGGCGAAGTGCAGTTCGCAGGGGTCGAAGCCGGGTTTGTTGTGGATGTCCATCTGGCTGGCGTAGTCGGGGGCCTGGCGGGGGGAGGTCCACCAGGGGTAGGCGAACCAGCGGCCGGGGGCGGCGATGAGGAGGAAGTCGCCGGAGCGGGGTTCGTGCAGGACCTCCAGGGTGCGCTGGGCGTCGGGGTCGAGGACGAGGTCGATGCCGTCGAGGTGCTCCAAAAGGCGGCGGACGGCAGGGCGGTCGGAGGGGGAGGGGACGTGGACGTGGGCGATCTGGTGGTCGACGATGGCGAAGGCGCGGGAGGTGTAGAAGTCGGGGTAGAGCATCCCGGCGACGGCGCGGGTATGGAAGAGTCCGGCGTCGCGGAGGGCGCGGTTGGGGAACACGGCGCCGTCGGGGAGGGTGACGGGCTCGATGGCGTAGTCGCCGGTGACGAGCCATTCGTAGCCGAGGGTGGCCGCGGCGTCGAGGAGGGGGTCGAGCTGGGCGAGGGCTTCGCGGAGGGCGGCGGCGGCCTGGGGGGAGTCGGGGCCGTGGCGCTGCTGGGCGTAGTCGAGGGAGGAGAGGTAGAGGAAAAGGTGGTCGGGGGAATCGGGACGGCGGAGGATTTCGGCGGCGGCGGCGGCTTCCCAGCGGCCGACGCGTTCGCCGGAGAGGGGGCCCCAGTAGCGGTAGAGGTCGAATTTGCGGCCGATGGCGCGGCAGAGGTCGGCGTAGAGGGGCTCGGGGCGGGTGTAGCAGTCCATGACGATGCCGCCGTGGTGGCGGTGGATCGGCTTGGGCGAGAGGAGGAGGTCGAGGCTTTCGCCGAGGCTCTGCTGCCAGAAGGCCATGCCCACGGTTTCGCCGCGGGCGCGGGCGGCGTCCCAGATTCGCGGTCCGCGGACGAGGGCGGCGGACTGTTCCCAGAAGTAGGGGCGGGCGAGGTCGCGGTGGTACCAGCCGGAGGCGACGACGCCGTGTCCGGCGGGCGGCAGGGCGGTGCGGAGGGTGGCCTGCGCGGGGCACGTCAGCGAGAGGGGTCCGGGGAGGATGGGGCGGAAGGGGATTTTGGTTTGCGGCTTGTGGCGCTCGATGAGGTTCCAGCCGAGGCCGGCGGCGACGACGACGAGGGTTTTGCGGGGGGCGGAGGCGGTCATGGTTCTTCGGTTTCCAGTATGGCGAGTTGGACGGGACGGAGGGTGGAGGCGGCGTCGCGGAGGGTCAGGAGGGTCCAGCGGCGGGGCGGGGGAGGCAGCGGGGGGCGGTCGGCGAGGCGGGAGACGGCGCGGGGAGGAGGGGGCGGCGGCACGAGGAGTTCGTCGCGGTCGATGCGCCAGGGGGAGGGGGCGTCGGTGGCGGTCTCGGCGGGACGGAGGCGGGCCTGGACGTGGAGGGTGCGGAGGCGGAGGGTCTGGCCGCGGAGCGTTTCCGCGCGGCGCAGGGCGCGGGAGGACTGGAGGGTGGCGGTGGCGGCGACGCCGGCGAGCAGAACGCACAGGGCGAGCGCGCCGAGGACTTCGACGAGGGTGAAGCCGCGGGAGGCCGGGCGGGGAAATGGGGGGAGGGGCGAGGTCATCTTGCGTTGGGTGTCATTGTGCGGAAACGGGGCGGGACTGCAAGTGGGAAATGGGGGGAAGGAGCAGGAAAATCCATGGGAGGAGGATGGGGGTGGAAACAGGGGGATTTCAAGGAGTTTTCCTTGATATCGCAAGTGGTTGGAACGGGGCGGGGGAGAGGCGGGGGAGCGGAGGAGAAAGGCGTTGCGCGGAGGGGGGGAGGGGGATAGAGTGGAGGGCATGAATGGCATGGATACGAACGTGGAAAGCGATGGGTTCTTTCCGGCAGGACGGACGGAGAGGATCGTGAGCCGGTCGGCGGAGGAGACGCGGGCGGTGGCGGCGCGGTTGGCGTCGGAATGCCCGGACGGGGCGCTGGTGTGCCTGCACGGGGACCTGGGTGCCGGCAAGACGTGCTTCGTGCAGGGGCTGGCGCGGGCGCTGGGCATCCGGCGTCCGGTGGGGAGCCCGACCTTCACGCTCGTCAACGAGTACCGGGGAACGCGGGGGCTGGCGCACATCGATCTGTACCGGATCCGGGGGGCGGCGGACGCGTTCAGCCTGGGCTTGGAGGACTATCTCCAGCATTACCCGGGAATCGTCGCGATCGAGTGGGCGGAGAGGGCGCTGGATTTCCTGCCGGAAGATGCCTGGCACGTGCGATTGACGCCGGGCAAGGCGGAAGGGGAGCGGGTGGTGGAAATCGCGCGGCCGGGGCGGTCAAGGGGATAGGGTTCCGTCCCGGAGGGTGAGGCGGAGGGCGGAGGAGGGGGCGTTCCAGGCGGGGTGGTGGGTGACGAGAAGGAGGGTGGTGCCGGCGCGGTTGAGGTCGGCGAAAAGGTCCATGGTGCGGGCGGCGGTATCGGGGTCGAGGTTGCCGGTGGGTTCGTCGGCGAGGAGGAGGGTCGGGGGATGGGCGATGGCGCGGGCGATGGCGACGCGCTGCATTTCGCCGGCGGACAGGAGATGCGCGGGCTGGCGGGCCTTGTGGGCGAGTCCGACGCGATCGAGGGCGGCCAGGGATTTCCGGCGGGCTTCGGCGGCGGGCGTGCCGAGATAGCGGAAGCGGAGTTCGACGTTGGCGAGGGCGGAGCGGCCGGGGACGAGGCAGAATTTCTGGAAGACGGTTCCGACGGCGGTCTTGCGGAGGGCGGTGCGGTCGCGGTCGGGGAGGGTCGAGACGTCGCGGCCGTCGAAGAGGAAGGTTCCGGCGTCGGGCGGGAGGAGGAGGCCGGCGACCATGAGGAAGGTGGTCTTGCCGGAGCCGGAGGGGCCGGTGACGACGGCATAGGCGCCGCGGGGGAGGGAGAGATCGATGCCGCGCAGGATTTCGACGTCGCGGCCGTCGGCGGCGCGGAAGCGCTTTTTCACGCCCTGCATGGAGAGGGCGGGGGTGTCGGCGGGGGGCGGCATCAGATGGGGGTGGCGGGGAAGTAGGTGTGGTTGGTCTGGAGGTGGCAGAGGGCGAGGGCCATGGCGTCGGTGGCGTCGTCGGGCGGGGTGTCCTCGAGGGCGAGGATGGAGGCGACCATGCGGGCGACCTGGTCCTTTGGAGCGGCGCCCCAGCCGGTGAGGTTCTGCTTGGCGGAGCGGGGGGAGTATTCGTAGACGGGGACGCCGGCGACGGCGCAGGAGGAGATGGCGACGCCGCGGACTTCGCCGAGGACGAGGGCGGTCTTGCCGTTCTTGAAGTAGAATCCGCCTTCCATGGACGCGGCGGCGGGGGCGTGCACGGCGAGGAGTTCGTCGATGCGGTTGCGGATGGCGCGGAGGCACTCGGAGTGCGCGGCCTTGGGGGGCATCTTGACGACCTCCCAGTGGAGGCAGCGCATGACGGAGCCGGCCGCTTCGATGACGGCCAGGCCGGTGCCGCGGAGGGAGGCGTCGATACCGAGGACGATGGTGGAGGGCATGGCGGGAGGAGCGTGTGGTCAGTCCACGCGGCAGAGGAAGCCTTTGAGGTAGGACGTTTCCGGGGCGCCGAGGGCCACCGGGTGGTCCGCGCCGGGGCCGAGCGCCTCCAGGATGCGGACGGATCGTCCGGCGTCGTGGGCGGCCCAGCCGAGCATTTCGAGGAAGGTGTCGGCTTCGACGAGGCCCGAGCAGGTGAAGGTCGCCAGGTAGCCGCCGGGACGGAGGAGTTTCAGGGCGAGGAGGTTGATGTCCTTGTAGGCTCTCAACCCTTTTTGGAGGCCGCCGCGGGAGGTGACGAGGCGGGGCGGGTCGAGGACGATCAGGTCCCAGCTTTCGCGGCGGTCGCGGGCCTGGCGGAGGCGGGTGGGGACGTCGGCTTCTTCGTAGGCGACGGGGGTGCCGCCGGGGTTGGCTTCCTGGTGGCGGCGGGCGAGGGCGAGGGCGGGTGCCGAGGAGTCCCAGCCGATGACGCTTTTCGCCCCCGCGTGCGCGGCGCAGACTTCGAAGGCGCCGGTGTAGCAGTAGGCGGAGAGGACGTCGCGTCCGCGTGCGATGGCGGCCACCTTGCGGCGGTTTTCGCGCTGGTCGAGGTAGAAGCCGGTCTTCTGCCCGGCGTCGGGCGCGGAGAAGAAGCGGAAGCCGTTTTCGCGGAATTCGATTTCGGCGGGGGCGTCGTCGCCGCCGAGGTCTTCGGAAAGCCCCTCGCGGCGCACGGCGTCGGGGTCGGCGCGGACGAGGACGCGGTCGGCGGCGCAGGTTTCGCGGAGCGATGCGGTGACGCACGGCAGCCAGCGCTCCCAGGCCTTGCCGCCTACGTGCAGGACGAGCGTGCCGTCGTACTGGTCTGCCACCAGCCCGCTCAGGCCGTCGGCTTCGGAAAACACCATCCGCCACGCGGTCGTGTCCTTCCACTCGGCGCGCGTGCCGTAGAGGTCGTGGCGGAGGGCGGCGGCGGAACGGATGCGGTCGCGCAGGAAGTCCTCGCCAAGAATGGCATCGGGGGCGCGCGTGAGGACGCGGACGCACAGGTCGGCGTCCGGGTTCCAGAGTCCGGCGGCGATCCAGGCGCCGTCGGCGGCGTACACGTCGGCGATGGCCCCGGCGGGCGCGTCGCGGTCGATGCCGTCCACCGCGCCGGAGAACACCCACGAGCTGCCGTGGCGCACGGGACGGTCGCGTCCGGGCAGCAGGCGCACGCGGATTTCCGCCGCTTCGCGGGGGGTGCTCATTTCGCGGCCTCGGCGCCGTCGGCGAGGGCGAGGAGGTAGCGGCCGTATTCGTTCTTGGCCATCAGCTCGCCGCGTTCGCGGAGGGTGTCTTCCTTGATCCAGCCGGCGCGGAAGGCGATTTCCTCCAGGCACGCGATCTTGAGCCCCTGGCGCTCTTCGATGGTCTGCACGAAGTTCGACGCCTGGAGCAGCGATTCGTGCGTGCCCGTGTCGAGCCACGCGAAACCGCGGCCGAGCAGCTCGACGCGGAGCTTGCCGTCGCGGAGGTAGCTGCGGTTGAGGTCGGTGATTTCGAGTTCGCCGCGCGGCGAGGGCTTGAGGGCGGCGGCGCGGTCGCAGGCTTCGCCGTCGTAGAAGTAGAGGCCGGGGACGGCGTAGTTGGACTTGGGGCGCTTGGGTTTTTCTTCGAGGCCGAGGACCTTGCCTTCCGCGTCGAACTCGACGACGCCGTACCGCTCCGGGTCGCGCACGAGGTAGCCGAAGACGAGCCCGCCTTCCTTGAGCTTGCCCGCGCGCCGCAGGATGCCGGTGAGGCCCATTCCGTGGAAGATGTTGTCGCCCAGCACCAGCGCCGACGGCGACCCGCCCACGAAGTCGCGCCCGATGATGAACGCCTGCGCCAGCCCTTCGGGACGCGGCTGTTCGGCGTACTCCAGCCGCAGTCCCACGCCGCTGCCGTCGCCGAGCAGCGTGCGGAAGCGCGGAAGGTCCTCCGGCGTGCTGATGACCAGGATGTCGCGGATGCCGGCCAGCATCAGCACCGACAGCGGATAGTAGATCATCGGCTTGTCGTACACCGGCAGCAGCTGCTTGCTGATGCCTTGCGTGATGGGATAGAGGCGGGTTCCGCTTCCGCCGGCGAGGACGATGCCTTTCATCATGGGGGGGCTCCTGGGTTTTCGGTGGGGGGCTGTTTTTCTAGATTTCTAGATAACTAGATTCCTAGGAAACTAGATTCTCTAGATTTCCTTGAGGGCTTCCGCCAGCGCCGCGAGGCACGTCGCGTTCTCCTCCTCGGTGCCGATGCTGATCCGCACGTAGTCCGGCAGGCCGAACCCGGCGAGGGGCCGCACGATGACCTTGCGCTTCGTCATGGCGGCGGTGAGGGCGGCGGCCTTCTCGAAGCGGAACATGATGAAGTTCGTGACCGTTTCGACCGGGTCGAGGCCGAGCGCGCGCAGGCCGTCGGTCATCTGCTTCTGGCCGGCGATGAGGAGCTTGCGCGTGGACGAAATGTATTCCTGGTCCCCGATGGCCGCGACCGCCGCCGCCTGCGCCATCGCGTTGACGTTGAACGGCTGCCGGACCTTGTTGAGCAGGTCGATGCCGTCCGGCTGCGCCATCGCGTAGCCGACGCGCAGCCCGGCCAGCCCGTACGCCTTGGAGAACGTCCGCAGCGTGATGACGGGCTTCTTGCCGGCCTTGACGTGCTTGACGGTGTCCACCTGGCGCTCCGGCGGGACGAGCTCCATGTACGCCTCGTCGAAGACCGTCACCACGCGGTCCGGCACCGCGTCCACGAACGCGTCCACCTGCTCCTGCGTCAGGATGGTCCCCGTCGGGTTGTTCGGGTTGCCGATGACCACGACCTTGGTGTTGGGCTTGATGGCGGCGAGCATCGCGTCCGGGTCGTGGGTCATGCCGTTCATGGGCACGAGCGTGCAGGTGCAGCGGAAGAGCTCCGACACCAGCTTGTACACGACGAACGACCGCTGCGACGCCACCAGGTCGTCGCCCTCCCACATGAAGGCGTTGCAGATCAGCACCGCGTGCTCGTTGCAGCCGCAGCCGAGCATCACCATGTCGTCGCCGATGCCGTAATGCCGCGCGATCGCCTGCCGCAGGTAGTACGAGCCGCCGTCGGGGTAGCGGTTCATGTGCTCCACCGCGTCGTGCATGGCCTGCTTCGCCTTCGGCGAGGGGCCCCAGGCGTTCTCGTTCGACGCCAGTTTCACGATGCCCGACGCGTCCGCCAGCCCCAGCTCGCGCGCCACCTCCTCGATGGGGCGGCCCGGCTGGTAGGGTTTCTGCGCGGCGATCCAGTTGTTCGCGATGGTTCCGAAAAGACTCATGGTGTGTGCTCCTTTGGTTTGTCAAAATGCGGTTTCAGAAAACTCGATGGATTCGATGGTTTCGAAAAAATCGAAAGAATCGGAACGGTTGCCGCTTGAACGGCGGTCACTTTCCCTCGTCTTCCTCGTCTTCCTCGTCCTCTTCCTCGTCGTCTTCGTCGAACTCGTCCTCGTCCTCGTCGAATTCGTCGTCCTCGTCGAATTCGTCGGTTTCTTCCTCTTCTTCCTCGGCGGGCATCTCGGCGGCGGCCTCGACGGCTTCGATCTTCATCTGGTTCGGGTCTTCCGGCGGCTGCGGCGGGGTGTCGTCGGCGTCGTCTCCGCGGGACTTGCGGTCGTTGCCGTAGCGGGCGGCCTGCTCCGCCTCGATTCGGCGGAGCTCGTCCGTGCCCGGCAGGTCGTCGAGGTTCTTGAGCCCGAAGTGCTCCATGAACTTCTGCGTCGTCCCGAACATCCACGGCCGGCCCGGCAGCTCGCTGCGCCCCACCACCCGCACCAGCTGCAGGTCGAGAAGGTTCTTCAGGATCGCGTCCACGGCCACGCCGCGCACCGCCTCGATTTCCGAGCGCACGCACGGCTGCCGGTACGCGATGATCGCCAGCGTCTCCAGCGCCGGCAGCGAGAGCCTCGTCCCGCGCCCCTTCTGGAGCATCGTGCGGAGCCACGGACCGCAGTTCGCGTCGTTTTCCAGACGCCACCCGCCCGCCACCTCGATCAGGTGGAACCCCGTCTTGCGGTCCGTCAGGTCCCTCCCCAGCTCCCCGAGCGCCTCCAGCACGAGCTTCTCGTCCGCCTTCGCGAAGTCGGCGGTGATGCCGCCGCGCCGCTCCGCCGTCGCCTTCAGCACGCGGCGTATCTCCGCGACCGGCAGCGGGTCCTTGCGCACGAACAGCATCGCGCCGATGATCTGCTTCAGCACCGGCAGCGCGAAATCACGGGTTTCCGTCGGACTCATCTTCAACCTTCTCCTCTTCCGCTTCCGCATCGGCGCCCGCATCCGCGTCCACCGCCGGGGCTCCGTCCGCGAGCGGCAACGTGCCGGTTTCCGGCGCGGGGGCGGCGTTGAGCTTCTTGCGGCGCCGCAGGATGGCGGCCGTCTGCGGGTCCTCGGCCGGGGCCTCGTCCTCGGGCTTCGCGCCCTCGGGCGGGATGTCCCGGTGCTCGATGAAAATCTCCCCGTACGTCTCCGACTGCACCGCGCGCGCCTGCCGGAGGCGGATCAGCTCCAGCAGCGCCAGGAACGTGCACGCGATCTCGTTGCGCGAGCGCATCTTGTCGAGCATCCCCGACAGCGAGAACCGCCGCTCCCGGCGGAGCCGGAGCCCCAGCGACTCGATCTTGTCGGCGACCGTGTAGCGTTCGGCGAAGATTTCCCGGAGCTCCTCGTCCTTGACCTTCTTGAGCGCCTCGTTGAACGCGTTGATCAGGTCGAACAGCCCCACGTCGTGGAGCGCCACCTCCGGCTCGCGGCCGAGGACCGCCTCCGTCCCCTCGCGGCCGAAGATGTCCTCCCGCCGCACCTCCAGCTCCTCCAGGTGGAGCGCCGCGTCCTTGAACTTCTTGTACTCGACCAGCTGCCGGACCAGATCCCACCGCGGATCCTCCTCCTCGGCCTCCTCCTCGGGCCGGACCTCGGCGGGCAGCAGCATCCGGCTCTTGATCATCATCAGCGTGGCGGCCATGACCAGGAACTCCCCCGCGACGTTGAGGTCGAGCCGCTTCATCATCTCGAGGTACTCGATGTACTGCCTGGTGACGCTCTCCATCGGGATGTTGCTGATGTCCAGCTCGTCCTTCTTGATGAGGTACAACAGCAGATCGAGAGGTCCCTCGAAGACCTCCAGCTTGACCTTGTATTCCTCGTTCCTGTCCATGTGGGCGTTTGTCCGTTCAGTGGCAATCTTTTCCACTTTACCCTCTCCCCCCGCCCGGGGCAACGCCAAACCCAACGCCAAACCCAACGTCGGCCTGCTCCTGCCTCCAGCGTCCCAGCCGTTGTCCGCGCAAGGTTCCGCCCCCGGAACAGGCACCACCGGGGTTTTCCCGCTTCGGCCCTGTCCGCATCCGGAGGCTTGTACATGGCGGAGATGCGCCCGCGGAGGACCGGAACGGAGGTCCGGCACGCGCAAAAACGGTTGACATGGAAGGGAAATGGGGGATGATGGCCGGTGTTCTTGCCGAGCAAGCGGCAACCAAACCAAACAAGGAGTGAAACAATCCATGAAGAAGATGATGACCGCCCTGATGCTGGCCGCCCTGGCCGCGTCGATGGCCACGGTTTCCGCGAGCGCGGAGGAAGTGACCCAGGAAGAAGCCAACTACGCCGTGACCGTCAGCGCCGACGTGCTGAGCGCCTACGTCTCCAAGGGCGTGACCGGCAACGACGAGCCCGTGTTCCAGCCCGACGTGTACGTCGAGATGCCGTACGGCTTCAGCTTCGACGTCTGGGCCAACATGAACATCACCGACGCCAACTGCAACTGGGATCCCAAGACCGGCGGCAAGTGGTCCGAATTCGACCTGACCCTCGACTGGACGGTTCCGATCGAAGGCCCCGTCTCCCTCACCTTCGGCGGCACGTACTTCGTGTACCCGCAGGCCAAGGGCGATGTCATCGTCGCGACCGAGGAAGAAGCCGAGAACGTCAAGGCCGGCGCCCCCGCCGACGGCGACTACGAGCTCTTCGTCAAGGCCGGTGTGGATTGCCTCCTCCAGCCCGCACTCGAGTTCTACCACGACTGCCAGTCCAGCAGCGACTGGTACTTCCTCGGCAAGATCGGCCACGACTTCGAACTGACCGATCTCCTCGGCCTCCACCTCGGCGCCACCGTCGGCTTCGTCGGCGACGACTTCGCCGAACGCTACGGCTCCGACGACGGCGCGGCCTTCTCGCACGCCCAGTTTGACGCCAAGCTCGGCTACGCGGTGACGGACGCCCTCGAAGTCCACGCCAAGGCCAGCTTCAGCACGCTGATCGACGGCGACATCCGCGACGGCGTCAAGGACAGCTACGACGACATCGACTGCGAAATCTTCTACGGCGGCGTCGGCTGCGGCTACACGTTCTGATCCACCGGACAACCGAACGGAAGAAAGGCGTCCCCTCCGGGGGGCGCCTTTCGGCTTTCCGGGGTGGGGGAGACCGGTTTTCCATGGGCTGGAGGATTGCGGAAAATTGGAGAAACAGTTTGGATTTTCCACGATCTCGCAAGATGTCGGGAATGGGGGTGCGGGGGCGGACGGGGAGGGGCGGCGGGGCGGAAAATCGGGTTGAATGCGGAGGAGGGGTGTGGTGGAATGGACACATGGATGATGGCACGGGACAGTACGGACGGCCGGTCGGGCAGGCCAGGGGCGTGATGGTGGCGGCGCTGGCGGTGGCGTTGCTGCTGGGTGCCGTGGCGGCGCGGGCCGGGGATTTCGCGGTGCTGGCAGGGGCGGACACGAAGGCGGGCTACCTGGCGCGGCTGCTGATCAACGAGACGCCGTTCCCGGGGGAGCGGGGGTACGTGAGCGAAGAGGACACGGAGTCGGCGATGCGGGAGGTGCTGTTCGTGCTGCACTCGCGCATCAAGGACATCCCCGCGGGATACAAGCAGGAAGAGATCGCGGCGGTGCGGACGGGCGACATCCTCGACCTCATCACCGCCCGGAACCAGTGCGAGGGGTTTTCGCGCGACGCGGCGGGGAACCGCACGATGGCGCCGCGCGTGGGGGAGCGCATCAACTACCTGATGAAGATCGCCAACAGCGGCAAGGCGCCGGGGCGCTTCGCGCGGCTGATCAACTACGCGCAGTCGCTGGCCACGGCCTATTTCGCGACCGGGCCGCAGGGGAGCGACCTGTTCGCCAACCTCTCGGTCGTGGGGGGCGTCCCCGTCACGGGGCGCGCCTACTCGTGGATGACGGGCCAGGACATGTACCATCCCGGCGGCAATTTCGTGCGCATCCCCGAGTCCCAGCACGGGTTGCTCGGCGGCAACCGTTTCTTCACTTTGCGAAAGGATCCAAAATGAAACACGCGTTTTCCTTCTCCTGCGCGATGGCGCTTCTCCTCGCCGCGACCGCCGCCGCGCCGTGCCGCGCGGTGGCTGCCGACCCGCCGGCGGCGGTGATGGAGGAGCCGTTCCTGGCCGAGGTCGCGTTGCACCTGTACGCGTGGTTCCTCGACGAAAAGGACTACGATCCGGAGCGCCTCGGCGACGGCGCCAAACTCGTGTTCCGCGTGCGGCGGCCGGAGGTGAAGGCCGACGAGGGCGACAACAGCGAATGGGCCGACATCCGGATTCCGCAGCTCAACCTCGGCGCGACGGTCAAGCGGCCGGATTACGCCATCGAGGAGCTCGGCGTCGAGGTGCGCAGTTCGAAGTTCCGCATCGTGAACGTGTACCGGCTGGAGGCGGAAAACCGCGAGTTCCCCGAGGAGGAGGACTGGCGCACCGTCGAATGCGACCTGCAGCGCTTGATGGGCACGCTGCGGGACTCCCCGGCGCGGGGGACGTTTCCCGACCAGGCGCTCAGCGAACGCCTCTACCTGGCCTGCTGCCGGCAGCTGGAGATCGATCCCGACGCCCGGGGGACCGGCGACCAGATCATCCACATCGCGCCGATGTCGCCGGTGGCCAACGAGGTGTGGGTGTTCCTGGAAAACCAGAACCTGTTCATGCAGTTCACGTCCGACACCGACATCGAGAACCCGGAGCTGTGGACCGCGCAGCAGTTGCGGGTGCGCACGATCGACGCGGCGAACAACACGGTGGTCTCGATGGAGGAGATGCCGGGCAGCAACGTGTACGTGACGCGCGACCAGATCGGGCGCTTGCTCTACAACTGCATCGTCTTCGGCAAGCGCATCCTGGTCGTGACCCCGGACGACCCGGACGCTCCCGAGGAAATCCGGGAAAACGTGAAGGCGAACTGGTGACGGAGGGTGGGGGAGGGGGACCGGGGGCGGCGCTTTTCCCGTGCATTCCGGGGCGGGATGTGCGATGAAGGGGGCCTGCATACGGCAACCCCGCAAACCAGAAGGAGTTTTTTATGGCCGGCGAATACATCTTCACGCTCAACCACCTATCCAAGACGCACGACCGGACGACGGTGCTCGACGACATCACGCTGTCGTTCTTCTTCGGCGCCAAGATCGGCGTCATCGGCGGCAACGGCGCCGGCAAATCGACGCTGCTGCGCATCCTCGCGGGCCAGGACAAGGATTACCACGGCGAGTGCATCATCGCGCAGGGGCTGCGGATCGGGTACCTTCCGCAGGAGCCGCAGCTCGACCCGTCGAAGGACGTCGCGGGCAATGTCGCGGAGGGCGCCGCCGCCGCGCAGGCCATCCTCGACCGCTACGACGAGCTCTGCGACAAGCTCGGCGGCGACCTCTCCGACGATGAGTCCGCGAAGATCGGCGACGAGATGGACCGCCTCCAGTCCATCATCGACGCCCGCGACCTCTGGAGCCTCGACAGCCAGATCGAGCGCGCCATGGACGCCCTGCGCCTGCCGCCCGGCGATGCCGACGTGACAAAACTCTCCGGCGGCGAGAAGCGCCGCGTGGCCCTCTGCCGCCTGCTGCTCTCGAATCCCGACGCGCTGCTCCTCGACGAGCCGACGAACCACCTCGACGCGGAGACGGTCGCCTGGCTGGAGGAGTACCTCAAGAAGTTCGCCGGGACGCTCGTCGTCGTGACCCACGACCGCTACTTCCTCAACGACGTCACCGAATGGATCCTCGAAATGGACGGCGGCCACGGCTACCCCTACAAGGGCAACTACGAGCAGTGGCTCGAAGCCAAGCGCGCGCAGGCCGCCGTCGCCAGCAAGCAGAACGCGTCGCGCCAGAAGATGCTCGACCGCGAACTCGAGTGGATCCGCCTCAATCCCACCGGCCGCATGAGCAAGAACAAGGCCCGCCTCGCCCGCTACGAGGAACTCGCCGCCAAGCAGGTCGACACCCGCGAGGACACGCTCGAAATCCAGATTCCGTCCGGCAAGCGCCTCGGCGACCTCGTCGTGCGCGCGGACGGGCTGCGGAAGGTGTACGGCAACCGGCTCGTCATGGACAACGTGTCGTTCAACCTGCCGCGCGGCGGCATCGTCGGCGTCATCGGCCCCAACGGCGCCGGCAAGACGACGCTCCTGCGCATGATCGTCGGCGAGGAGAAGCCCGACGGCGGAACCCTCACCGTCGGCGAGACGGTGGAGCTCTCCTACGTCAACCAGTTCCGCGACGAGCTGAAGGCGGAGAACACCGTGTTCGAGGAAATCACCGGCGGCCAGGAAACCCTCGACCTCGGCGGCAAGCCGATGAACGCGCGCGCCTACTGCACGCGGTTCAACTTCCGCGGCGCCGACCAGCAGAAGAAGGTCGGCGAGCTCTCCGGCGGCGAACGCAACCGCGTGCACCTCGCCAAGCTGCTGCGGCGCGGCGGCAACCTGCTGCTGCTCGACGAACCGACCAACGACCTCGACGTCACGACCCTGCGCGCCCTGGAGGAAGGCATCCAGAACTTCGGCGGGTGCGCCGTCGTGGTCAGCCACGACCGCTGGTTCCTCGACCGCATCGCGACCCACATCCTCGCCTTCGAGGACGACGGCTCCGTCACCTGGTTCGAAGGCAACTTCGAAGGCTACCACGAACAGCGCCGCCGTCTCCTCGGCGACGCCGCCGACCAGCCCAAGCGCATCCGCTTCCGTCCCATCTGACGCGCGGATGTCATCCGGCGCGGACAACGGCGAGGCGTGCGGCGGCTGTGCTCGCGTGCATGAACCTCCGCCCGTTGTTTCCCAGTGCGGACGCGCAGAAGCGCGTCCCTCCCCGTGGAGAGCGCACCGGGAGGGTCGCGCTTCCGCGCGACCATGTGGTAGGGAAGCGTTCGGGAAGCTGCAGAAAAACGTAAACCGATCCAACGCGCTCGGGGCGCAAATCCTGCTCGTGTGTCGGGCGATCTCTCCGGGCGAGCCGTTTTGCCCCCGCTCTACCAGGCGGACAGGTGGGGCGTGAGGGCCTGGCTGTCGGCCGGGAGGTCGGCGAGGAGGTCGCGGACGGTGCGGTCGTGGCCGGGGAGGAGGAGTCCGGGGCGGAGGTCGCAGAGGGGCTGCAGGACGAAGCGGCGCTTGCTCCAGCGGGGATGGGGGACGACCAGGCCGCCGGAGCGGACGATCTGGCTGCCGTAGTAGACGAGGTCGATGTCGATGGTGCGCGGGGAGTTGCGGATGGCGCTGCGCTTGCGGCCGAGGTCGGTCTCGATCTGCTGGAGGCGCGCGAACAGGCGGTGGATGTCGAGGGAGGTGCCGACGAGCAGGACGGTGTTGAGGAACCGGATGTTCTGGTATTCCTCGGGGACGCCGACGGGCTCGGTCTCGTAGATGGGCGCGGAGGCGAGAAGGGTCACTTCGGGGAGGGCCGCGATGGCCGCGCGCGCGTCGATGAGGTGCCGCAGGCGGTCCTTGAGGTTGGACCCGAGGCTCAAGCCGGCTTCGATGCCGTTCATCGGGAGGTCTCCAGTCCGAGGACGTCGGCCATGCCGTAGAGGCCGGGGGCGCGTCCGGCGGTCAGCCACGCGGCGGCGCGGATGGCGCCGAGGGCCAGGGTGTCGCGGGAGGTGGCGCGGTGGGTCAGTTCGAGGCATTCGCCGTCGGCCGCGAAGAGGACGGTGTGGTCGCCGACGAAGTCGCCGCCGCGGACGGCGTGGAACCCGATCTGCTCGGCGGGGCGCTCGCCGACGAGGCCGGAGCGGCCGTCGGTCGCGACGTCGGGGAGGGACCAGCCGTAGGATTCGGCGGCGGCCTTGCCGAGGAAGAGGGCGGTGCCGGAGGGGGCGTCCTTCTTGTGGCGGTGGTGGCGCTCGATGATTTCGCAGTCGTAGCCGCGTCCGCGGAGGGCCAGCGCGGCCTGCCGGACGAGGGCTTCGAGGAGGTTGATGCCCACGGACATGTTGGCGGCCTGCACGACGGGGATTTTTTCGGCGGCGCCGCGGACGGCGGCCTGCTCTTCGGGGGTGAGGCCGGTGGTGCCGACGACCCACGGGATGCCGGCGGTGGCGATGCGCGGGGCGAGGGCGGCGCTGGCGGCGTGGAAGGAGAAGTCGACGGCCACCGCGGGGGCGGCGTCGCGGACGGCGGCGTCGAAGTCGGCGGCGAGGGGGATGCCGGCGGGGGGCGTACCGGCGAGGGCACCCATGTCGGCGCCGAGGTCGGGGCAATCGGGGCGGTCGAGGGCCGCCGCGAGGCGGAGGGAGGGTTCGGCGCCTTCGGCAAGAAGGCGGGCGATGGCGCGGCCCATGCGGCCGGCGGCGCCGACGATCAGCACGGTGGCGGCGGCGCTCACGGCAGCAGCCCGACTTTCCGGAGGGTGGCGCGGAGCTGCTCGCGCGGGGCGGGCGACATTTCGCAGAGGGGCAGGCGGTAGACGGCGGGGCCCATGCCGAGCATTTCCATGGCGGCCTTGACGGGCACGGGGTTGGTTTCGAGGAAGAGGTCGGTGAAGAGGGGATAGAGTTTGTAGTGGAGCGCGCGGGCCTCGTCCCAGCGGCCTTCGCGGGCGGCGCGGACCATCTCGACGACGGGGCGCGGGGCGACGTTGGTCGCGACGGAGATGACGCCGACGGCGCCGAGGGACATCATGGGGAGCGTCAGCGAGTCGTCGCCGGAGAGGACGTCGATGTCGCAGACGGACTTGATGCGGGAGACGCGGTCCACCTTGCCGGCGGCTTCCTTGATGCAGACGATGTTCGGGTGCTTGGCCAGTTCGGCGACGGTCGGGATCGCGATTTCGGCGCCGCTGCGGCCGGGGACGTTGTAGAGGACGACCGGGAGGCCGAGGTCGGCGACGGCCGTGAAGTGGCGGAGGAGGCCGGTCTGGGTGGGCTTGTTGTAGTAGGGGGTGACCTGGAGGGTGCCGTCGACGCCCTGGTCGAGGACTTCGCGCGTCAGCTCGATGGCTTCGTGCGTGGAGTTGGCGCCGGTGCCCGCGATGACCTTGAGGCGGCCGGCCGCGTAGCGCACGGCGGCGCGGATGACGTCGATGTGCTCCGGCGGGGTCAGGGTCGGGCTCTCGCCGGTGGTGCCGACCGGGATGATGCCGTCGATGCCGGCCTCCGCCTGCGCCTCGATGAGCGCGGCGAAACGGTCGTAGTCCACGGCCCCGTCCGGGCGGAAGGGGGTGACAAGCGCGGTGATGGTTCCTTGGAACATGGTATGCCTCGTTTCTGTTGAATCGGGAAACAATTCCACGCATTGTGCGCGAACGGAAGGAAATGGCCAGCACAAAATGACATGCGAAGCCTGGCCGCAGCCGGCCTACAGTCCGGGAGGCAATCCCGGCCCGGGCGGCAGGAACCCCGTCAGCACCTCTGTCCTCAATGCCTCCAGCTTCGGCGGCAGGTCGCGCGCCTGCAGGAAATCCACCAGCTCGCGGCGGGCGTTTTCCAGCATTACTTCGTCGGGCGGCTTCCCTCCGGCGCCCCCCGGACGCGGCAGGCGCCGCAGGCCCAGCGCGTCGTTCACGTGCGATTGCAGGCGGGTGAAATTCCAGTGCGCCCGCATCAGGCGCGAGAGGCGGCGTTTCGCCGCCGCGTATTGCGCCTGCAACACCGGGGGAACCGCTGCGGAAGCCTCCTCGCCGGGCAGCAACCATTCCAGCGGAAGCCGTTCGTCCAGGGCCAGAAGGGCGCGGAGGCGGACGGCGAGGCGCATGTAGCGCATGAGGGTCGAGTAGTTCATCCCGATGCGGTTGTCGGCCAGCCAGCCCCGGACGCCGCGGCCACGGCCCCGGATGCGTTTTGCGCCCGAAGGAGAGATATCGTAGAGGTTGCTGCGGTCGAGCGTCGGCGCCAGGTCCGCCAGGCGCGACCCGATCCGCAGGCGCACCGCGAGCGTGCGGGGCCGTACCGCCGCGTCGTCGGCGAACTCCTCCGGCGTCGGCGTCCCGCGCAGCGACGGCGAGGGCGGCCGCGGCACACGGAGACGGGTCCGGCGGCGCAGCTCGGAGAGGATGGCCTGTCCGCTGTCGGCCAGCCAGCTGCCGAGGGCGGCCGCCGAGAGCGCGGCGATCCCCGCGACGGCGACGGGCAGGACCACGGGCAGGGCAAGAGGCAGGGCGTAGGCGCGGGCGACGTCGCCGGCAATCCCGGCGGCCTCGCGGAGGGTGTATTTGACCGTGTTGTTCATGGGCGGGAGCATGACGGTTGGGCTTGTGGAAGTCAAGTGTTTTTCCTGTTTCCAAAAGTGGCAGCGGTCCCGGGGAGTGAGGAGTGAATGGGAGGGGAAGAGGGGACTCTGGCGGTGAGGGCGGGGATGACGATGGAAGGGGGTGTTCCGCGGCGGGCGGGGCGGGCTGGACTTTTGCACGGGGGGGTGGCAAGATGCGGCGCATGAAACACGGGCATTTTTCGAGTTTGGGCACGCGGATCCTCGCGGCGGCCGCGCTGGCGGCGGCGCTTCGGGGCGCCGCGCCGGCGGTGGCGCGGGCGCAGGAGGCGGAGGGCGGGGCGGTCCCGTCGGTGCAGTTCAATTTCGAGCAGGCGGACATCCGGCTCGTCACGAAGCTGGTGGGGCAGTGGACCGGGCGGACCATCATCGTGCCGGAAGGGGTGCAGGGCAAGCTGACGATCCTGACGCGCGGGGCGGTCCCCGCGGACGAGGTGTGGCCGCTGTACCTGCGGGCGCTGGAGGCGGCCGGGTACGCGGTGCGCGACGAGGGGGTGGCATGGCGCGTCGCGGCGCTGCCGGGCGCGGAGGCTCCGGTGACGGCGGGCGGCGCGGGGGACGGCGCCGAGGGCGGGCTGGTCACGGAAATCGTGCGGCTGAAGCACGTGGGGGCCGCGGACGTGAAGAAGGTGTTCGAGGGCATGGTGCGCGGCGGACGCGAGGGGGCACTGGAGGCGTTCGTGCCGGGCAACCACCTGCTGGTGACGGGGACGGCCACGGAAGTGGCGCGCATCAAGTCGCTGGCGGAGCAGCTGGACCAGCCGGGGGCCGGCAGCGCGGTGGAGGTGGTCAAGCTGCAGAACGCGTCGGCGGAGGACGTGGCGGAGCAGCTGCGGGCGACGTTCGGGGCGTCGGACAGCGCGGCGTCGCGGGTCCAGAAGCACATGGCGCAGGTGACGGCCGGCGCGGGGGCGGGTCCGGCGGAGTTCTCGGTCGTGGCGGTGCCGCAGGCGAACAGCCTGGTGCTGGTGGGGCTGCCGGTGCAGATCGCGGACATGAAGCGCATCCTCGAGAAGATGGATGTGGAGAACGCGGACGGCTTCGGGCGGCTGCGGGCGATTTTCCTGCAATACCTGTCGGCGGAGGAGGCGGCGAAGAGCCTCAACGCGCTGCTGGGCAAGTCGGCGGAGGCGGAGCCGGGGCGGCGGTCGATCGCGATCGAGCCGAGCGTGGCGAACAACGCGCTGCTGGTGGACGCGCGGGGCAAGGATTTCGATTACGTGAAACGGCTGGTGGAGCAGCTGGACCAGGTTCCGCAGCAGGTGCTGGTGGAGGTGCTGATCGCGGAGGTGGACTTGGAGAAAGGCCTCGACCTGGGCGTGGAGTGGTTCGGCATCGAGCAGCCGGACGGGAGCGGCACGGGCGGCTTCGGGCGCACGCGCTACGGCGAGAGCGATTCGATGATGCAGCTGCTCGGCGAGGGCAAGTTCCCGCAGGGGCTGGCGGCGGGCGTGCTGAGCGGGACGTTCACGGCGCCCGACGGCACGGTCTACAACCAGATGCCGTTCTACCTGCGCGCGGTCGCCGGCGACAAGGACATCAAGATCCTTTCCAACATCCCGCTCTGGGCGCAGAACAACCTCGAAGCGAGCGTGAGCGTGGGGGAGAACATCCCGATCCTGAAGTCGTCGGTGGAGGGCTCCGGCAGCGACCGGGACTACATCCAGAACATCGAGCGGCGCGACGTCGGCATCACGCTGACCCTGACGCCGCACGTGAACCCGAACCGGGAAATCCAGCTCGACCTCAACCCGTGCATCGAGACCGTGGTGGCGTCCGCCTCCGGCGACGCCGCGGCGGCGTACACCCCGACCATCTCCCGGCGCGAAGTCAAGACGACCATCACCGTTCCCGACCGCAAGACCGTGGTCATCAGCGGCCTCATCCGCGAGGACACGAGCCGCATCGAGAGCAAGGTGCCGATCCTGGGCGACATCCCGCTGCTGGGGTGGCTGTTCCGGTCGTCGAGCGACGTGAACAAGCGGACGAACCTGCTGATCTTCGTGACCCCGCGCATCGTGACCGACGCCGCCGAAGCCGAAGCCGAGCGCGCGCGCCTCGAAGGCTCCGCCACGCTGCGCAACGCCGTCGACGACATCCAGCAGCCCTCGCCCGAGGCGGAAATCGCCGACATGGAAGCGCGGGACAAGGCGGCCCGCCGCAAGGCCGCCGCCGAGCGCAAGGCCGCGAAGCGCGCCGCGGATGGGGAGCCGTGAGCGCGGCCGCCGCCAGCGAAGGCCTTCCGCGCGTCGAGCGCATCGAGGAGGGGTGGCTCGATCCGGCGCTGCTGGAGAGCGTGCCCGTCGAGTGGGTGCGGAGGCAGGGGATCCTCCCGGTGCGGCGCGACGGGGCGCTGTGGCTGCTCGCCGCCGACGCCTCCAACGTCCAGGCCTACGAAGACCTCTCCCTCCTGCTCGGGGCCGACGGCATCTGGGCCACCGCGCCCGCCGACGAAATCCGCCGCGCCGCCGACGCCTGCTACTTCCGCCGCGCCGGCGTCGCCGCCCCCGCCGCCGACGCCGCCCCCTCCGGCACCCCGCCCCCGCTCCCGGCGCCGCAGAGCCGCGCCGACGACCTCCTCGCGGGCGGTGCCGACGCGCCCGTCGCGCGGTACGTCAACTCCGTGCTGATCGAAGCGGTCAAGCGCGGCGCCTCCGACGTCCACGTCGAGCCCTTCGAGAGCGGTCTGGCGATCCGCTACCGCATCGACGGCCTCCTCTACTCCCAGCCCCCGCCGCCGCCCGCGATGGCGGCGCCGCTGGTCGCGCGCCTCAAGGTGATGGCGAGCCTGGACCTCGCCGAGCGGCGCCTGCCCCAGGACGGCGTGGCGCGGGTGCGCGTCGGCGAGCGCGAGATCGACATCCGCGTCTCGTGCGTGCCGGTCGCCGAAGGCGAACGCGTGGTCCTGCGCCTCCTGCACCGCGAGAGCATCCGCTACGCGCTGGGCGACCTCGGGATGGCGACGGGGCTTCTCTCCGACTTCCGCCGCCTCCTGCGCGAACCGCACGGGGTCATCCTGGTGACCGGCCCGACGGGCAGCGGCAAGACCACGACCCTCTACGCGGCGCTGCGCGAACTCGACACCGCGCACCTGAACGTGATGACCATCGAAGACCCGATCGAGTACCAGCTCGAAGGCATCGGGCAAATCCAGACCCATCCGCAGATCGGCCTGACCTTCGCGAGCGGGCTGCGGCACATCCTGCGGCAGGACCCCGACGTCATCCTCGTCGGCGAGACCCGCGACATCGAGACGGCGGAAATCGCCATCCAGGCGTCGCTGACCGGGCACCTCGTCTTCACGACCCTGCACACCAACGACGCCCCCGGCGCCGTCGTGCGCCTGACCGACATGGGGATTGCGCCCTACCTGCTCGCGTCGAGCGTCCGGGCCGTGCTGGCGCAGCGGCTGGTGCGGCGGCTGTGCCCGCACTGCCGGAGGCGGGTGGCGCTGGGGGCGGAAGAAGCGGCGCGGCTCGGCGTCGCGGGGCGCGCGGGCGCGGAGATTTGGGAGGCGAACGCCGAAGGCTGTCCGCAGTGCCTCGGCGGCTACCGCGGCCGCACGGGCATCCACGAACTGCTGCTGGCGACGCCGGAACTGGCGGAAGCGGTACGCACGGGGGCGCCGCTGGCGGAGCTGCGGGGGATCGCGGCGCGGGGCGGCTTCACCGACATGCTCGCGGACGGCGCGGAAAAGGTGCTGCGCGGGGAGACGTCGGTGGCGGAAGTGCTGCGCGCGGTGGGTTCCCGCGAAGCGGGAGCGTGAGGGGAGCGGGAGTTGTGACGGAAGGAACGCGGCCATGACCCTGCGCGAATTGGAAAAGCTTGTAGCCGACGGCGAGGGCGA
The DNA here is from genome assembly GCA_017527155.1 of Kiritimatiellia bacterium. Lineage (GTDB taxonomy): Bacteria > Verrucomicrobiota > Kiritimatiellia > CAIQIC01 > Lenti-01 > CACXEY01. The sequence continues at coordinate 89,741 of JAFXQI010000042.1, forward strand.
AACCGTCGAATTCAAGGAGACGACCGGACAGCGCGGCGACGCCTGCCGGACCCTGTGCGCTTTCCTGAACGGAAAGGGCGGGACCGTCGTTTTCGGTGTTTCCCGCAAAGGGGTGTTGCAGGGGCAGGCCGTTTCCGACGCCACGAAGCGCGATTTGTTCGAGGTTTTCGACCGGTTCGAACCGGCGGCCGACATTGCGACCGAGTGGGTCCGCGTGGACACGATCCGCCAAGCCATCGTCTGCCGCGTGGAGCGCGGCAACATGCGCCCCTATCTCCACGACGGGAAACCATACCGGCGGGTCCAGTCCTCCACGACGGTCATGTCGCAGGAGGAATACGAGCGGATGCTTTCCGAACGCGGCGGATTCAGGAGCGATTGGGACATGCAGCCCGCCCAGCACCTCTCCATGGAGGACCTCAATCTGGATGAAGTCGCGAAAACCGCCCGCATGGCCATCGCCGCAGGGCGACTGGCTTCCAACGCCGACACGACCAATCCCTCCACGCTCCTGCGGAAGTTCCGCGTCATGCGCGACGGTCGTCTTCTCAACGCCGCCGCCGTCCTGTTCGGCACCCCCGACATGTTTTATCCCCAATGCCAAATCAAGATGGCGCGTTTCAAGGGGAGCGGCCGGAACGAATTCGGCGACGAACGTCGCGAAAGCGGGAACGTCTTCGCCCTCATGGACGCCGCCATGCAGTTCTGCTTCAAGCACTTGAACCTGTCCGGGAAAGTGGAGGGATTTCTCCGTGAGGAGCGTCTCGAATTGCCGCCGGAGGCCCTGCGCGAGGCCATCCTGAACGCTCTCGCCCACCGCCAGTACTCCCGCACCGCCACTGTTTCCCTGGCGATTTACGACGACCGCGTGGAAATCACCAGCCCCGGCGGCTTGCCGCCGGGCAAGACCGTCGGCACCCTGATGGAGGAACACGAATCCGAACCCCGCAACACGCTCGTCGCCCAAGTGATGTATCTCCGAAAAGCCATCGAGATGTGGGGCCGGGGTTTCTCGCTCATGGCCACGGAATGCGCACGCTACGCCGTTCCCGCGCCGCTGGTGGCGGAAACCCCGGACGGTTTCGTGAAGGTCACCTTCCAACGCCCCGCTTCTGGCACCCCGGTGGGCCCGGAAGTTGGCACAACAGGCGGGAAATTTGGCACAACACCCCCGGAAGTTGACACAACAGGCGGAAAAGCTGGCACAACACCCCACGAGCCCGACCCGTTGCTTTCCAAAATTCAGTGGACCCTGGATACCTGTTCCCCCGTTCTCCGAAAGAATGTGCGCCACAATGCCGAACAGGTGCTCCTAGAGATTGCCCGAGACCCCGTCGTGACCATCAAGGAGATTGCAGGCAAGACATCCCTCTCCCGGACAACGGTCAACAACATTCAGACACTGTTGAGGAATTTCGGCATCCTCTACCGGATCGGGGGGCATTTCGGCGGACGCTGGCTCGTGGTTTGGAAAGGCACTTCCAAAACTCCCTGAGGGGCCGCGGCGTGAAGATCCTGACCAATCTCGCGTTCGTGCAGAGCCGGGTGTGGAGCGCGGCGGCGGAGAGCATCTGCGCGGACGGCGAATCGCCGGACGAAATGGGCGCGCTGCGGCAGGCGTGGAGGTTGTGGAGGCGGAGAAGGGGTGCGGACGCGGTGGTGACGATGGGGGCGCGGGCGTCGCTGGCGTACGGGCTGCTTTGCGCGGCGACGGGCGTCGCGTCGCGGCAGGTGATGATGGAGTATTTCCTCGACATCCCGCGGCCGGAGTCGTGGCGCTGGCGGTTCAAGCACGCGCTGTACCGGATCGTCGCGCGGCGGGCGCTGGGGATTCTCGTCAACAGCAAGGGGGAAATCGAGTCCACGGCGTCGCGGTTCGGGCTGGAGAGGGCAAAGGTGCTGTTCGTGCCGATGTATTCGACGATCGAGAAGCCCGAATGCGTCGAGGACAACGAGGGCATCGTCGTGTCGGTCGGGCGGACTTTGCGCGACAACGCGACGCTCCTCGCCGCGGCGCGGCGGTTCCGCGCGCCGCTGGTGCTGGTGGTGGGGAAGGACGACAAGCTGCCGGAGCCGCTGCCGTCCAACGTCGAGCTGCTGCGCGAGATTCCGCTGGAAGAAGCCCACCGGCTGATGCGGCGCGCCGCGGTCGTGGTCATTCCGCTGCTGCCGGCGGAGCGCTCCACGGGGCAGGTCGTCGTGCTGGAAGCGATGGCGCTCGGCAAGCCGGTGGTCGCGACGGAACTGGCGGGTACGGTGGACCTCATCGCGAGCGGCGTGGACGGGGTGTTGGTCCCGGCGGGCGACGCCGAGGCGCTGGCGTCCGCCGTCAACCACCTCCTGGAAACGCCTGACGAAGCCCGCGCCATCGGCCGCGCGGCGTACCGGCGGATCGCGGCGACGGGGTCGGCGGACCACCGCGGACGGGCGATGCTGGAGGCGGTCGCTGCGCTCGCCGCGCGCTGACCTCCGCGGGGAGGGGTGGCGGCGGGGGGTTGTCCGGCACACTTTTTCCTTGCATGGGGCGGGGTTGGAGGGTAGGGTGGGTGGTGTTCGAAGCGCCGGAGTGGCGGAATGGCAGACGCAGCAGACTCAAAATCTGCCGCCCTCTGGGCGTAAGGGTTCAAGTCCCTTCTCCGGTACACTTCGGGCGACGCGGAGAGGTGCCAGAGTGGCCTATCGGGCACGCCTGGAGAGCGTGAGTGCTCCAAAAGGGCACCGTGGGTTCAAATCCCACCCTCTCCGCCATTTTTGTGCCCCGGTGCCGGGGGCGGAACCGGGGAGCGGGGGGTTCGCTTTTGGGCTTCAGTTCCGGGACGGGAGGGGGTAAGGTGGTCGGGATGTTTTCCAGCGAGGAACCGAGATGAAGAGTTTCAAGAGTCCGTTGAAGTGGTGGCTCGTGGCGGGCGTGCTGTTCGCCAACCTGGCCGCGGGCGTGCGCCTGTATTCCCAGGAGACCGCCGGTGCCGTCGCCAAGGCCGCCGCCGAGGAGAAGTCCCCGTACGAGATGTACGCGCTCTTCTCCACCGTGGTCGAGCAGATCCGCGCGCAGTACGTCGACGCCGACAAGTGCGGCTACGAGGACCTCATCCACAGCGCCCTCCACGGCATGCTGCAGTCCCTCGACCCGCACAGCTCCTTCATGGACGAGGAGGAATTCGCTTCCATGAAGGAGGACACCTCCGGCAAGTTCGGCGGCCTCGGGATCACCATCGGCATCAAGAACGCCATCCTCACCGTCATCGCCCCCATGGAAGGCACCCCCGCCTTCCGCGCCGGCCTGCTCGGCGGCGACAAGATCGTCGAGATCGAGGACGAATCCACCGACGGCCTCGCCCTGGAAGAGGCCGTCAAGAAGCTCCGCGGCGACCCCGGGACCCAGGTCAAGATCAAGGTCTTCCGGCCCGGCACGCACCTGTTCAAGACGTTCACCCTCACGCGCGCCATCATCAACGTCCCGAGCGTGAAGGACACGCGCGTGCTCGACGGCGGCATCGGCTACGTGCGGATGCTCCAGTTCGGCGAGGACACGGCGGCCGACCTGCAGGACGCGCTGGACGAGCTGGAAGCGCAGGGCGTCAAGGCGCTGGTGCTGGACCTGCGGAGCAATCCGGGCGGGCTGCTGGCGTCGGCGGTGGAGGTGGCGCAGAAGTTCCTGCGGAAGGGTGACCTGATCGTGTTCACCCGCACGCGCGACGGGCGGATCGACCGCTCGTACTCGGCGCGCCCGCGGAAAGCCTTCCCGAAAGTCCCCATGGCCATCCTCATCAACGGCTACAGCGCCAGCGCCTCGGAAATCGTCGCCGGCGCCCTCCAGGACCACCACCGCGCGGTGCTGGTCGGCGAGAAGAGCTTCGGCAAGGGCTCGGTCCAGAGCGTGCTGCCGCTGGACGACGGCAAGGTCGCGATCCGCCTGACGACCGCCAAGTACTACACGCCCAGCGAACGCGTCATCCACGAGAACGGCATCGAGCCGGACATCGTGGTCCCCATGACCGCCGAGAACTGGCGCAACGTCGTCATCGCCCGCAACAAGGCCGAGCAGCTGACGGGCGACGAGGAACTCGCCGCGACCGACGAAGGCTGGGAGAGCGGGGACGGCGAGGTCGTCGAGGACGGCGCGGAGCTGCTCCCGGACGGGGAAGAGGCGTCCGTCGGCAAGGACTCCGGCGACGATACCGACCCGCAGCTCGACCGCGCCTGCGACGTCCTGCGCGGGATGCTCGCGTTGCAGGGGCGCTGACCGTGCAAGACCTGCTCATCCTCGGCATCGAATCCTCGTGCGACGAGACGGCGGCGGCCGTCGTGCGCGGCGGCCGCGAGGTGCTCTCCTCGGCGGTCATCAGCCAGATCGCCCAGCACCGGCCCTACGGCGGCGTCGTGCCGGAAATCGCCTCGCGCGGCCACGTGGAAGCGTTTCCGGCGGTGGTATCGGAAGCGATGGCGAACGCCGGGGCGGGGTGGGGGGACCTCGACGCCATCGCGGTGACGTACGGCCCCGGACTGGTCAGTTCGCTCCTCGTGGGCCTCTCCGGCGCGCGCGCGCTGGGACAGGCCGTCGGCAAGCCGGTATGGGGCGTCAACCACATGGAAGGCCACCTGGCGGGCATGTTCCTCGACCCCGCCACGCCGCCGCCGGAGGAGCTGTGCCCCGCGGTGGTCCTGCTGGTGTCGGGCGGCCACTCCTACGTCGTGGAGATGCGCGCCGCCGGCGACTACCGCCTGCTCGGCCAGACCATCGACGACGCGGCCGGCGAATGCCTCGACAAGGGCGCCAACCTGCTCGGTCTCGGCTATCCCGGCGGACCCGCCATCGAGCGCGCCGCCGCGGGCGGCGACCCGGCCTACGTCCGCTTCCCGCGCGGCATGGAACACGCCAAGGCGCGCACCACCGAGGACGGGCTCGATCTCGCCTACTGCTTCAGTTTCAGCGGTCTCAAGACCTCCCTCCTCCAGCGCCTCCGCACCCATCCCGACGACCTGCCCTCGCACCTCGCCGACCTCGCCGCGTCCTACCAGGAAGCCGTCATGGAATCGCTCGCCAAGCGCGCCGACCGGGCCCTCAAGGCGACCGGCGCGCGCACGCTCGCCTGCGTCGGCGGCGTCGCCAGGAACCGCGTCCTGCGCGCCAAGCTCGAAGCCATCGCGCGCCGCCGCCGCGCCGTCCTGCGGCTCGCCCCGCTGGCCTACTGCACCGACAACGCCGCCATGATCGCCGCCGCCGCCGGACTCCGCGCCCGCGCCGGCCTCCCGAATCCGCCGGCCCTCGAAGCCGACCCCAGCCTCCCGCTGGTCGAAGAGCCGGGGGGAGTTGCCGGGGGTCTAGATATCTAGGTTCCTAGGTATCTAGGATTTGCCCCCCCCCCGCATGAAAACCGCTTTGCAAGGCCTCTTTCCCGACGAACTGCGGGACGTGTGCACCGGCGCGGGATTCCCTGCGTTCCGGGCCAAGCAGCTCTGGCAGTGGCTGCAGGGCCGCCATGCACTCTCCTGGGACGCGATGGCCAACCTCCCGCGCGCCTTGCGCGGTGCGCTGGACGCCGGGTGGACGCCGGCCCCCGTCCGTCCCCTCCGCGAAGCCGGCGACCCCGGCGGCACCCGCAAGTGGCTGCTGGGACTCGACGACGGCGAATCCATCGAGACCGTCCTCATTCCCGCGCGCGACCGCAAGACCGTGTGCGTCTCCACCCAGGTTGGCTGCAAGATGGCCTGCGCCTTCTGCGCCAGCGGCAAGGGCGGCTGGGTCCGCAACCTCGGCGCCGGCGAAATCGTCGCGCAGGTCCACCACGTCGCCGCGCTGTCGGGCGGGCGCCCCAACAACGTCGTGTTCATGGGCATGGGCGAACCCTTCGACAACTACGACGCCGTCCTGCGTGCCGTCCGCCTCCTGAACCATCCCGACGGACTGGCCATCGGCGCCCGAAAGATCACCCTGAGCACCAGCGGACTCGTGCCCGGCATCCGGCGTCTGGCGACCGAAGGCCTGCAGGTCGAACTCTCCGTATCCCTCCACGCCCCCGACCCGGAGCGCCGCCGCCGCCTGATGCCCGTCGAAGGCCGCTGGCCGATGGACGAGCTCCTCGCCGCCTGCCGCGAGTACACGGCGGCGACCAAGCGCATCGTGACCTTCGAGTACACCCTCGTCCGCGGCTTCAACGATTCCGCCGCCGACGCCGCGCAGCTGGCGGCCCGCCTGCGCGGCTTCCCGTGCCGCGTCAACGCGATCCCGCTGAGCCCCGTCGCCGAATTCGACGGCGAGGCGCCCTCCCGCGAGACCTGCCACGCCTTCCTCGACGCCCTCCTCCGCCACGGCATCGAAGGTACCCTCCGCGAATCCAGGGGCAAGGGCGTTTCCGCCGCCTGCGGCCAGCTCCGCCGCGGCGCCATGCGGGAGAAAACCGATCCCGGCGGCCCAGCCCGTCCGTCCCGCCCGTGAGGGCCGGCGGGGGGCATTCAGAAGCGGGCGGCGATCCAGGGGATGGCGGTGAAGGTGCCGATGGAGCTGCCGAGGTTGGTCAGGACCACGACGAGGAGGATGCGGATGGCGGGGTTGGCCATGAAGCCGCGGAAGGTTTCGAGGGAGGCGGGCAGGGCCTCGAAGTCGCCGACGGTCGGAGGGCGCACCCACGCCTGGACGAGCCCGGCGACCCATCCGGCGGCAATCATGGGGTTCAGGCTCGTGATGGGCGCGGCGACGAAGGCGGAGAGGACGGTCAGCGGATGGGCGAGGGCGAGGATGGCGCCGACGGCGGCGAACACGCCGTTGGCGGCAATCCAGATGGCGATGGACTCGATTCCGCGGTCGGTCCCGCCGCGCACGAATCCCCAGGCGACGAGGGCGACGACGAGCAGGGGAATGAGCCACGGCCAGACCTTGGACCAGGGGGAAGGCGGGGGGAGTTCTTCGAGTGGGGCGAGGGGGATTTCCTCGCGGACGTGTGCGGCGATGCCGGGGACGTGTCCGGCGCCGGCCACCGCCACGATGCGCTGGCCGGGCATTGTCCGGATCTTCTGGGAGAGATAGACGTCGCGTTCGTCGATGAGGCGTTCCTTGACGCCGGGGAAGCCCTTGCCCATCTCGCCCATCAGGCCTTCGAGCTGGTCGCGGTTCTTGAGGGATTCGATTTCGTCTTCACCGATGTCGTCGCCGCCGAAGACGGCAGTGCACATCAGGAAGACGAGCTTGGCCTTCTGCCACAACCCGAGTCCGCGCCAGATGCGCTTGAGGGTGATGTCGATGCGGCGGTCCATGAGTTCGAGCCGGGCGCCGGTGGCTTCGGCGCATTCGATGCCGGCGAGCATTTCGGCGCCGGGCTGGACTTCGAGCTGCTTGCCGAGACGGCGGTAGAAGGCCTGCATGGCGAGCTGGGCGAGGAGGAAGGTGGCCTTCTTTTCGCGGACGACCCGGAAGATGTCGGTGTTCTTCCAGCCGTCGGCCCCCTTCATGCCGCGGTAGCGGGGTTCGCAGAGTTCGACGGCGATGGTGTCGGGGGCGACGGCGGCGACGGTGTCGCGGACGTCCTGCACGCTCTTCGCGGAGACGTGGGCGGTGCCGACGAGATAGACGGTCTTGCCGGGCAGGTCGAGGACGGTGACGCCGGCGGGGAGGGCGGGGGACGGGGGGGGAGGGATTTCGCTCATGGGGCCGGATCGGGCGGCAGGACGGGAGCCGGAAGGCGGGCGAGGTTGCGGTTGAAGGCGGGCGAAAGGTCGGCGAGGAGCGTGCAGGCGAGCGTGCGGAGGGCGTCGTCGCCCAGCGGGGCCAGCGCCAGCGCGTCGGGCGGGATGGCCGCGGTGCCGGCGCGCGCGAGGTGGTCGGCGATGTGCAGCGCGAGGGCTTCGGCCGTCGCCGGATCGACCAGAACGCCGGACGGGCCGCCATGCCAATCGACGGACGGGAACGCGGCATCGAGTTCGGCCCCGCCGAAGAGGCCGGACTGGTCCGGGTCGTTGAGGAGCAGGATGTCGATGTCCGCGTACTGGAGGGTGCTGCCGTCGCCGCGCCAGGAGGCGCCGTCGTACGCGGTGGAAAGGAAGCGGCAGAGGCCGGCGATGCCGTCCGTCGCCGGATCGGCCCCGCCCACGCGCACGAACAGGGCCCAGTCGCCGGGACGGACGTCCGCCCCGTCGCGGAGGCTCCAGTTGGTCCGGGCGTCGCCGTCGTCGCGGAGGCGCGCGAAGCCTTCGCGGAAGGTCGGGCCCGTGAACGAGGAGACGGCCGGGTTCCAGCGGAGGATGAAGAGGTTCGAATAGGGGACGTCGGAGATTCCGGATTCGGACGGGAGCGGGTCCGCGGGGAATTCGAGGAGGGTTTCGCCGGGGAGGGCGGCCTCGGGTACCGGGAATTCGGCGGCGGGCGCCGGGTCCAGGGCCGGTTCCGTGTCCGGGGACGGCGCCGGGGCGCGGCAGGCGCCGGGGAGGGCCGGGAGGAGGACGGCGAGCAGGACGGCGGGAAGGCGGCGGAAGGAAAAGTGGTTCATGGCTGGTTTCCGGTTGGTGGATGGTCGGGGTTCTGGATTTCGGGGAAAGGATAGTGGGAGGGCGGGGAAAAGGGAAGTGGGAAAAACGGGCGGGCGGGGCTGTCGTTCATGGACGGTGAGGATGGGGGGAAAAGGACGGAAAATGCATGGTTTTTCCGTAATCTCAAAAGTGGTTCCGGGCGGGGGACGGGGCGGCCGGGAGCGGGGACGAGTCGACGGTTGCAAGGCGGGCGGCGGGATGGCACAATGGGCGGGTTATTTGGAGACAACATGAAACCGATCACGAAAATCCTCGAAGAGAACGCGGCGCAGTGGCCGAACGACGTCGCGCTGGTGGAGATCAATCCGCAGGAGCTGGAGACGCGGCACACGACGTGGAAGGAGTACTCGCTGATCGAGTCGAGCCCCATCGAGGCGTTCCGCAGCGAAATGACCTGGGCGGAGTTCGACGAGAAGGCGAACCGCTTCGCGAACTTCCTGCTGACCCGCCGCGTCAAGCGCGGCGACAAGGTGGCGATCCTGCTGATGAACTGCCTGGAGTGGCTGCCCATCTACTTCGGCGTGCTGCGCGCCGGCGCGATGGCCGTCCCCCTCAACTACCGCTACACCGCCGAGGAAATCCGCTACTGCCTCGACCTCGCCGACGCGTCGGCGCTGGTGTTCGGCCCCGAATTCACCGGCCGCGTGGAGGACATCGCGGACCGCATCCCGAAGGTCGGCCTGCGCCTCTACGTCGGCGAGGACTGCCCCACCTTCGCGGAATCCTACAACTCCCTCGTCTCCTACTGCTCCGGGCGCAAGCCGGCCATCGAGTACGGCCTCGACGACGACGCGGCCATCTACTTCTCCTCCGGCACCACCGGCTTCCCCAAGGCGATCATCCTGACGCACCGCTGCCTCGCCCAGTCGGCCGAGATGGAGCAGAAGCACCACGGCCAGACGCGCGACGACGTCTTCCTCTGCATCCCGCCGCTCTACCACACGGGCGCCAAGATGCACTGGTTCGGGAGCTTCATCGCCGGCGGCCGCGCGGTGCTGCTGCGCGGGGTCAAGCCGGAATGGATCCTGCAGGCGGTGAGCCAGGAGCGCTGCACCATCGTGTGGCTGCTGGTGCCGTGGGCGCAGGACATCCTCGACGCCATCGAATCGGGCGCCGTGCACCTGGAGGACTACGGACTTTCGCAATGGCGCCTCATGCACATCGGCGCGCAGCCGGTGCCGCCGGCGCTGATCCAGCGCTGGCTCAAGGTGTTTCCGCACCACGACTACGACACGAACTACGGCCTGAGCGAATCGACCGGCCCCGGCTGCGTGCACCTGGGCGTGGGCAACGTGGACCGCGTCGGCGCCATCGGCATCCCCGGCTACCGCTGGGAGACCAAGATCGTCGACGGCTCGCGCGCCCCCGTGGCGGCCGGCGAAGTCGGCGAACTGGCCGTCCGCGGCCCCGGCGTCATGCGCGGCTACTACAAGGACGAAGCCGCGACCGCCGCTGTCCTCGACGCCGACGGCTGGCTCTACACCGGCGACATGGCCGTCGAGCGCGACGGCTTCATCTACCTCGTGGACCGCAAGAAGGACGTCATCATCACGGGCGGCGAGAACCTGTACCCGGTCCAGATCGAGGACTTCCTGCGCGCGCATCCGGCCATCAAGGACGTGGCGGTCATCGGCCTGCCCGACCCGCGGCTGGGCGAGATCGCGGCGGCCGTCATCGAAGTCAAGGAAGGCGCCTCGCTGGACGAAGCCGGCATCGAAGACTTCTGCAAGGCCCTGCCCCGCTACAAGCGCCCGCGGAAAATCATCTTCGCCCCGGTCCCCCGCAACCCCACCGGCAAGATCGAGAAGCCCAAGCTCCGCAAGATCTACTGCGGCGCTTCCCTCGTCGCCCAGCAGGTCGGCATCGCGCAGTCTTGAATTGGAAACACCGCGGGGGGGGATAGTGGAACGAAACGAAAGGACAAGAAAATGGAAGAGAAAATCAAGGCCGTGCTGGAAGAAATCCGTCCGGCGATCCAAGGCCACGGCGGCGACGTCGAATTCGTCTCGCTGGAAGGCAAGACCGCGAAGCTCCATCTCGTGGGCCACTGCGGGAGCTGTCCGTACGCGATGATGACGCTCAAGAACGGCATCGAGGCGGCCCTCCGCGAGAAGGTGGACCCCGAGATCACCGTCGAACGCGTCTGACGGACCGCGGAGCGGCGGGATGGCGCGGGTTCCGGCCATCGAAGAGAAGACCGCGCTGGTGACGGGTTGTTCGTCCGGCATCGGCCGGGCGACGGCCCGTCTCCTGCGCGACCGCGGCTGGCGGGTGTTCGCCACGGCCCGGCGCGCGGAGGATCTGGACGCGCTGCGCGCGGACGGGTTGGAGGCGGTCGCGCTGGACCTGGCGGACGCGGAGTCCGTCGCGGCCTGCGCCCGGGAGGTGCTGGAGGCGTGCGGGGGACGGCTCGGCGCGCTCGTGAACAACGCGGGCTACGGCCAGCCGGGGGCGCTGGAAGACGTGTCGCGCGAGGCGCTGGAACGGCAGTTCGCGGTGAACGTGTTCGGCACGGCCGACCTGACGGCGCGGGTGATTCCGGCGATGCGCGCGCAGGGCCGGGGACGCATCGTGCTGCTGAGTTCGGTGGTGGGGCGGGTGGTGATTCCCTTCATGGGCGCCTACTGCGCGAGCAAGCACGCGGTGGAGGCGATGGGGGACGAATGGCGCATGGAACTGGCCGGGAGCGGCATCGCCGTGTCGCTGGTCGAGCCGGGGCCGATCGAGAGCTCCTTCCGCCGGCGCGTGGTGGGCGAAGCCCACGGAGGGGGACTGTCGCTGGACGGCAGCGTCTTCGCCCGCCAGTACGCGCGGGACTGGAAAGACGCGGTGCGGACGTTCAAACGCCCGACGGACGTGTTCCGCAAGCCGCCGGAAGCGGTCGCGCGGAAAATCCTCCACGCGCTGGAATCCCGCCATCCGCGCGCCCGCTACCCGGTGACGGGCGCGGCGCATCTGGGAATCTGGGCGTCGCGCTGGCTGCCTTCGCGCTGGCTGGACGCCATCATGGCGTCGAAAGTCATCGGGCGCAGCACGAAGGACTGACGGGAGGCGTCAGCTGGGGGGATAACGCCGGGCGAGGAGGCGGTTGACGGGATAGAGGAGCAGCGGGAGCAGGGAGAGGGAGAAAGCGGGTTGGAGGGGCGGCGGGGCGGGGAGGAGGAATGCGCAGAGGCAGAGCAGGGTCTGCAAGGGGAGGAGCAGACGGAGGAGCAGCCCGATGTGGGCGGGGGTGATGCGGGAGCGCGGGTCGGCTTCGCGGCGGGCGAGGGCGGTGACAACGGCGATGTAGAGTCCGAGGAGGGCGGCGGCGGCGAGGGGCTCGGGCGTCCGGGCGGCGGGGCCGGCACCGAGGAGGAGGTCGAGGGAGCGGCAGAGACCCATGACGAGGGGGCCGAGGATGGCGGATTTCTTGGCGGCGAAGTCGTAGAGGAGGATGGCGAGCGCGAGGATGGCGGCGACGGGGAGGGCATGGGCGGGGATGGCGAGCAGGAGGCCGAGGAGGAGAAGAAGGACGCCGGCCAGCCCGACGGCGGCAGGCGAAACGGCGCCGGAGGGGATGGGCCGTTCGGGGCGCTCCCGGGCATCGATGGCGGCATCGGCGAGGTCGTTGAAGAGGAGGCCGGCGGCGTACAAGCACGCGGAGGCGGCGATGGCCGCAAAGAGCCGGAGGGTGGCCACCGGATCGGGTGCGGGGACGAGGAGAATCCCCGAGAGGAGGGCCCCGGCGATGGGGTCGCCGGGGAGCGTCAGGAGGTTCGGGAGGCGGAGGAGGCGGAGCCAGGGAGAGGTCATGGGGGGAAACCTAGAAACCTGGATGTCTAGATATCCAGAATGCCGGGGAGCGGTGTGGGCATGGCGTCACCCACCGCCTGGAACGTGGGGGGAGCCGTCGTCGGTTGCTCGCGCAATCATGCGACAGTGGGGGGCGATGATGGTCATGGTGGAAATCCTTTCGTTCTTCGTCGGCGGGAAGCCCGACAAAAGACAAGCGGCGGAGCGGGGGGAAAGGTTCAGCGGGAGAATGGGGGCGGGGAAAGCGAGATTCGTGTGGCGGGGGCGGGGAGGATGTGGTAGTGAAAAGGGAAAGAACGGGTTCAAGGAAGGAGAGCGAACATGGAACTGCCGAGGACGGGAAAGCTGGGATTCGGGTTGATGCGGTTGCCGAAGAAAGGGGAGGCCATCGACGTGGAGCAGGTGGCGGAGATGGCGGACCGGTTCCTGGAGAGCGGATTCAACTACTTCGACACGGCGTGGGCGTATCCGGGAAGCGAAGAGGCAATCCGGAAGGCGCTGGTGGAGCGGCATCCCCGGGAGTCGTTCCTGCTGGCGAGCAAGAACGCGGCATGGCTGAAGTGCACGTCGCCCGCGGAGGCGAAGGCGCAGCTGGACGTGTCGCTGGAGCGGAGCGGGGCGGGCTATTTCGATTTCTACCTGCTCCACAACCTGGGGGAGGGACGGACGCGGACGTTCGACGACTGGAAGCTGTGGGACTGGGCGCTGGAACAGCGGGAGGCGGGACGGATCCGGCATCTGGGCTTCTCGTTCCACGCGGGGGCGGACGAACTGGAAGCGATCCTGGAGGCGCACCCGGAGGCGGAGTTCGTGCAGTTGCAGATCAATTACGCGGACTGGGAGTCGCCGTCGATCCAGTCCCGCCGCTGCCTGGAGGTCGCGCGGGCGCACGGGAAGCCGGTGATCGTGATGGAGCCGGTGAAGGGGGGCTTGCTGGCGGTGCCCCCGGCGGACGTGGCGGCGGTGCTGGAGGCGGCGGAACCGGGAGCGTCCTGCGCCTCGTGGGCGGTGCGGTTCGCGGCGGACTGCGAGGGGGTGTACACGGTGCTGTCGGGGATGTCGGACCGGGCGCAGATGGAAGACAACCTGCGGACGATGCGCGGGTTCGCGGGGCTGACGGCGGCGCAGCGGGAGGCGCTCCGCAAGGCGCGGGAGACGCTGGAGGCGCATCCGATGGTGCCGTGCACGTCGTGCGACTACTGCGCGAAGGCGTGTCCGGCGGACGTCGGGATATCGGGGACGTTCGCGGCGCTGAACGTGCTGGAGGTGTACGGGGACCGGAAAAAGGCGGAGGGCGAGCTCGCGTGGAACGTGGACGGGGCGGGCCGCAAGCGGGCGGTGGCCTGCCTGCGGTGCGGGGCGTGCGAGAAGGTGTGCCCGCAGCACATCGCAATCCGCGAGGTGCTGGCGCGGGCGGCGGCGGCGTTCGGGTGAGGCCGCCGCCGGGGAGGGGTCAGAAGCCTTCGGCGGCGGCGGCCACGATGCGGCGCAACCACGCCGTCCCGGCACGCTTCGCTTCGGCGGAGAGGCCGTGCACCCGGTCGAGGTAGGCGGCTTCCGGGGCCGCTTTCCAGGCCGCCAGGAAGGCGGTCCGCTCGTCGCACTCCACGTCCCCGAGCGAGGTCAGGCGCGCCTTGGCCGCGGGCCAGTCCGCCACGAGCTCCGCGTGTGCCGCGGCGAGTTCCGCGTCGAGCCCGGAGCGGTCTTCCCCGGCGATGGCCTGCACGACCGCGTCCAGGCGCTTGATGCGCTCCTTGCGGACGGCGGCGAGCTGGCGCATGGCGCCCTCGCGGCAGGCCGCGCCCCAGGGCGTGCGGTCCATCAGCGGGGCGCGCACGGCCGCGTACCAGGCCTGCAATGCCGCGATATTCCCGACGTAGACCGCGCCGTGCTCCATCGTGCGCGCCACCGAACGGTACGTGCGCGAATAGGGGATTTCGCCGCCCGGCAGCGGCTTCGGCACCACGAGCAGCCCCGGTTCGGTGACGTCGCGCCGCAGCACGTTCCCGGCGACCAGCACCGTCCCGTACTCCACGCGCACCGGTCCCGCCATCCCGCCCTGGCCGCCGAGGAACACCGGCGGCTGGTCGAGCATCACCCCGCGCGGAACGTCCCCCACCAGCGACGCCGTGGCCTTGTCGCCGCGCGGCGTGTAGTTGAAGTGGATGAACGACGAGCCGATTTCGCTGTGGTTCTTGCGGTCGGTCCCGCCGGCCATCAGCGCGTCGCAGAAATTGATCAGGCTTCCGCCCACCACGAACGGCAGGAACACCGTCTGCTTGAGCCCCACCGTATGGGCCATTTCGGCACCTTCCTCCAGGAGGGTCCCCGACCGCACGTGCGCGCCGCTGCCCATCGCCGCCCCGTCCAGGAACACGGCCCCGGCGAAGTAGCCGCCCTTGAGGCGCACCTTCTCGCCGAGCTGGCAGTCATCGACCGTCGCGGGCGTTTCCTCGCCGAGCACGCAGCCCGGTCCCATCGACGTCACCGCCCCGTACACCTTGCACCCCGCGTGGAGGACCACGCCCGGCGCGATCCGGTCCGCCCGGACCTCCTCCCCGACTTCCACCGCCTCCGGCGCCGGAATGACCACCCCCCGCTCCAGCAACGCCTTGACCGCCGCGTTCATGCCCGCACCATCACGCCGACGACGATTCCCGCCACCGCCGAAGCCAGCAGCGCGTACACCGTCTTCATCGTCCACTTCAGCCCGAACAGATCGAACCCCACGCTGCCCGTCGTCGCATTCAGCGCGACGACCACGATCGCCCCCAGCACCACCAATCCGATCAACACTCTTTTCTGCATGATCCATCTCCATTTGGTCTTTTCATCCACTCAACCAAATCCCCGCCCCGATGGAAACCTTTTTCCGCGCCGGAAGGGGAGGGGGGGCAGGACAAGACCATGGCGTTGGATCGGGCGGCCGTCCTCGGATGGGTTTCCCGGACGGCCTACCGGAGCGGGGCCGTCACGGAGGTCGCTGCGCCGCATCCCGTGCCGTGCCGATCCCGACTCCGTCGTCCGGTGGAGCGAGCTCGCCTGGAGCGGGTAAAGTTATTCTGTGGCTTCCCAGACGTTTCCCAACCACAAGGTCGCGCGGAAGCGCGACCCTCCCGGGGTGCGCTCTCCACGGGGAGGGACGCGCTTCTGCGCGTCCGCCCCCCCCATGATGGCCAGCCCCTTAGGTTGGCCCATCCAACCCCTTTTCCCACCGGTGCAATCCATTCGCGATATCAAGGAAAACATTCGGATTCTGCCCGCATTTTCCCCATCCCTCACCCATGAACCATTTTCCCGGGAGGCGGTCCGATCCGTTTTGTGCGCGGTCTTCCCTCCGGCCCCTTTGCACGAAGTGGAGATACGCCCGAGCGGGGGCCGTTGCGGGGGGGGCGGGAGTTTGGTAGGGTGGGGGGCATGGAAAAGAAGAATTCGTACACGATCGCGCTCACGCCAGCGCAGACGGAGGCCGCCGCGGACATCCTCCGGAACGGGAACTACCGGTTGCGGAACGTGCAGTACGCCGTCGCCGCCGCGGAGGGGCCGGACTGCCAGATCGCCGTCTACAAGAGCGGCAAGTGCCTGGTGCAGGGGAAGGGGGCGTACGACTGGATCACGTTTGTGCTCGAGCCCGAGGTGCTCGGCGAGGCCCGCCTCGGCTACGAGGACCAGCTCGACCCCAAGGCCCTCGATCCCCACATGGGCGTCGACGAAAGCGGCAAGGGGGATTTCTTCGGCCCGCTCGTCGTCGCGGCCGCCTACGTCGACGCCGCCATCGTCAAGGACCTGCGCGCGATGGACGTCCGCGACAGCAAGGCCATCACCACCGACCGCGCGGCGCGCGAGCTCGCCCGGAAAATCCGCGAGCGGCTCGGCCCGGACCGGTATTCGCTGGTGCGGCTCGGCCCGGCGGCCTACAACCGGATGTACGCCTCGATGGGCAGCGTCAACCGCATCCTCGCCTGGGGGCACGCGAAGTGCATCGAGACGCTGCTGGAGAAGGTCCCGGATTGCCCGCGCGCCATCAGCGACCAGTTCGGGCCGGAGTACCAGATCAAGCGGGCGCTCCAGGAGCGCGGGCGCAAGATCGTGCTCGAGCAGCATCCGCGCGCGGAGGCGGACACGGCGGTCGCCGCGGCGTCGATCCTCGCGCGGGAGGGGTTTTTGGACATGATGGAGCGGCTCGGGAAGACGGTCGGGCGCACGTTGCCGAAGGGGGCGTCGGCGCAGGTGAAGGCGGCGGCGCGGGAGCTCGCGGCGGCGCACGGCGGGAAGGTGTTCCTGGAGGTGGCGAAGTGCCACTTCAAGACGACGGACGACGTGCTCGGCGAGCTCGGCAAGACGCGCGAAGCGGAGGGGCTGCCGCCGGCGCCGGTGCACAAGCCGTTCGTGCGGTACAAGAAGGCGGAGGCGAAGCCGGAGCCGCCGCCGATGGATTCGCTGTTCTGAGTTTTGGCCGCAAAGGCCGCAAAGGGCGCAAGGAAAGGATGCTGTCATGAAACTGGTGAGATACGGCGAGGCGGGGAACGAACGGCCGGGGATTTGGCTGGACGGGGCGGACGGGGAAGGGGCGCGGATCGTGGACGTGCGGGGGATGGTGTTCGACATCCAGGACTACGACGCGCGCTTCTGGCGGTGCGGCGGGCTGGCGCGGCTCCGCGGTCTGCTGGGGGAGCCGCGGCTGAAGACGGTGGCGGCGGACGGGGTTCGCCTGGGACCGCCGGTGGCGTGTCCGGGGCAGCTGCTGTGCGTGGGGAAGAATTACCGGGAGCATGCGGCGGAGTTCGGCGGCGGCCTTCCGGAGGAGCCGGTGTGGTTCGCGAAGAATCCGCGGTGTTTGATCGGCGCCGGGGACGCGATACCGGTCCCGGCGGGGGAGGGGGCGTGCGTGGACGGGGAGGTGGAGCTGGCGCTCGTCGTCGCGCAGCGCGCGTGGCGGCTGGTGGAGGATGAGGCGCTTTCCGCGGTGGGCGGGTACATGGTGTTCAACGACGTGACGGACCGCGCCCTCCAGCGCGCGCGCGGCCAGTGGTTCATGGGCAAGAGCGCCGACGGGTTCGGTCCGTGCGGGCCGTGGCTCGTCACGCCCGACGAGCTGGGGGACGCGGGCGACCTGCCGCTGTCGCACCGGGTGGACGGCACGGAGCTGCAACGCGCGCGCACGTCGGAGATGGTGTTTTCCGTGGCGCGGCTGCTGGCGGACATCACGTCGGTGATGGCGCTGGAGCCGGGCGACGTGGTGTCCACGGGCACGCCGGGCGGGATCGGGTCGGCGCGGACGCCGCCGGTGCTGTACCGTCCGGGGTGCACGGTGGAGTGCGAGATCGGCGGCATCGGCGCGCTGCGCAACACGGTGGGGGTGCGGCCGTGATCGCGGAATCGCTGCGCGTGGTGCCCGCGAGCGAGGCGGAATGGCTCGGGCCGCTGGACGTGCGGACGCGGTTCGCGCATCCGGAGCGGCCGCTGGAGATCGACCTGGGCTGCGGCAAGGGGCGTTTCCTGCTGGCACACGCGGCGAAGCACCCGGAGGTGAACTTCTGGGGCATCGACCGGATGCTCCGGCGGATCCGCAAGATCGACAACCGGGCGCGGCGGCTGGACCTGGAAAACATCCGTCTCTCGCGGATGGAGGCGTACTACGCGACGACGTACTGGGTGCCGGAGGCGTCGGTGCGGACGATGTACGTGTTCTTCCCCGACCCGTGGCCCAAGGCGCGCCACGAAGGGCACCGGCTGTTCAATCCGCGCTTCCTCGACGCGCTGTGGCGGTCGCTGGAGCCGGGCGGGACGGTGCACGTGGCGACGGACCACGCGCCGTACTTCGAGCAGCTGTCGGAGGTGTTCGCGGCGGACGGACGGTTCGCGCCCGCGGAGGTGTTCGCGCCGCCGCCGGACGAGATGACCGACTTCGAGCTGTACTACGCCGACAAGAAGCCCATCGGGCGTCTCTCGGTGCGGAAGGGGTGAAACAGCGGAGAATGGCCCCCCACGGGCTCCTCTCCGTGTCGTGTCCGGCTCTCCACTCCCACGGGAGGGATCGTGAGCGGACGCCGACGAGGGCGGGCTAGAGCGGTTTGCGTCATTCTGTGGCTTCCCAGGCGTTTCCCAACCACAAGGTCGCGCGGAAGCGCGACCCTCCCGCTGTGCTCGCCACGGGGAGGGACGCGCTTCTGCGCGTCCGCGAAAGAATAAGGTGAAGACACAATGGACTGCGGC
Source organism: Kiritimatiellia bacterium (assembly GCA_017527155.1). Taxonomy (GTDB): domain Bacteria; phylum Verrucomicrobiota; class Kiritimatiellia; order CAIQIC01; family Lenti-01; genus CACXEY01. The sequence goes on from JAFXQI010000042.1 coordinate 108,272, forward strand.
CACATTAATTCTGAACCTGCCCCAAGAAACACTGTGGTTGTTTCCGAACAGGAAAACTCCGAGGTTCTGGCCGAATGGCATCCCCCTCCATCGCTTGCACGTTCCAGTGCCCGGCGGCGAGGGGACTCGCCGTCCGTCCCACACAGCTTTGCACGAACGAAAAACTTCTTCACCTGACAACTCCATTGGACCCATTGGACAAAGCCAATGCGGAATGGTTGCCAAGGCCATGGAGTCCGGACAAAAAAAAGGTCCGTGCCAGGCTTGGGGGGGGGCACCTGGCACGGAGGAAACAGGCAGGGGCCCCGGGGGGGGGGAGGAGGGGCATCTTCCTGCCTGCTTGTTGCGTGTTTAGCAACAAGATGTTCAAAATCGTTTGGGCGTTGAAAGAACGGTCTGTTTCTTGCGAAACTGGGGTGCACTATACTCTTTGCGTCTGGGGTGTCAAGAGGAAAAAGAAAAAATTTTCCGGTAGGTGGAACCGGGCCCGCCGGGAATGAAAAACTCCGCCGTGCGGACGGCGGAGCGCGAGGGGCCGGTGGAACGGCCCGGAGGGCAGGGGCGGGGGGTCACTCCTCGACGAGTTCCTCGGCGATTTCGCGGGCGGCGTCGATGGCCATGTCGCGGCGCTCGGCGGAATCGAAGTGGCGCTCGGCGTCCTGGCCGTCGGCCCAGGCGATGCGGATGTCGTCCACGCCGATGCAGGAGAAGATGGCGCGGATGGCGGGGGTGAGACCGTCGGCGGGATCGTTTTCCTTGTAGACGGAGTCGGAGGAGACGAGAAGGACGACGGTACGGATGTGGTGGGTGGGGATGGGACCGTCGGGCCCCATGCGGTAGAGCTTGCCGGGGACGACGATCTGGTCGAGCCAGGCCTTGAGGATCGCGGGCATGGAGTTGAGCCAGACGGGCATGGTCAGGACGACGACGTCGGCGTCGATCATGGCCTGCGCGTTGTTGTTGGAGTAGTTGGCGGCGTTTTCCTCGGCCTTGGACGGGATGTAGGCGGGGTCGATGACGGGGCGCCAGAAGTAGTTGAGCGCGTCGGCGCTGACGAAGGGCGGCTTGTTCTGGTAGAGGTCCACGTTCTCGACGACCACGTCGGGATCCTTCTCCATCAGGGCGGAGAAGAACTCCAGGGCCAGCTTCTTGGAAACGGAGGTCTCCGAGGGCTTCGGGTTGGCAATCAGGTGCAATACGTTCATCTGGAAAAGTCTCCTTTCAAGGGGGGTGGAAGAAACGTTTTCCGTTTGTGCCACAGTCGGACGGCAAAGGCAATGCCAAAATGGGGAAAACGGCGCGCCGCGCAATCAGGCTTGAACCCGTGGCACGCGGCGCCTATAGTCTCCGCGTTTCCACCCACGGCCCGACGGCCGACGAAAGGAAGGATGTATTCATGGACATGAGAACCCACACCTGCGGCCAGCTCCGCGCCACCGACGACGGCGCCAACGTCACCCTCTGCGGCTGGGTCGACAGCGTCCGCGACCACGGCGGGCTGATTTTCCTCGACCTGCGCGACCGCTACGGCATCACCCAGTGCGTCTTCGATCCCCAGGATTCCCAGGACGCCTGGTCCCGCGCCGAAAGCTGCCGTCCCGAGTATGTCGTGCGCGTCAACGGCACCGTCCGCGCGCGCCCCGCCGACATGGTCAACGACAAGATCGCCACCGGCGCCATCGAGGTCCGCTGCTCCGGCATCGAGGTCCTCAACCGCGCCAAGACCCCGCCCTTCCCGCTCGAGGACCGCGAAGCGATGGCCGTCAGCGAGGACCTGCGCCTCGAGTACCGCTACCTCGACCTCCGCCGCCCCTCCATGCAGCGCAACCTGCTCCTGCGGCACAAGCTCATCCAGACCGCCCGCAACTACTTCGACGCCAACGGCTTCATGGAGATCGAGACCCCGATCCTCACCAAGTCCACCCCCGAAGGCGCCCGCGACTACCTCGTGCCCAGCCGCGTGTGCCCGGGCACCTTCTTCGCGCTCCCGCAGGCCCCGCAGCAGTACAAGCAGCTGCTGATGATGTCCGGCATGGACCGCTACTTCCAGGTCGCCCGCTGCTTCCGCGACGAAGACCTCCGCGCCGACCGCCAGCCCGAGTTCACCCAGCTCGACGTCGAAATGTCGTTCGTCGGCCAAGAGGACATCATCACCCTTATCGACGGCCTCATCGCCAAGCTCATGGAAGCCGCCGGCAAGCCCGTACCGGCCCTCCCGCTGCCGCGCATGACCTGGCGCGAGGCGATGGACCGCTTCGGCTCAGACAAGCCCGACCTCCGCTTCGGCATGGAAATCACCGACCTGGCCGATGTCTTCGCCGGCACCTCCTTCAAGGTCTTCGCGCGCGCGCTGGAGAGCGGCGGCGTCCTCAAGGCCATCAACGTCAAGGGCGGCTCCCCGCACTGCTCCATCAAGATGGTCGAGCAGGACTGGACCGGCATGGCCAAGGAAGCCGGACTCGGCGGCCTCGCCTACATCCGCGTGCAGGAAGACGGCACCTGGAAGTCCCCCATCGTCAAGTTCTTCTCCGACGCCGAGAAGGCCGCCATGACCGCCAAGCTCGGCATCGCCCCCGGCGACCTCGTCCTCTTCGGCGCCGACAAGGCCGAGAAGGTCCTCCCCCTGCTCGGGCGCATCCGCCTGCTGGCCGCCGCGCAGGTCGGGGCCATCCCGGAGGACGTGTTCAAGTTCACGTGGGTGACCGACTTCCCGCTCTTCGAGCGCAACGACGAAGGCCGCCTGGTGAGCGTCCATCATCCCTTCACCTCGCCGAACCCCGACGACATCCCGTTGCTGGACAGCGACCCCGAAAAGGTCCGCGCCGTCGCCTACGACATCGTCCTCAACGGCACCGAACTCGGCGGCGGGTCCATCCGCATCCACGATCCGGAGTTCCAGGCGCGGATGTTCAAGGTCCTCGGCCTGCCGGAGGCGGAAATCAAGGACCGCTTCCAGCACCTGATCCGGGCCCTCGAATACGGCGCTCCGCCGCACGGCGGGCTGGCCATCGGCGCCGACCGCCTGGTCATGCTGCTGGCGGGCTGCAAGAGCATCCGCGACGTCATCGCCTTCCCGAAGACCCAGAAGGCGATGGACCTGCTGATGTCCGCCCCCGCCACCGTGGACGCCAAGCAGCTCCGCGACATCCACATCCGCCTCGCCGCGGAGACGCCCCCCGCCGCCCCGGCCGCGGAATGACCTCCGCCTCCATCCTGCCAGCAACAACCCCGGTCGCCCCGCGCGGCCGGGGCTTTCCGTTTTCCAGGACACGCTGTTCCCGGTTCCCCGCCTGGTGATGCGTCCGGCTCGCACGGAGTGCTCGCCCCACCGTCCCCGGGTGCGGAGCGACCGCGCTCCCGCCGTCGTGTGGCCACAGGGTGGAAAGTGGAGGGGCAATCGCAATCCCGCTCGTGGATGCGCCGGGGCTTGAATCCCGGCGCCGGGCGTGTATAGTACGTACCCGTTGCGCGCCTGTAGCTCAGTTGGATAGAGCATCGGATTTCTAATCCGGCGGTCGCAGGTTCGAGCCCTGCCAGGCGCGCCATCGTCCGGACGGCCGTGGGGAGGTGGAGAGAGGGGTCGAGCGGTTGTCATCGCTTCTTTTGCGGGGAGGGTGAGTTTGCGGTTGCCGGAGGATGGGAAATGGTGCATATAGAAGCCATGAGCGAGTCGGACATCCATGACAGGCGGGCGAATGCGGTTGCCGGCGGCATCGTGGCGCCCGGTGTGTGCCTCTGGGGACGATACGAAGTGGTCGATCCCCTGGGGGAGGGCGTCCTGGGCCGCCTGTGGGTCTGCCGCGACCTGCAGGATGACGGCGCCCCCGTGGTGCTGCGCTGGCTGCCGCCGGACGTACGGAGGTCGCGGGCCCTGCTCGCCGTCCTGCACGAGAACATCCGCAAGCTCGCGGACAGCACGCATCCGAACGTGGCGCCGGTGCGCCAGATGGTGTACGCGGGGAACGAAGTCTTCCTCCTGGGCGACTACGCGCCCGGCGTCCCCCTCTCCGAATGGGCCGAGGGGCTGGAAGCGGAACGCGGCGGGCGGCGGCCGTCCCTCGGCGAACTGCTGCCGGTGCTCGAGCAGGCCGCCGATGCCCTGGACTACGTGCACGCCCGCGATGCGGCACACGGGAACCTGACGCCGGCGAACGTGTTCGTGGACGGGGACGGGGCGGTGCGGGTGACGGACTTCGGGCTCGCGTTCGGCCGCCACACGTCCGTACGGCGCGCGGAGGATGCATCCGGCGGCGGCGCGGAGGCGGAGGCCCTCGCGACCGCGTTCCGGGCCCCGGAACAGCGCGCCGGATCGGGTGCGGACTCGGCCGCCGACCAGTACTCGCTGGCGGCGCTCGCGTGCTGGACGATGACCGGCCACGCCACCCCCGCGGATGCCGACTGGGCGGCCTGGCCGCCGAATGCGCGGGCGGCATTCCGCCGGGCACTGCATCCGAAGCCGGGCAAGCGGTTCGTGTCGTGTTTCGACTTCGTGCGGGCGTTGCGCGGGGAACGCGTCGGGGGGCGGCGCAAGGGATCGGCCGAGGCGCGCCGGAAGGCGCAGCGCTTCGCGGGGATCGCCGCGGGCGTGGTCGCGCTGGTCGCCCTGGGCGCCGGTGCGGTGCTGGGCATCGCACGGGCCCTCAACGGCCGCTCCATCGTGGAGGCGGTGACGGCGGAGCGCCCCGAGGCGGCGGAAACGCCCGTGACCTACGCGGCGCGAAACACGCAGCCGGTCAAGCCGCTGGTGGCGGAGACGCCGCTGCCGACGGAAGGCAAGCCGTGGGTGGCGTCCACGGTGCCGATGCAGTTCGTGTGGGTGTTCGAGATGCAGATGTGGATCGGGCGGTTCGAGGTCACCAACGAGGAATACCTCGAGATGAACCCGAACCACGAAAGCGGCCGCTTCGTCAGCCCGAAAGGTTCGATGGCGGTGTCGCTGGAAGGGAAGAACCATCCGGTCGTGGGCGTGAATTTCGCGGAAGCCTACCGCTACGCGCGGTGGCTGACGGAGCGCGAGCGCGAGGCCGGGAAGCTGCCGGAGGGCTGGGCGTACCGCCTGCCGTCCGCGGCGGAAGCGGAGGCCTACATCCGGGCCGGCACGGACGCGGAGTACCCGTGGGGCGACGAGCTGCCGCCGGTGCGCGGCAACTACGCGGACGACACGCTCGCGGCCGTCTTTTCCGACATGCCGGTCATCGAAGGCTACCGCGACGGCGCCATCTGCACCGCCGAGGTCCAGGAAAGCGGCGAGAACGCGTGGGGCCTCTTCGGCGCGAACGGCAACGTGTGGGAAACCGCCTCGCGCGGGCCGGGCGACTCCCATTTCGGTGGCTGGTTCGGCGGAGCGTGGGACGACTGGCAACCGAGCCGGCTCCGCGCCGATGCCCGCTACGGTTTCCGCGGCGACGCCCACGGCATGGTCAACGGCTTCCGGCTCGTGCTCGCGCCGGTTGCCGCCCCGCACGAGTGAGGAACACCCGCACGGCGGGGTGGGGGGAGGGACAACGGCAAGCCCCGCCTTTTCCGGCGGGGCTTGAGTTCAAGCATGCAAGGGTTTCTCCATGCCATGTTCGGCATGGTGTGCGGTTCGATGTCAGCGGCCGATGCGTTCGACGACGAGGGGCTCGGCGGGGGCCGGGGCGTCGGCGATGGCGAAAGCGTCGCGGACGTAGGCGAGGGCCTGGTCGAGCTTGCCCGGGTCGTTGGCGTGGATGGTCGCGAGACGGTCGCCCTTGGATACGGTCTGGCCGACCTTCGCGAGGTTGGAGAGGCCGACGGCGAAGTCGATGCCGTCGTCGGTCTTCTGGCGGCCGCCTCCGAGGACGAGGGAGGCGCGGCCGATTCCGTCGGCGTCGACGCGGGCGAGGATGCCGGAGGCGGGGGCGACGTAGTCGTGCACGATGGAGGCCGTGGGGAGCTTGGAGAAGTCGTCGAGGGCGGAGGGATCGCCGCCCTGGAGGGCGGTCATCTTCTTGAAGCATTCGAAGGCGGCGCCGGAACGGAGCAGGCCGAGCAGGATGTCGTTGGCTTCGGCTTCGGAGGAGGCCTTCCCGGCGAGCTGGAGCATCTCGGCGGTCAGGCGGAGCGTCACCTGCATGAGGTCGCCGTCGAGGTGCTGCCCTTGCAGGCATTCCATGGACTCGATGATTTCCAGCGAGTTGCCGACGGCCTGGCCGAGGGGCTGGTTCATGGAGGTGATGAAGGCGGTGATGTTCTTGCCCATCGCTTCGCCGACGCGGACCATCGACTCGGCGAGCTCGCGGGCGGCGGCGACGGACTTCATGAAGGCGCCGGTGCCCCATTTGACGTCGAGGACGAGCGAGTCGATGCCCTCGGCGAGCTTCTTGCACATGATGGAGGCGGTGATGAGCGGGATGGAGGGGACGGTGGCGGTGACGTCGCGCAGGGCGTAGAGCTTCTTGTCGGCGGGGGCGACGTCGCCGGTCTGGCCCATCATGGAGAAGCCGCAGGCCTGGATGATCTCGATGAAGCGCTTCTCGGTGAGGTCGGTGCGGAAGCCGGGGATGGACGCGAGCTTGTCGAGCGTGCCGCCGGTGATGCCGAGACCGCGGCCGGAAATCATGGGCACGGCGACGCCCGCGGCGGCGGCGAGGGGGGCGAGGACGATGGAAACCTTGTCGCCGATGCCGCCGGTGGAATGCTTGTCCACCTTGGGGAGGGAGATGGCGGACGTGTCGATGACGTCGCCGGTGTGGAGCATGGTGTCGGTGAGGGCGGCGATTTCGGCGGGGGTCATGCCCTTGAAGTAGATGGCCATCGCCATGGCGGCCATCTGGTAGTCGGGGATGCGGCCGGCGGTGTAGCCTTGGATGAAGTCGCGGATTTCGTCCGCTTCGAGAACCTGGCCGTCGCGTTTCTTTTCGATGATCCATTGGGGTACCATGGGAATGTCCTTTCGTAGTGGGTTGCCGATGGCCCGGATTGTGCCGCAAGGGGTGGGGAAAAGCAAGCCCGATGGAAGGGCGGGCGCAGCCCGAAAACGTCAGGGCGCGGACGGGTATGGCGTGGGGGCGTGTTTCACGGAAGAACCGTACCGCTCGCCCATCCGGCCAGCGCCTCCCGGCGCAGTGCTTCCAGTTTCGGGGGCAGGTCGCCGGCCTGCACGAAATCCGCCAGCTCGCGGCGGGTGTTCTCCGCCAAGGTCTCGTCTAGGGGCTTGCCTCCGCCGCGTCCCGGACGCGGCAGGCGCCGCACCCCCAGCGCCCCGTCCACATGCGATTGCAGGCGGCTGAAGTTCCAGTGTGCCCTGAGCAGGCGCGCGAGGCGGCGTCGGGCCGCCGCGCAATGCGCCTGCAACGCCTCCGGCACGGCCGCGGAAGCCTCCGCGCCCGGCAGCAACCATTCCAGCGGCAGCCGTTCGTCCAGACCCAGTAGCGCGCGGAGGCGGACGGCGAGACGCATGTAGCGCATGAGGGTCGAGTAGTTCATTCCGACGCGGTTGTCCTCCAGCCAGCCCCGGACGCCGCGGCCGCGGCCGCGGATGCGCTTTGCGCCCGTCGGCGAGATGTCGTAGTGGTTGCCGCGGTCGAGCGTCGGTGCCAGGTCCGCCAAGCGCGACCCGATCCGCAGGCGCACCGTCAGGGTCCGCGGGCGCACCGCCGCATCGGAGGCGAATTCCTCCGGCGTCGGCGTCCCGCGCAGGGAGGGCGATGGCGGGCGCGGCGCCCTCAGACGCGTCCGGCGGCGCAATTCGGAGAGGATGGCGCGTCCGGTGGCTCCGGCAATCCAGCTGCCGAGGGCCGCCGCCGAGAGGGCCGCGACACCGGCGAGGGCGGCGGGGACGAGGACGGGGAGGGCCAGGGAGCCGACGTAGAACCGGGCGGTGTCGCCGGCGATGCCGGCAGCCTCCCGGAGAGCGTATTTGCAGGTGTTGTTCATGGGCGGGAGCTTGGGGAAGGGACGGTGGAAAGTCAAGGATTTTTCCTGTGTGCAAACGTGAAAAAGGGGACAGCATGGCAACCTTGAACCGATCCCTTTTCCCGGCCTGCACCCGGTCAGGGCGGACGAAGGGAAAGAGGAACGGAAGGGGTGGAAGGGGCGGCGGCGGGGTCAGAGGCCGCGGAAGTCGGGGCCGTTGCCGTGGACGGGGGTGGTCCAGCGGATGGCGTCGGAGGGGCACTTGAGGGTGCAGGTGCGGCACTGGAGGCAGTTTTCGTGGCGGATGCGGATGGGCGGGGCGTCCGCGGGGGCGCCATCGGGGGCGCGTTCGTAGACGGCGGCGGGGCAGAAGCGGGTGCAGGGGGCGCCGTAGCGGGCGATGCAGTCGCGGCAGGGGGAGGGATCGGGGATGGAGATGTGGGAGGGGGTGCCGTCGCGGTAGGAGAGGTTGGCGAGGTAGAGGTCGGAGTCGATGCCGAGGTCCAGCGGGCCGGACTCGGGGCGCGGCGCCGGGGGCGCGGCCTTGGCGGGACGCAGGCAATGGCGTTCGTCGCGCTGGGCGATGCGTCCGGGCGGGAGGAGTCCGCGCGTGATCCAGGCGAGTCCGGCCATGCCCATGCCGACGGGGAGGCCGCCGCGGAAGGCGGCGCGGTAGTTCTTCGTGCGGCGGAGGCCGTCGAGCGAGGGGATGCCGTCGCCGGGCGGCAGGGCGTTGGCGGGCACGGGCAGGCCGCGGTCGCGCAGGATGCCGTCGGCGGCGTCGATGCCGGATTCGATGGCCAGGTGCAGGCCCTTGAGTTCCATGGCGTCGACGAGCCCGGCGGCGTCGCCGACGATGCGCACGCCGGGCGCGGCGGGGGCGGTGCGGGAGAACCAGCCGCCTTCGGGGATGAGGCGGGCGCCGTAGGCGACGGGCTTGCCGCCGGCGGTTTCGCGGCGGATCAGCGGGTGGGTTTTCCAGCGGCGGAAGAGTTCGTGGGGGTCGAAGCCCGGGTCGGTCGAATCGAGCGCGACGGCGAGTCCGAGGGCGATCCGGTCGGGCGCGGTGCGGTAGAGGAACCCGCCGCCGTAGAGGCTCCACGGCAGCGGCCAGCCGAAGGTGTGCAGGACGCGGCCGGTCTTGTCCGGATCGGCGGGGACTTCGAGGACTTCCTTGACGCCCACCGCGTAGGTCTGGAGGTTGGGGCCGCGCAAGGCGGGATTCCGCTTGAGCAGTTCGGCCGCCAGCAGTCCGGCGGGGCCCTCGGCGAGGACGGTGCAGGCGGCGCCGATTTCGTCGCCGTCGCTGGCGACGCCGGCCACGCGGTCGCCGTCCCAGAGCAGGGTGTCGGCGGTCTGGGAAGTGACGATTTCGACGCCGAGCCCCGCCGCGATCTCCGCCAGCGCGCGCGCCACGGCCCCGACGTCGAGCATCGGCAGGCCTTTCATCCGCATCTTGGGCGGCACGAACGGCAGGCGCAGCGAGAAGCCGGGCAGGAGCGCGTGGAAATGGTCGGCGACGACCACCGGTCCCAGCGGCAAGGCGCCCCGCTCCTCCGGCGTCAGCAGGCGGTCCAGCGCGCGGGGGCGCAGCACGGCCCCCGACAGCAGATGCCCGCCGATGCGCGACGCCTTCTCCAGCAGCAGCACGGAAAGCTTCCCCTCCGACGCCCGCGCGAGCCGTATCGCGCAGGCGAGCCCCGCGAACCCGCCGCCCACGATCAGGACGTCGGTCTCCAGCCGGTCGGCGGCGGCGGCGCTCACGGCTCCGCCCCTTCCACGGCGGCGAGGACGGCGCGGATGCGGCCGGCGTCGAGCGGATTCTTCCAGTCGCCGCCGTGCTTGAAATACGATCCGACGACCAGCGCGTCGGCCAGCGGCGCGTACGCCGCCGCGTTCTCCGCGGTGATGCCCGAGCCGACGATCACGGGGATCCGCACCGCCGCCCCCACCGCCCGCAGCTCCTCCAGGCTCGCGCTCTCGCCGGTGGCGGCGCCGGTCACGATGACGCCGTCCGACAGGAAATACTCCGCCGCGCGCGCCGTCTGCGCGATGTCCACGTCGGCCGTCGCGGCGTGGGCGGAATGCTTTTTCTTGATGTCGGTGAAGACCGCGATGCGCTCCGCCCCGATCGCGCGGCGGTACCGGAGGAGACGGCCCGCGCAGGCGTCCATCCATCCCTCGTCCGCGACGTGCCCGAAAACGAACCCCTCCGCCCGCACGAAATCGGCCCCGCCCGCCAGCGCCACCGCCAGCGCCGCCTCGTTCGCGCCGGCGAGCACCTGCACGCCGAGCGGCATGTCCGGCTGCGCGCGGCGGACCTCGCGGACGAGCACCGCCATCGCGGCCGTGATTTCCGGTCCGGGCCGCTGCACGTACGGCACGTCGTGCATGTTCTCGAGCATGAGCGCGTGGATGCCGCACTCCCGGTAGAGCGCCGCCTCGGCGAGCGCGTGGTCGACGAGCGCGCCGAAGCCGCCCGCCGCGTCGTGGCGCGGCGTGCCCGGCAGCGCGTGGACGTGGATCATGCCGATGACGCTGCACCGGAGGGGGCCGAACAACCGTTGGAACGCTTCCGTCTTCATGCTGGATCTCCTGTTCCCCTCATACCACGCCCCGCCTGCCGCCGCAAGCGCGCGACAGCCGGAGCGGCGGACCGGGGGCGGGGGAGAGGCCGGTGCCAATACTTTTGGAAATAGGAAAATTCTTGATATTTCCCCCCTTTTTCAGTCATCCTCCCCTGCATGAACGACAGGGGGGGCTGGGGCTGCCGAGGCGGGGGGGGCGGAGGCTGCGGGGGGGGCGGAAGAAGCGGGCGGAAGGAGCGCGAGATGGGGCTTCCGGCGGGAGGGAAAGGGTGGTAAGGTGAAGGCATGAGCGACGTCACGTTCCTGGTATTGTTTCTCGGCCTCACGGCGGTGATGGCGGTGTTCCCGCTGGCGATGAAGCGGGCGGGGGTGCCGTCGGTCATTTCGCTGCTCGTGGTGGGGATGCTGGTCGGGGATACGGGAATCGGGCTGGACCTGATTCCGCGGCTGGCGCGGGCGATCGATTTCCTGGTGGGCTCCACGGCGGGGGCGGCGGAGACGGCGCGGGCGTTCACGCTGTTCATCGACAAGCTCGGGGCGCTGGGGCTGATGTTCTTGATGGCACTGGCGGGGATGGAGGCGGACTTCAAGCTGGTGGGAACGTGCCGGAAGCCGGTGATGTGGCTGAGCGTGCTGACGTTCTTCGTTCCGGCGGCGGGCGGCTTCTTCCTGTACCGGCATTATTTCCCGGAGGCGGTGGCGGGACAGGTGCTGTACGCGTCGCTGTTCGCGTCGCATTCGGTGGGCATCGTGTTCCCGGTGATGCGGGAGCTGGGGCTGACGCGGACGCGGTTCGGGGTGTCGGTGCTGGTGGCGACGGTGGTGACGGACGTGGCGTCGATCCTGCTGCTGGCGGTGGCGGTGCAGCTGCAAGGGCAGGTGGGGGCGGCGGGCGGCGTGGGGTCGCTGTCGATCCTGGAACGCCACGCGGAGGTGCTGGGCGGGCATTACATGGCGGTGTTTGCGGCGGCGGCGGCGCTGTACGTGGTGGTGGCGGTGCTGGGGGTGCGGCGGATCGGAAGGGCGGCGGTGCGACGGGTGGGGCCGGGGGAGGACGTGATGGTGACGCTGATGCTGCTGATCATCTTGTTCGCGGCGCTGGCGGGGGAGTTGGTGGGGATCAATTTCATCGTGGGCTCGTTCATCGCGGGGTTGGGGCTGTCGCGGGTGGTGCGGCAGCAGGACATGCGGCTGTTCAGGCGGTTCGAGAGCATCGGGTACGGGTTCCTGATTCCGTTCCTGTTCGTGTCGATCGGGATGAAGACGGACTTCCGGGTGTTCGCGCGTCCGGGGTCGGTGGAGATCATCGTGCTGACGATCGCGGTGCTGGTGGGGACGAAGCTGTTGTCGGGCTACGCGGCGCTGCGGGCGTGCGGGTTCGGGCGGCGCGCGGGGCTGGCGGCGGGGTTGATGACGGTGCCGCAGCTGTCGGCGACGTTGACGGCGGCCGCCATCGGGAAGGGGCTCGGGATTCTCGACGAGCGGTTCTTCAATGCGGTGATCGTGCTGTCGATCGTGACGACGCTGCCGGTGCCGTCGATGGTGCGGGCGCTGCTGTTCAAACGGGGCGTGCGGCGCGGGAACGCGGGAACGGGGGATTTCGCGATCCCGGACGTGGTGCAGGACGAGGATTTGTTGTGAGGACGGGGCGAGGGGGTAGGGGAAGGGCGGGGAGAAGGGCGGGGGAGGGGGAAAATCCCACGCAGAGGCGCAGAGAGAGGGAGGCGCAGAGGGCTTGGAGGAGGGAGGGCTTGGAGGAGGGAGGGGGTCAGCCGACGTGGAGGCGGAGGGTGGTGACGGCTTTGGGGCCGAAGCGGGATTGGAGGCGGCGGAGGAGTTCTTGCTGGAGGGGGCCGCGGAGTTCCATCAGGAGCATGGGGTGGTCGAGGCGGAGGGTCAGGGTGCCTTTTTCGAGCTTGATGGGCTCCGTCAGGCGGCAGAGGGGCGCGCCCGCGATGTCCGGCCAGGCGTTCTGGACGGCGCGGAGGTCGGCGGCTTCCTTGAGGTGGAGGCTCTCCAGGGCCGCGGGGATGAGGTCGGAAAGGGGGCGGACCGGAGCGGAGGGGTAGGGGGGGATGGCGTCGGGGCCCAGGCCGTAGCGCTCGCAGTGGACTTGCCATTGGCCGCGGGTGCGGTGGAGGTAGCGGTTGCGGCGGTCGGAGTCGTTCATGGGGGGGGGGGCTAGGTATCTAGGTTTCTAGGTATCTAGGTTTCTAGGGGGAGTGGGAGTGGGGGCGGATGTAGTCGTCGGGGGGTGGGGGGGGGACGGGGCGGCGGCGCTGGCGGACGACTTCGTAGAGGAGGATGGTGGCGGCGGCGGCGACGTTCAGGGAGTCGGCCTGGCCCAGCATCGGGATGCGGACGAGGTGGTCGGCGCCCTCCATCCAGGCGTCGCTCAGACCGAATTGTTCGGCGCCGACGATGACGGCGACGGGGCCGGTGAGGTCGATGTCGGTGTAGAAGGGCTCGGCGTGGGGGGAGGCGGCGACGGTGGCGATGTGGTGGGCGCGGAGCCAGGCGATGGTTTCCTGCGTGGTGGCTTCGGCGACGGGGACGGTGAAGAGGGTCCCGATGGAGGCGCGGACGACGTTGGGGTTGTTGATGTCGGTGCAGCGGTCGCAGACGATGAGGGCGTCGGCGCCGGCGGCGTCGGCGGTGCGCAGCATGGTGCCGAGGTTGCCCGGTTTTTCGATGTGTTCGCCGACGACGAGGAAGGGGTTGTCGGGGAGGACGAGGTCGGAGAGGGTGCGCCGGATCTGGGGGCAGAGGGCGAGGAGGCCTTCGGGGCGGTCGCGGTAGGCGATCTTCATGAAGACGGGTTCGGTGCATTCGGTGACGGCGGCGCCGGCGGCGCGGCAGCGTTCGACCAGGACGGGCTCGTTCTTGCCCTGGTAGAGGGACGGGCAGTGGAAGAGGCGCAGGACGGGGACGTGGTTGTCGAGAGCGCGCTTGACTTCGCGGTAGCCTTCGACGATCAGCCGGCCGGAGTCGTCGCGGTGGGACCGCTGGCGGAGGCGGACGACTTCCTTGACGAGCGGGTTCTGGAGGCTCGTCAGGAGGGGGGAGGGCGCGGGGTGGGGGGCGGGATGGCTCACTGGGCGGATTTTTCGAGGGCCTGGGCGAGGTCGGCGAGGATGTCGTCGATGTGTTCGATGCCGACGGACAGGCGGATGAGGTCGGCGGGGATGCCGGCGGCGGCGAGCTGTTCGTCGGTGAGTTGCCGGTGGGTGGTGGAGGCGGGGTGCAGGAGGCAGGTGCGGGCGTCGGCGACGTGGGTGAGGATGGCGCCCAGTCGCATGGAATCCATGAGCTTGGTGGCGGCGGCGCGGCCGCCCTTGACGCCGAAGGAGACGACGCCGCAGGTTCCGCGCGGCATGTATTTCTGCGCGAGGGCGTGGTAGGGGCTGGAGGGGAGGCCGGGGTGGTTGACCCACGCGACGCGGGGGTGGTTCTCCAGGAATTCGGCGACGGCCAGGGCGTTGCGGACGTGGCGTTCCATGCGCAGGGGCAGGGTTTCGAGGCCGAGGTTGAGGACGTAGGCGGCGAGGGGCGTCTGGGCGGTGCCGAGGTCGCGCATGAGCTGGGCGCGGGCCTTGACGATGTAGGCGGAGGGGCCGAAGGCGTCGGTGTAGACGAGGCCGTGGTAGGAGGGGTCGGGTTCGGTCAGGCCGGGGTATTTGCCGGAGGCTTTCCAGTCGAAGCGGCCGGAATCGACGATGACGCCGCCGGTGGTCTGGGCGTGGCCGTCCATGTACTTGGTAGTGGAATGCACGACGATGTCGGCGCCGTGCTCGAAGGGGCGGCAGAGGGCCGGGGTCGGGAAGGTGTTGTCGATGACGAGCGGCACGCCGTGGGCGTGGGCGACGGTGGAGAGTTTGGCGAAGTCGGCGACTTCGAGGGACGGGTTCGTCACGGATTCGGCGAAGAGGGCGCGGGTGTTGGGGCGGAAGGCGGCCGCGATTTCGTCGGCGGAGGCGGAGGGCGGGACGAAGGTGGTCTCGATGCCCATGCGCTTCATGGTCACGGCGAAGAGGTTGAAGGTGCCGCCGTAGATGGCGGAGGAGGCGACGAGGTGGTCGCCGGCGCCGAGGAGGTTGAAGACGGCCAGGAAGGACGCGGCCTGGCCGGAGGAGGTGAGCATGGCGCCGATGCCGCCTTCGAGGGCCGCGATCTTCTTTTCGACGTAGTCGAGGGTGGGGTTGCCGAGGCGGGTGTAGAAGAAGCCGGGCTCGGCCAGGTCGAAGAGGCGCGCCATCTGCTCGGAGGAGTCGTAGTGGAAGGTGGTGGACTGGTAGATGGGCATGACGTGGGGTTCGCCGTTGCCCGGGCGCCAGCCGGCTTGCAGGCAGAGGGTTTCGATGTGGTCGGTGGGGGGGAGTTGGCTCATGGTCGGAAGGTCCTTTCGGGGTTCGGGTGGGTGTTGTAGCGCGCGGGGGGGCGGATGGGAAGCGAAAACAGGCGGCCGGCCGACGGCCGGCCGTCAGGAGGGGGAGGGCGCCCCGGCGGGGCGGGGCGGAGCAAAACTCATAGGGAGGAGGGGGGAGGGGCTAGGGGGTGGGGCAGGTGGCGCGGAGGTGGTAGAAGGTGGCGGGGGTGGAATTGGTGTCGAAGTACATGGAGACGGGGGGGGTGTTGGTGATTGCGAACTGGGAGGTGGATGCGGGCAGGAGAAGGTTGGTGGTGAAGGAGAGCTGGTAGGTGACGCCGGTGGCGGAGGGCCAGGAGAGGAGGGTGCCGGTGGAGTCGGCTTCGGCGTCGAGACGGAAGAAGGACGCGCCGTCGTTGGGGTCGGTGCCGAGGTGGTATTCTTCGAGGTTGGTGAAGCCGTCGGCGTCGGGGTCGAGGTTGGGGTTGCAGGCGGTGGCGCCGCCGAAGTGGGCGATGGCCCACCAGTCGGGGATGCCGTCGGAGTCGGTGTCGAGGCGGCGGATGGCGTTGGTGAAGGTGACGGAGGCGGTGCCGAGGGTGTTGGAGGCGATGAAGGTGAAGACGTTGGTGGCGGGATAGCTGGAGTTGATTTCGAGATAGCCGGTGCCGACGTCGAAGGAGTAGGTGTATTCGTCGGCGACGGTGTGCGCGGCGTCGAGGGTGATCAGGGGGTATTCGCCGGAGACGTATTGGTAGAGGTTCAGGATGGGCGCGGCGTCGAGGTCGACGAGAAGGTCGCCGAGGGGCTGCCAGGCGGGGGCGTTGCCGGCGGTGACGGTGACGTCCTGTTCGATGCTTCCGGCGGCGTTTTCGGCGCGGAAGGTGAAGGTGTAGGCCCCGGCGGCGGGGGCTTCGAAGATGAAGATGTCTTCGGCGATGGCATAGGCGGAGTCGTCGATTTCGTCGCCGGTGCGGGAGTCGAAGGTCCCGACGAGGGTGACGGCGGGGGACGGAAAGCCGGTGACCTGGCTCTTGAGGTCGATGGTGATTTCGCCGCCGACGCCGGTGGTGTAGGCGGTTTCGCCGGTCCAGGCGGGGGCGGTCTGGTTGGCGTCGAAGAAGTCGAGGATCTTCTTCATGAGGGTGTTGCGGCGGGTGGCGTCGGTGATGGTCTCGAAGGGGAAGCCGGCGACGACGGTGCGGCAGACGGAGTTGGAGCAGGCGATGATGGCGCCGTTGGTGCCGGAGGTGCCGCCGTAGGTGGCGGCGACGAAGGCTTCGCCGACGGGGGCGAGGGTGTCGGGGTAGTTGGCGGCGTAGATGTCGGGGAGGTTGTTGGTGTAGTTGAAGTCGGCGCGGGTGCCGGAGAGGAAGGTGCCGCTCTTGCCGCTGACGATGGCGCTGCCGCCGTCGTCGGCGACGTAGGTGCAGTGGAGGTAGTTGGTCATGAAGGCCTTGTCGGAGTCGGAGCCCTTGGCGGAGAGGTCCCAGCCGATTTCGGAGCCGGAGACGAAGAGGGCGCCGCCGTTGTCGAGGAAGGCGGCAAGGCGCTGCTGTTCGTCGTAGGTGAAGGTTTCGTCGGCGGTGGATTCTTCTCCGAGGCACCAGACGACCTTGGGGTAGCGGGCGAGGTCGGAGGAGGTGACGCGGGAGGCGTCCATGTAGTCGAAGGAGCGTCCGGCGGCGGCGATGGCGTTGCCGTGTTCCTTGACGTAGTCGAAGGAGTTGATCATGCGCGGGCGGACGAGGGTGACGTTGCCCTTGAGGTTGTTGGCGAAGTAGCGGGTCGGGGACTGGGCGCCGTCGTTGCGCTTGAAGCCGTCGACGACGAGGACGTCGGCGGTGGAGCCGTCGGAGGAGAGCCCGGCGCCGGCGACGGGCGAGGAGAGGGATTCGCCGCCGAGGTTGGTGGCGCAGACGCGGAAATAATATGGGTTCCCGGCGGGGAGGTCGGTGAATTTGTGGGCGTATTCGTCGGCGGGGGAGGTGATGGCGACGGGGTTGCCGAAGGCGTAGCCGTTGGTGGAGACGTAGATGACGAAGCCGGTGTGGGGGTCGGACATGCGGTTGGTGCCGTGGGGCATCTGCCAGGAGACGGTGACGCAGTTGGGGCCGGAGTTGGTGGCGGCGACGGCGACGGGGGCGTCGGGGGCGCAGATTTCGCGGACGGTGAGGGTGGAGTCGGTGGCGTAGCGGGTGACGAAGTGGCGCAGGATGCCGCGCAGGGCGGAGCGGGCGAGCCATTCGCGGCCGGTGGGGGACTTCATGATGGCGGCGTCGAGTTCCTTGTCGTGGAAGGCGACTTCGGCGATGGTGTTGTCCATCTTGGTCCAGATGGAGCCGCCGTAGATTTCGCCGTAGTGGGAGCCGAGGGTGCGCGCGCAGTCCTGCTGCCAGGCGGTGGCGACGAGGCCGTGGGCGTGGGCGGCGGTCATGTTGCTGACGATGGAGTTGGCGATGCAGCGGGCGAGGTTGGTCTGTCCGGCGAGGTAGGAGCCGGTGACGCGGGTGTCGTAGAGGCCCATGCAACCGCGCTGGGAGCCGGAGGCGTTGGAGTGGAAGGAGAGGTACAGGCGGCGCCAGCGCGGCCAGTCGTTGGTGCGGCACATGGCGTAGGCCATGCGGTTGGGGGCGGAGACGTTGTCGTCCTGGTCGTAGCTGGCGGTGGAGTTGTAGATGGAGTCGGGGAGGCCCTGGGAGTCGAGGACCATGCGCTGGGTCCAGTAGCGGGCGCCTTCGAGTTCGCGCTCGTAGCCGGATTTGCCGGCGGTGCCGCGCGAGATGTCGCCCATGCCGTTGCCGAAGCGGACGGCGTCGGCGATGACGGTGCCGTCGTCGAAGCCGGGGGCGAAGTTGGAGATGTTGACGCAGCCGTTGGTGCCGGCGTCGAACCAGTAGTTGCCGAGCCAGACCCATCCGTTGCCGACCTGGCGGTGGTCGACGCGGACGTCGGTGACGCCGCCGGCGTGGTGGACACGGTAGAGCTGCGGGACGCGGTCGGAGCCGGGACGCGCCCAGACGTAGACGGGGTATTCGCCGGCCGCGGGAAGGGACGGGCGGAAGGAGGCCCAGGCGGTGGTGCCGGTGGCGCAGATGTTGGCCCAGCGGTAGCCGACTTCGCCGGCCTTGCCGTGGTAGTAGTCGGTCTGGGACGTGTTGCCCCAGTTGCCGCCGTAGGTGACGCGCGAGGCGAGGGAGGCGGCGGTGTCGACGTTGTCGATGACGACTTCGTTGGTCTGGTAGCCGAGCGGGCGCATGGGGACGACGGTGGCGCCGGCCTTCCACGCCTGCAGGGCGAAGTAGTTGAGCTGGTCGATCGTCCCCATGTCCTCGACCATGCCGTAGGTGATGCCGCGTCCGGCCGCCCAGGCGTTGGTCTGGCCGTTGGCGGTGAAGCCGTGGCCCGCGGCGACGTAGAGGACGATGCCGGAAAGCGCCCCGTGCGGCTGCTCGGCGGTGGAGGTGCCGAAGGGGGACCAGGAGTCGGCGTCGGGTTCCTCGGGGGCCGTGGAGGTGCCCTCGATGGTCAGGCGGCGCCACTGGATGGACCCCGCCGTGCCGGAGTTGCTGGCGCAGAAGATGACGCCGTGCTCGCCGCCGTCGAGCGCGGGGGAGAAGGAGAAGGTGTTGGTGTAGGTCTGCTTCAGGGGCGTGGCGCAGACGCCGACGGGGGAGAAGCTGGCGCCGCCGTTGGTGGAGGCGTAGAGGGTGGCCTGGCGGGTGTCCGCGGCGGAGGCGGGGCGGAAGAGGGTGGTCACCTGCGTGACGACGCCGGCGAAGGCCGGGGTGGTGGCCCAGGAATTGGTGGGTTTGTAGAGGTAGACGTAGCCGGTGTCTCCGCTCGTCTCGTCCGTGGGCCGGACGTAGCAATTGCCGAGGTTCCACGCGTGGTTGTTGACGTTGGTTTCGCCGCTGTAGAGGGCGTCGTCGCACAAGGACCAGCCTTCGGGGACGGTGAAGTCCCATGTGGTCGATACGGGCGTGATTTCGGTGGAGGGTTCGTCGCCGCCGGTCTCCTCGGTGGTGGTGGCGGTGGTCTCGACCCAGACGGAGCGGGTGTTCTCGGTGAGGGCCTGGACGCGGATCCAATATGGGGTTTCGGGGGAGAGGCCTTCGATGGTGTCGGAGGGGGAGGTGACGGTCTTGGGATAGCCTTCGGGGCGGTTGGCGTCGCAGTAGCGGCCGGTGGTGCCGGAGAAGGAGAGTTTGATGTTCTTGAGGCCCGCGCCGCGGAGGGAGCCGGAGGTGGAGTCGGCGTGGCGTTCGGCGTAGGGGGCGACGATCTTCACGGCGAGGGTTTCGCCGTCGAGATAGGGGAGGTCGTAGGACTGTGCGGACCAGTCTTCGTCGTCGGTGGAGGCGGCGCGGCACTCGCCGAGGAAGTTCCAGGGGCCTTGGTCGAGGCGGTAGTAGACGCGGAGGACGGAGCAGGTGATGCCGACGGTGGATTTGGCGGCATTCCACGGGCAGTTGGAGAAGGAGAGGTTCGCGCTGGTCGCCCCGTAGAGCGGGAAATCCCACGATTGGAGAGCCTGTCCGGGATGGCCGGCCAGGTAGTGTCCCGCATATTTGGCCGTGGAGCAGTAGCCGGGGCCTGCGCCGAGGTTGCTGGAGGTCGTGACGGTGCGGACGGTGCCGGTGTAGCACCAGGACTGGCCGGTGAGGAACTGGTTCGTCCCGAGGGAGGCCGACGGGCAGGTGGCGGTCCAGTTGGTGTAGGGGCCGCTGGCGACGTCGACCTGGTAGGCGGCGGCGCCAGGGGCGGCGGTCCAGGAGAGGGCGATGTTGGTGGCGGCGGGCTCGGCGGCGAGGCCGGAGGGTACCATGCCGGGGGTGACCGTCACGATGTCGGACCAGTTCGTGGAGGAGGCGTTGCGGACGCGCAGGCTGACGGGCGAGGAGAGGCCGGTGAGGTTGGTCGCGCA
Source organism: Kiritimatiellia bacterium (assembly GCA_017527155.1). Taxonomy (GTDB): domain Bacteria; phylum Verrucomicrobiota; class Kiritimatiellia; order CAIQIC01; family Lenti-01; genus CACXEY01. Next base: position 128,031 of record JAFXQI010000042.1, read on the forward strand.
GGTGTCGGCGAGGGGGGTTCCGGTGGCGGCGACCCAGTTGGTGGTCGTGCCGGTGGCAACGAAGGAGTGGAGCAGGACCGTCGTGGGCTCCCCGGTCGTCACGTTTTCGAAGCGGAAAACGGTTCCGCCGGGATTGGAGATGGAACAGGCCGTGGCGTAGTCGAGGATGGCCGAGACGTTGGAGCAGGCGTAGGTGCCGACCGTGGTGAAGCCGGTGCTCCCGGCGGGGGCGGCCAGGACGCGGAGTTTGCGGCCTTCGTAGTTCGACGCGGCGGCGGCGCGAACGCGGACGGCCAGCTGCGTGACAGTGCCGGAAACGGGCGGCGTCTGGATGTAGGAATTGGAGTACGTCAGGTAAACGTAGCCGGGGTCCTGGTAGTTGGTGATGCCGGGGCGGAGTTCCAGCTTGCCGCGGAGCCCCCAGGCGCTGCCGGCCACGTTGACGGTGGTGGGCGTGGTCGTGGTGACGTTGTTCGTCACCCAGCCCTCGGCGGAGGAGAACGAATTGGAGAAGACGAGCGGCACGTCCTCCCACCAGCCGTCCGCGAGCCCTTCGGGCGTGGGGGCGGACTGGACGACGTAGCCGGCGGGATCCACGACGGCGGGGGTCCAGGAGAAGAGCGCGGAGGAGGCGCCGATGCCCGTGGCGCGGGCGTCGGGGGCGCTGGCGCCGGAGCCGCCGCCGGAGCCGCCGCCGGAGTAGGTGTCGAACTTCTCGCCGAGGAGTTCCCACAGCTCCTCCGCTTCCGGCGCGTGGGTCAGGCACCAGATGCCGACGCCGCCGAGGCCCTTGGACTTCGCGTAGTCGTACTTGAGGCCGAGCGATTCCGCGTCGTCGTAGAAACACTGGTAGGCGTTGGTGCCGGACTTGTACGCGTAGTACGGGACGGACCCGTTCGAGTCCCATTGGCGCCCGTGGTTTTCGGCGGCGGCGACCGCGTTGGGGTATGTCACGGCGGCCGAGTAGGACGAGCCGCAGGACTTCGAGCCGATGCTGGTGGTGGCGGACTTCCAGCGGCGGCCGTAGTAGGGCACCGCCAGCATGAGGTGGGCGGCGTTGGTCATCTTGTTGAGATAATAGCGGGTCGAATAGTCCACGCTGCACCAGGAGGATGCCCCCTGCCACTGTGCCGACGAATAGAGCGGCGCGACGGGCCCGGGCGTGGCGGAACCGGCATAATAATAGTCGTAGCCCATGATGATCGAGTAATCCACGCCGATCTTCTCGTACTCCCCGACCGCGAAGTCCGCGTACCAGTCCACCGACGGCAGGCAGATCGAGACTTCCAGGTTGGCCGCGTGCGCCTTCGCGACGAGATTGCTCATGAACGCCGTCAGCGCCTTCGTCGCCCCCGACCACGACCCGACCGACTCGAAGTCGATGCAGATCCCGTCCCCGCCGCGTGCCGTGGTTTTCGCGACGAGATTGGTGATCAGCTTCGTGCAGGCCGCGCTGTTGGTGAGCAGCGCGTGGTTGGCGGTCTCGCCGAAGAGCGTCGCCGTGAGGAGAACCTTCACGCCGTTGGAATGCGCGGTTTCGACGACGGGATCCGTGTTCCACCCATGGAGGCTGGAGATGCTTCCGGCGCTCCCGACCTCGGCGGAAAAATACGCGACGTGGGTCAGGTTGGAGTAGTCATAGGAGAGATAATCCCCCGCCTCGGCCCAGTAGGGATGCCACCCGAGCACGCGCGCCCCGTCCGCGATGCCGGTGGCCCGCGGCGTGATGACCGACTTCTTCGGCACGGCCCTGAGCGCCTTGCGCCGCTGCGCCGCCGTCTGCCCGTCCGGATGCGCCTCCATCTCCAGCTGGTGGATGGGGACGAACCCCGCGAAATCCGCCGGCGGCGCGAACGGGAAATCCGCCTCCGAAACGTCCGGCACCTCGAACGGCGGCGGATCGTCGGCCACGTCGCCTTCTTCCTCGATCTGGGCCTTCGCGCACCATGGCACGGCCACGGCGAAAAGGGCGGAAAGGGTCAATGCACGGCGGACAATACGGATGGCTTTCATGCTTTCGATTTTACCCCCACGCGCGCGCGGAGGAAAGCCGAAAAAGCGGGGAGGAATGGAGCGGAGGGCATCCCGCTTTGTGCAAGGTGCAAGCCCGGAAGCGGAGAGGGAGGACGGGGGAAAACTCCGATTGGTCCGATGGCCCGGGATGCGGGAGAAACGCGCGAAGCCGGCGGTTCCAGCGGGGAATGGGGGGCTTCCTCTTTTCCTGCAGCTTTCCGGACGTTTTTCCACCACAAGGTCGCGCGGAAGCGCGACCCTCCCGGTGCGTTCTCCAGGGGGAGGGACGCGCTTCTGCGCGTCCGCGGGGGAAACCGGACGTTTTTCCACCACAAGGTCGCGCGGAAGCGCGACCCTCCCGGTGCGTTCTCCACGGGGAGGGACGCGCTTCTGCGCGTCCGCGGTGGAAATGCCCGGAGGGACGATGGATGGAGGCCCCCCTGTTCCTTTGAGCGGTTCAAGAAACAGTACAGCTCCTGTTTCGCCTTCCAGACTGGTGGGGGCGAGCTCTCCGAGCGAGCCGTTCCTTGCGCCTCTGAGGCTCGCACGGAGTGCTCGCCCTGCCAGGCCCCTGTCACGGGGCGACCACGGTATTTCTCGACCCGCTCCAAACCGCGCTAGGGGGCGAAGACGCGGGTGCGGAAGAAGCGGACGACGGCGCGGTGGCGGATGCGGATGCGGTTCTGGTAGGGGAGAAGGCTGGCGGGGGGCCAGTGGAGCATCTCCATTTCCAGGTCCAGCGACGGGGTGTAGCGGTTGTCGAGGTACCACGCGTAGGCGAGGCCGAAGAAGATGCCGCAGGGCAGGAAGCCGGTATCGCGGGGAACCGCGCGCCACCAGCGGAGGGGCTCGCCGGGGCGCGGCTGCATCTGGGACAGGTGGAGGCCTTCGGCGAGGTCGCGGTCGCCGAAGAAGCAGTGGCGGGCGCCTGCGGGGCGGAGGCGGATTTCGTAGACGCGGCAGGCGGCGGAGGGGTCGTCGAGCCAGCGTTTTTCGTCGATGTAGTCGCCGAGGAGGGATTCGCCGAGGGCGATGGCGAAGTTGGCCATCAGGGTCTGCGGGGTGGCCAGGGCCTGGGCGTGGAGGTTGATGGTGGAGGTGGCGGGATCGTAGTAGCCCTGGATGTTGTCCCATTCCTGGCTGCGGGTCCAGCGGTCGGCGGGGACGACGCGGATGCGGCGGACGCGGGCGAGGTGGGAGGGGAGGATGTCGGCGTGCTTCCAGAGGAAGTCTTCGAGGAGGGGCCGGAGGGTGGGGGGGGAGACGGGGATGCGGGAGAGGGCGGTGCGGCAGGACTCCATGCGGGAAAAGGCGGTGGGGGCGTCGGTGGCGAGGGGGGAGGGGACCGCGGCGTTTCCGCCGCGGCGCGGGACCTCTTGGCGCGGGACTGCCGGGAGAGCGGGGGGGCGAGGGCGGGCGGGGCGGGGGGAGGCGGAGAGTTCTTCGTAGAGGGTGCGGAGGGCGGCGGCGAAGCGGGCGGCGTCGTGGTGGAGCATGACGTCGCGGCGCCAGTGGAGGTGGTGGAAGAGGCTGGCTTCGACGGGGAGGACGCCGAGGGCGGCGACGCGGGAACGGTCGAGGTGGATGGGGTGTTTGTCTTCGAGGGCGTAGTTGCGGATGATGCTGGCGGGGACGGCGTCGAGGCTGGCGGAGAGGACGGCGTCGAACAGGCCGTCGATGCCGCCGGGAATGTTGCGGCCGTAGGCTTCGATGAGTTCGCTGACCCAGAATCCGCGGGTTTCCTGCCGGAAGGAGCGGTCGGTTTCGCCTTCCTGGATCCAGAGGTTCGCGCCGAGGACCTTGACGGCGGCGCGGTTGGCGCGGATGGCGTCGGCGACGCCGGGGACGAGGAGGACGGGCAGGATGCTGCTGTAGAGGCTGCCGGGGGCGTAGACGATGAGGTCGGCTTCGCGCAGGGCGGCGAGGAGCCGCGGGTCGGCGGCGGGGCGGGCGGCGAAGCGGATGCCGACGCGGCGGACGGCGCATCCGCGCCGCTCCCGGGCGGCGAGGGCCTGTCCGGTGAGTCTGACGCCGTTGGCGTATTCGTAGACGAGCAGCCCGGGGACGGCGGTGGCGGGGTGCACGGTGCCGGGGGCGACGCAGAGGACGGTGGCGACGTCGGCGAGGCCGCGGCGGAGGGCGGCGGCGGACGGGGCGCGGTCGGTGCGGAAGGCGGCGGCGCGGAAGATGGCGGCGGCCATGAGGAGGTTCCCGAAGCAGTGGCCGGGGACGAAGAGGCGGCGCCGGACGGCGGCGGGTAGGGGCCCGGCGAGCGCGGCGAGGGCGCGGCGGAGGGCGGGGGAGGCGCTGCGGGAGGCGTCGGCGGGGAGGACGCGGAGGGGGTCTTTCCATTCGGCGGCGGTCGGGGGGCGGTCGCCGAAGCGGTGGGATAAGACGCGCTGGAGGAGGACGGCGGCGGGGATGCCGGGTCCGTAGCGGCGGGCCAGGCGGGCGGGGTCCATCATGGAGAGCATGACCTTGCGGAAGTCGCCGATGCCGATCATGGGCAGGCGCCGCACGAGCTCGCCGGTGCTGCCGCCGTCGTCGGTGGTGCAGACGCCGACCTGCACGCAGGCGAATTCGCGCATGATGCCGCGGGTGCCGAAGCCGTCGGGGTCGGGGCCGCCGAGGATGGTGGAGAGTCCGGTGCCGCCGCCGATGACGACGGTGCGCGCGGGCGCGGGGCGTTCCCCGGCGGCGCGCGGGTCTTCGGCGAGGCGGGAGAGGACGCCCTCGATGCGCTGTTCGAGCGCCGTGCGGGCGGGGGACCAGCTGGCGTCGGACGGGGGCATCGGGGGGGAGGGTCAGGAGACGGAGAAGACGTCGTCCATGAAGGATTCGAGGAAGTGGGTGTTGTATTCGCCGTTGCGGTAGCGGACGTCGGCGAGCAGGGCCTGGGCGACGGGGACGGTCGTGGACGGGCCCTCGATCTTGAATTCGGAGAGGGCGCGGGCCATGCGGACGATGGCTTCCTCGCGGGTGCGGCCGCGGGCGATGATCTTGCCGAGCATGCTGTCGTAGTAGGGGGGGACTTCGTAGCCGGAGTAGATGTGCGAGTCGATGCGGATGCCGGGGCCGCCGGGGAAGTGGACGGCCTGGATGAGGCCGGGGGCGGGCGTGAAGTTCTTGTAGGGGTTCTCGGCGTTGATGCGCACTTCGATGGCGTGGCCGTGCGGCTCGAAGTCGGCGTCGCGGAACCGGAATTCCTCCCCGGCCGCGGCGCGGATCTGGAGCTGCAGCAGGTCGGCGCCGGTCACTTCCTCGGTGATGGGGTGCTCGACCTGGATGCGGGTGTTCATTTCCATGAAGTAGAACTCGTGCGCGTCCTCGTCCCACAGGAACTCGATCGTCGCCACGTTGCGCAGCCCGCACGCCTTGGCGGCGCGCACGGCGGCCTTGAGGAGGCGTTTGCGGCGGTCGGGCGAGAGGGCGGGGGACGGGGTCTCTTCGAGGAGCTTCTGGTGGCGGCGCTGGATGGAGCAGTCGCGCTCGCCGAGGGCGTAGACGTGGCCGTGGTTGTCGGCGAGGAGCTGGACCTCGATGTGCCGGGCGTTGACGACGAGCTTCTCGAGGTAGACTTCGGCGTTGCCGAACGCGCGCTCCGCCTCGGTGGCGGCGGCGGTGAAGCCCTGCAGGAGTTCGGCGTCGTCGCGCGCGGTGCGCATGCCCTTGCCGCCGCCGCCGGCGACGGCCTTGATGAGCACGGGATAGCCGAGGCGGCGGGCGATCTTGAGCGCCTCGTCGGCGGTCGGCACCGTGCCGTCGCTGCCGGGGGTGACGGGGACGCCGGCGGCGCGCATCATGTCGCGGGCGCGGGACTTGTCGCCCATCTCGCGGATGTTGCGCGGGGAGGGGCCGATGAACGCGATGCCGCACTCCTCGCAGACCTCCGCGAAGTGCGCGTTCTCGGACAGGAAGCCGAACCCGGGGTGGATGGCGTCGGCGCCGGTGACTTCGGCGGCGCTGATGATGTTGGGGATCTTGAGGTAGCTTTCGGAGGCGGGGGCGGCGCCGATGCAGACCGACTCGTCGGCGAGCTGCACGTGGAGGCAGGACTCGTCGGCCTGGGAGTGGACGGCGATGGTATGGATGCCCATCTCGCGGCAGGCGCGGATGACGCGGACGGCGATTTCACCGCGGTTGGCGATCAGGATGCGCTTGAACATGGCGGGGCGGGCCTCAGGCCTTGCCGACCAGGAACAGAGGCTGCCCGTACTGAACGGCCATCGCATTGTCCACCAGCACCTTCTTGATGACGCCGCTCGTCTCGGCCTTGATTTCGTTCATGACCTTCATGGCCTCGATGATGCCGACGACCGTGTCCTTGGTGACGGTGCTGCCGACCTTGACGAAGGGGTCGGCGTCGGGGGAGGAGGCGCGGTAGAAGGTGCCGACGAGGGGGGCGGCGATCTTGTCGAGGCCGTCGTCGGGGGAGGGGGCGGGCGCGGCGGGGGCCGCGGGCGCGGCGGC